>DGWW01000269.1 GCA_002395385.1 Myxococcales bacterium UBA4248
CTTATCCACGTTTGTTTAACAGAGTCTTTCTTTTTGGCACAAAAGAAAAGGTCTCCCCACAAAAACAACAACAAAATAAAATGAAAAAACTCATTCTTGCAAGTACGAGCAAATATCGAAAGAAACTGATGTCGGATGCGGGATTTGACGCAGAATGCGTTGCTCCGTCGTATGAAGAAATTGCCATCGAAGGCATGCACCCACTCGAATTGATAGCCCATCATGCCCGCGGCAAAGCTTTGAGCGTTGCGCAGCTGCATCCGGATGATATTGTCATTGGGTCTGATCAGGGGCTGGTGGATGGCGATGTACTCGTCGGCAAACCCGGCACCGTTGAAAAGGCATGTGCGCAGCTGGCAGCCCAAAGGGGAAAAAATGTGATTTTGGCGACGAGCCTTGCGGTTTGCCTCGGGGATCGCATACTTGAATATCAGAATCAGGCAAAACTCTATTTTCGATCCGATTTGACGCACGAAACGATCCGCCGGTATGTCATGGCCGATATGCCTCTCGACTGTGCCGGTTCCTTTATGATCGAATCGCGCGGCTCCCGGCTGTTTACTTCGATTGAATGCGATGATCCGACGGCGATTCAGGGATTGCCCATGATGCGCCTCAATGAAATGATCGTTGCGCTCGATCCTAGTGTCGATAGTTGGTTTTAGATTGGATTAGTCCGCATCAGAAGTGCGGCGTATCGCAGATAGCCGCACGCGCGTAGCGTATGTCGGCCTCCGGCCGACATAGCGAGCGCATATACACAGAAAAAAGAATACACAATGAAATCCATCAATCTCTACGGTGTTCGTACAAACAATCTCAAAAATATTTCGTGTCAGTTTCCGATGCGGAAGTTTACCGTGCTGACGGGCGTGAGCGGATCGGGCAAGTCGAGTCTGGCGTTTGATACGCTTTATGCCGAGGGACAGCGGCGATTTTTGGAGTCGATGTCTACGTATGTTCGGATGTTTTTAAACGAAATGCCCAAGCCGCCGATCGACCGCATCGAGAATTGCCTGCCGGCGATTGCACTGCGGCAGCAGAGCAGTTTTGACCATCCGCGTTCGACCATTTTGACGGTGACCGAGCTGTTGGTGCATGCGGCGCAGCTGTTTGCCAATATGGGCGAACTGAGGTGTACGAAATGCGGCGGAGAGGTCGGTCGCGACACGGATATCGAGATAGGGCGCAGGCTTGCGGCGTTTGGACATCGGCTCAAGCTCGTGATCTATGCCGAGATTTCGTGTGTAGAGGGCGAAAGTCCGGCACAGCGTTTGTCGGCATTTGCGGCAGCGGGTTATCAGCGATTGTGGATCGACCATCAAATCGTCGATCTGTCCGAGGGGGATGTCGAAAAACTCCTGGATATGCGGACATTTGCGGTGCTCGTCGATCGCGTGACGTTCAGACCCGAAGTCGGCGTCGACGGACGTCTGGCCGAGGCACTCGAAGAAGGGTTCAGAATTGGCGACAGTTGCCTGAAGATCGATGTCATAGAGCCCGATGAAGTTGTGACACTGCGGTTTGACCGGCGTTTTGCCTGCCGGGATTGCGGCACGGTTTACCCGACACTGCGGCCCGAGAATTTTGACCCCAATTCGACACTCGGCGCATGCCCGGTGTGTACGGGATTCGGGTCGGTGAGCTGTATCGACTGGAATCGCGTCATTCGCAAGTATCTGAGCATCGAAGACGATGCCATCATTCCGTTTCGGACGCCGCGCACGTACAGCCGAAAGGTACAGCTCATGGGGTTTTGCGAGCGACAGAAGATTCCGACCGATGTGCCATTTAACGAATTGACGCCACAGCAGCAGGAACTCGTCAAATTCGGCAAACCGCCCTATCACGGGGTGATGGGCTATTTTGAAATGCTGCAGTCGAAAAATAACAAGTTTACAAGCCGGATTCAGCTGGCACGCTTTAGGGGCTACGAGCCTTGTTCGTCGTGCGATGGATCGGGCATGTCGTCGCTTGCCCGCAATATCTCGTTGTATGGCAAGACTTTCGTCGATGTCATGCACATGACCGTTTCGGAAGCACTTGCTTATTTCGAAGGGTTTGATGAAGCCGAGGTCAAGAAAGCGGGTTCTGTGACCCCATGGGAAGCGGTTTTGCTGCGGCTGCGCACGATGAATGATGTCGGTCTCGGGTATTTGACGCTCAATCGAAAGAGCAAGACGCTGTCGGGCGGTGAAGCACAGCGACTGCATCTGTCATGCGGTCTGGGGCGCGGTTTGACGGATACGCTCTATGTGCTGGACGAACCGACTGCCGGGCTCCATCCCGTCGACAGCATGAAACTTGTCCATGTTATGAAGGCCTTGCAGGCCATGGGGAATACGCTCGTCGTCGTCGAACATGATTCGGACGTCATTGGGCAGGCCGATCATGTTATTGAACTGGGGCCATGCGGCGGCGAAGGCGGCGGCAAAATTATATTCGAAGGCGACGTCAAAGCATTGCATGACAGCGATACGCCTACGGGACACATGCTGCGCGCCGATGTGCGTGCCCATCTCGTTTCGAGTGGCCTTAAAACCAATCGAAAAATACGAATCGAAAATGCATCGATACATAATTTAAAAAATATATCCGTCGATATTCCTCTGGGACAGATTGTCACGGTGGCAGGCGTCAGCGGGTCGGGCAAAACCTCCTTAATTCACGATGTTTTATATCAAAACTGGCTCATGCGTGCACCCGACACGGATGAGGATGAATCCGAAACAGAAGAACAGGACGACAATTATTCAGATTATGATCAGGATGTAAAAATTATAGGATTTGAACAGTTCAACAATGTCATTATGATGGAACAGGGCGCACTTGGCCGATCGATGCGCGCATGCGTGGCCACCATGACCGATGCCTATACCAGCATTCGGCAGCTCTACGCGCGCCAGCCACTCGCGGTTGATAATATGATGAACCCGGGCATGTTCTCATTCAACTATGGGTATGGGCGTTGCCCCGATTGCGAGGGGCTCGGCTTTAAAACTATCGAAATGATGTTTATGAATGATTTGACAGTTCCTTGTACAACATGCAACGGAAAGCGCTTTATTCCTGAGGTTTTGGCTGTCAAATATCGCGGAAAAGATATATCCGATGTATTGAGTATGACCGTTTCGGAGGCACGCAATTTCTTTTCGGAATATGCGGGCATCGCAACGCCTTTGCAGACTTTGTGCGATGTCGGACTTGGATATATTCGCCTTGGGCAGCCGACATCTACACTTTCGGGTGGTGAATTTCAGCGTTTGCGGTTGTCAACCTATCTTGCAGGCAACGGATCCGAAACTGCCAAAACCTTATTTATATTTGATGAACCTACCGTGGGGCTGCACATGCAGGATGTCGCCAATCTCATGACGGCATTGCAGCGCCTCGTGGCAAGACAGGCCAGTGTGATCGTCATCGAACACCATCTCGATTTAATTGCACAATCCCATCATATTATTGAACTCGGGCCGGTGGGTGGCCCCGGCGGCGGAAATATTATATTTGAGGGAACGCCAAAGGCATTGAGCAAGGCAGAGACGCCGACGGGGAAGGCTTTGAGGAATTGATAATTGATAATTGATAATTGATAATTGTCATATTGCAGAAGGAGTTGCTGATGAGAAGTGAGTCAAATCCTATCGTTGAGAAAAGCATGGATTTTGCAATTCAAATTGTAAAAGCGTACAAATATCTTTGTAACGAAAAGAAAGAGTTTGTGCTTTCCAATCAACTATTAAGGAGTGGTACCAGTATTGGAGCAAATATAAAAGAGGCAACAAACGCTGAGTCCAAGGCGGACTTTATTCATAAGATGCAAATCGCACTCAAAGAAGCAAGTGAATCTGAATACTGGATAGAATTATTACAACGAACGGAGTATTTTAACGAAAAGCAAACGCAAATTCTGTTTAATAAATGTCAGGAAATAATCCGTCTGTTAACAAGTATTGTTGTTACATCAAAAAAACAAGTTTCATTGACAAAAATAAGGCAACGAAAAAAGATTTGTGGCAAGCAGCATCATAATGACAGTGAATAAAAACATTTATTTGCCCCCACTATAATCAACTCATAAATATTTCCGGCATTTTACTATTTCTTCTGTAATTGTTAAACATTGTCAATTATCAATTGTTAATTATCAATTTCCAATAATATCCGGCGCACCAATCCAAATCCAATTCGTTTTGTCTTTGGCTAATTCTTTTGCCTGTATCAATGTCACACATTGCGCAGAAATATGATTGTCAATGAGTTGGCTGCAAAATTGGTAACAATCCTCGTCGGTGCAGCCTTCGTAGGGTGGTGTAATAATATATAATTGATTTGCCGATTTGAAGATATTGGCCCATGTTTCGGGAGAATAGGCAAACAACGTCGAAGCAAATGGTTTGATGGCTGCAAAGATAGGCACATTCGGGGTATAGCTTTGCAGTGTCTCGAGGGCAATTCGGATATTAACAGGATGCATTCGGATGTCGTGGTATTGGCCGTTGTGCAGACGGTTAAACCATCCGATACATCGTATATCTTTGTTGGGGGGAGTGATACCGTGTTCGTGGAACCACACGACTGCAGCGACAAGAGCACCGGCATCGGCGTATGTCCCCGAATAGCGAATGCCTTTTGGGAGAATCGGGTCAAGCAGCGATTGACTGCACAAGGAAAGCATGCCGTTGTTTAAATAAAATCTATAATCGCGCTCTGTTTCGTGTGATAAATATTTAAATACGAATTCATCCGGGCTTTCGTGGATTGGGAAAATGGTGCTGCCGGGTAAGGGGCGCTTTTGGGCATGTTCTAAAAAAGCATCCAACGTACACTGTGGTTGATAATAGTTCTGTGCATTTGTCTGCCAGTCGGTGATGATGACATCGGCATGGGGAAAGGCCTGCCACAATTCCGGATGTTCGAAGAATTCGCGTTCGTCGAGGTCGAGAAACATCGAGTTTCCGATTTTGGCATGCGGGGTGCCGTCAGTGCAAGCCGCTCCCGAGCACCATCCGGTGTGGGGCAGATATTTGGCAAATCGGGCGAGTTTTGCGCGTGCCGTCGTTCCAAAACAGAGCGTGATGTGGCCACCGAGTGCAGCGCAGAGTTGGGCGAGTGCCTGAGTTCGGGTCAGAATGGGGATGGCGCGTTTTCTTGCTTCGAGAATTTCTGGGTGTTTTTGTGGAAAACTCGTAGGTGTAATGAGGACGGATGCTTTCGAGACGCGATCGGGGCTGGGTTCGTATGCAATCTTAACGCCCCGGATTTCGAGCATGTCTGTAATTTCGCTGCGACGCAGATCACTGCCCGTAACGGTCATACCCAAGTCGAGCAACAGCAGTGCCACCCCACTGACGCCAATGCCGCCGATGCCGCATAAATAGGGGGCATTCCAAAGATTCGGCAATGCATTTGTTCCATCAAAAGGCATCATGAATAGAAATTTTTAAGATCTGTTCCTTGTGAATAGTCATCCATACAGGAACATGCTGAAATCACGTTTGAAAATTCTTTTTTACAAACGAATTTGTTCGCAACGAACGCTGCTCACTGTTTGTTTTTTGATTTTTTTACAAACGGATTTGTTCGCAACGAACGTTGCTCACATCTTATTTAACACGAAGGCCGTTAGGCCTGAGCAAATCCGTTTGTTAAATAAACCTGAGCAAATCCGTTTGTAAATAAATACAGCAATTCACTTGAAGGTTTGGCTATCCTTCATTGGTGGACAATGCTTAGTCTTTATCGTCGGTAATCGGCGCAATCGAGGGGGCTTCATCTCCGGAAGGATCATTGATCGACGGATAGAGGAGGATTTCATCGCGTGCGATTTTCCATGCGCGCTGGACGATCCAGGAAACCGTGCGATCCTGACGCAGAGCTTCTTTCTGAATTTCATCGAGCATATCTACTGGAAAATAGACGCTCTGTTTCCGCTTGTCGGATTTGGGGTCATTTTTGAGTTCCACTTTCGTCATTTTACCCTCCGTGTAAGGAATGGAGCGAAAAACAGCCGCGTTGGCTGTACAAGACCTACATGCAATCTAACGCAACTGACAGCATGTTGCAAGCGTTTCATAGATTTTTGAAAACACGCAGGGTAACTGTTCAGCCGGGGGCTGGTTTTGTTTTTACAAACGGATTTGCTCAGGCCTAACGGCCTTCGCAATTCTAATTCGGAATGCGGAATGCGGAATTGAGACGTATATTGCTATAAGCCGTTACCTGAAGCAGACATTATTTAATTCTTTAGGTTATTTCTTAAGAATGCGACGTTAATTCCGAATTCTGCATTGACAAAGTGAGCATCGTGAGATGCGAACAAATCCGTTTGTTAAAATAAAAGAAAGGCGGCTGAGTAGTAACCAAAAGTTGCAAAAAAATTGTCCCATCTCTTTATTATACCAGCATGTTGCATTAAACTGCCTTGTTCGGTGGAGTTTGTTTCCTTTTGTGCTTTTTTTTGTATGAGGAAATCATGAACAAATTTAGAAAATTGGCACTCCTTGGCGTTATTTTCACCATGTTTGGCTGCAGTGACGGGGGCGGAGATTCTGCCGAAGAAATCGATCTCTGTCCAAATGATCCGGGAAAAACCGCACCGGGTGTGTGTGGATGTGGCATTGCCGATGAGGATAGTGATGGCGATGGTGCATTGGATTGTTTCGACACATGTGAATCCGATCCTGAAAAACAATACCCGGGAATTTGCGGGTGCGGTATGCCAGATTCGGATGAAAATCAGAATGGAATCGCCGATTGCCTCGAAGATAAAATTGATATGTGTCCCGATGATGACGATAAAGATTTGCCTGGTATCTGTGGCTGCGGTGTGGCGGATACGGATTCAGATGATGATAAAATTGTGGATTGCCTGGATAAATGTCCCGAAGATCCTGCAAAAGATAACCCAGGAATCTGTGGCTGCGGAAAACCCGATGATGATACCGATGGTGATGGCATTCCTGATTGCCTCGATGAATGTGCGGATTTTGCTCAAAAGGTTAAAGCCGGCATTTGTGGGTGCGGGATGGAAGACAGCTTCCAGAACATTACAGATTCTGACGGAGATGGTACGCCCGATTGCATAGATCTTTGTCCTACTAATCCATTAAAGACTGCACCAGGGGCGAGTGGTTGTGATGTCAGCGATACAGATGGCGATGGTATTGAAGATCCGTTGGATGGCTGTATCTATAATCCTACCCAGAATATGGAAGGTGCTGATTGCAATTATGTCACGGATGGCGACAGCCAGATTTTTGAAATTTGGACTGCAAATGATTTCGTGCGTCTGCGGACTGAAATTGAGGCCGTCATGCCGAAACATCCCCTCGGCATGCCTTGCGCCGAGAGTGAGCTCGTTTGCTATGAAGGCGATAGTGCTGAAGCGACCTATGGGGTCATTTGCAAAGCAGACAGCATTTCCGGGAAAAATGTCCTTGCGCTCGATACGTGTCCCGGCGGATGCGTTGCAGGGCAGTGTTACAATCAGGGCAAACCGATGCCCGGTACACCGGGCGATCCTGTGCCAGATAAATGCACCGAAACAGAAACACCTTCGAAACTGTACGATTGCTGTACGGCAGATACCTTCGCAAATATCTGCAGTGGCAGCGGTGTCCTGCTAACCTGTAAAGATGGCATGGTGCGTGAACAGGCCTGTGCCGGTGCCTGCAGCGAGGGGGCATGCATTGCCTGTCTCGAACCCAAAGAACCTGCAGCACCTGCTGAATTTGAATGCTGTGATGCAGAGACTTTCCATGAGAGCTGCGATGGAAATGCGATCTTGCAATGTGTAGGTGGCGTCGTCAAACGCAATACATGCGCCTATGGATGTGCGGAACAGGATGCCGATGCAAAACATGCACTTTGTGTTGCTGGTGCACCCGTCAAAGTGGAAAAACCTCTGCTGCGCATTCGTTTGATGCGCGATATCGATATGTCTGAAGCCGCGGATCTCAAGGTACACTCAAGCACGCTGGGATGTGATGGGACATGGAAGTCCATTTCGCTCTATCAGATGGAGTTCGATGGCAATAAACATGTCATTCACTTTACGAATGGCAAAGAAAACTGCGATCTGAATGATACCCTGTTCGACGTCCTCTATGAATCTACGGTAAAAGATCTTACATTGAATTATAATATTCGGGGCGATGTCTCTTCCGTTTTTGCGAAATATGTTTCGCGCTCCAAAATTTCGAATATTACTGTCAATGGCAAGATGAGACTGGCAAAAGCTGTTTCGGGCGAATCCTTTGCGACCGTCAATGGAGTTGCCGGGTACAATGCTACGAAATTCGGTGCCCTGGCGGCTTACGCAAACTACAGCGATTTCGAAAAAATTCAGTTTAGCGGAGCCATTGCCAGTGAAAATTCCGGTTCGGTCACACAGCTCGCGCCACTCATCGGTGATTCTTCTGCCATCATGGTAAATGGCGCATCCGTCACCCTCGATGAATTGAGCTGTGGTGCTGCTGTTTGTGCCGGCGGATTCATGCTCTCCGAAAAATCAAAAGCTCAGGTGTCCGGACTTACGCTCGAGGCAAAAAGTATCAATGGTACGAACAATGTGATCGGTGTTTCCGGGTATTTACCCGATATCTATGCTTCGCGCGTGCATATCGAAAAACTCGAATCGACCGGTGCTGATAAACGCGTTTCTGCTTTGGCACATACGGCATCTGCTATCGCTCAAAATGAAGTCTATGATGTCACCATCAAATTGGATGACGTTGCATCTGCGGGTGAGCTGAGTTCTTTGATGCATACTGCACAGGCGGATATCTCGTCCTATCAACTTGAAATCGGTCAGGCAAAATCTGCTAAGACGTTTTATGCGATTAATGGTTTTGGCAATGGCACAAAAGCAGTTTCTGTGAAAAAATCACAATTTGAAGTCAAAGCTTACGATTCTGAAACTGCAAATTTCGTTGCTTTCCTCAATGTTGCTAAAATGGCCAATATTGACGATGTCAAGGTGATACTCGGCAATATCAAGGCAAACGATATCTATGCAGCCAACAATAATGTATCTGCCAAATCGGTCATCTCCAATCTCAATGTCGAGACGGGGACGCTCGAAGCTGCCAACAATATCATCGGTATGACTGCAACTCTGGCGGACAGCACTATCGTCGATTCGCAGCTTCACAGTGAGAACATGAAGGCCGCAAAAACCGTGTTCTTCATTTATAAATCCTCTGGTTCTGACGTCGAATATACAGGATTTGCTGTGGATGAGATGACTGCCGAAACTGCTCATCTGTTGAACGATTCGTCCAAGGACACCTGGAGCAACATTGCCGTCTATGCCAATCCTAAAGTCAAAACACTCGCTAACGATCTCATTGTGAAACATGCCGAGTCGACCATGGATAATGTCGTGAGCATGGTACACCAAAGCACAACGGCAGACGG
This sequence comes from Myxococcales bacterium UBA4248, assembly GCA_002395385.1. Taxonomy (GTDB): domain Bacteria; phylum Myxococcota_A; class Bradymonadia; order UBA4248; family UBA4248; genus UBA4248. The sequence goes on from DGWW01000269.1 coordinate 9,421, forward strand.
CACGACTTACGAAGCCGTCAAGGATCATAATCTTGGTGCACTGACTGCTGACAATTCTTCCAATATCTGGTGGTATCAACTCGCCGGTGATGAAACAGCCGAGGCGCACGCAGGTGATACACCAACCGCATCTGCTTTTGACAAATCGAAAGTCGATGATGTCATTGCCACATTAAAGAATTGGAAGAAACGAACCTTTACCGAAGATGGTGCGAGCGTTGAGCTGCCATGGCCGGATAAAAAGCCAGAAGCTCCCGCAGAACCTGTGCCCCCCGAGGGTTGATGATTAAAATGAAGATGAGCGGCGCTTGGCGCCGCTGCTCGCTATTTCGCTTTGTGCGAAATACGCTCGCTAACGCCGCTGTCTGACGACACGCGGCGTTTTATTTTTTGTGTCATCGGTTGGCACATGTCGCGACGCGCGTGTGCGCAGCCAAATACAACAATGAAGGGCGTATCGGGCGCAAGCCCGATAGCCCGAAAAAAAGCCGTGCGTATCACCGCAGGTGATAGCACGGCCCATAAAAGCAATAAAAATGCGCCCGCTTAACCGTGAGCTTTTGCGCTTTCGAGAAGGAGATCGAGGCCTTCGGCAAATTGGCCCGACTTGCAGTAACAAGTGGAGAGCATGAGTCTCAGTTTGGCGTTTACCGGATCGATTTTTCGGGCTGCTTTGAGGTAATAGACTGCAGCGCGGTAATCCTGTCGAATGAGGCATATATTGCCGAGCAATGACAGCACTTCGACGAGCTGGTCATCGCGGAGAGGGACTTGTTTGCGGCCCTCTTCGAGGAGTTTGATGGCATCGACGTATTTATGCTGATGGGCAAGTGCGAGTGCCATGTGGGTGCGCGCAGGTAAGAAATTTGGGTTAATTTGGAGGGCATCTTTGAAATTGGTGCATGCTTCGGGGTAAGATCCCTGACCGATGAAGTAGACGCCCCTTTCGAAGAAACGTCGAACGCGAATGATATCGGAAGCTGGCATGGTTGGCTCCTGTTAATCGAGATCGAGCATGGAAAAGCGATTGGAGGGATCGATTTGTTTGTCGCCGTCGGCAAGCGGTGGCGGCGTCGCGGGGGCTGCCGGCTGCTGCGCATCTTCGCGTGAAGCGGCTGCTTTGGCGAAATCGGTCGTCGTATTGTCGCTTTTGACTTCGGGATCATCACCGGGGGCTACATCGGCAATGGGAGGCGGTGCATCCACATCATCTTCGTCATCGTCAAAGCGCGTGGGAGGTTCGTATAGTGCAAAACCGCGATCGCCGGGTTTGTCGTTGGCAAAAAGATCGGCCATGGTCGGCGTTTCGACTTTGGAAACAACTTTTGGGGCCGTGCGGGGCGCGCTTCGCCAGGGACGGCTGTCGAGGGCATCCATACGTTCAGCCGGGCTCATGTCTTCTTCGTTGATTTCTTCGGCTGGTTCTTCTTCGGCGGGAGCTGCTTTGGCCAGTGTCGGCGTCGGGCCATTGAGGTCAAACTCCGCTTCGCCGATGTTGACATACACCGTATAAGGCGTAACGCGGAATTTGCCGAGCTCTTCCATTTCCATACTGTTCTGAAGCTGCGTCAAAAGCTGAGGGAACGTATAACCCGAAAGATCTTTCAGCGATTCGGGTTTGCTCACGGCTGCGTCGAGTTTGACGGGTTCATTGAGGACGTAAATGCGAAGAAGATGCTCCATCAAATCGACCAGTTCTTCTTTGCTGTAACGCTCTAATGCTGCCTTGATTTCCTGATGTTGAGCTGTCGAAGCCATGAATTTGTCACCTTTATATGAATGGGTTGTTATAACCTGCGTGAGTTTGTTATTGGCAAGTAGCAAGTAGCAAGTAGCAATGAATGAGTTCTCTGGTTTATTCCTAAAGAATGAAGTTTTTTGGCTTTAGAGAGTTTTAAAGGACTTGCGTCCCAATTGCACATTGCTCATTGCTCATTCAGAATATCATTCGCTCTTGGCTTTAGATTCCACCTTTAGTTTTGCATTCAATTGCGCATTGCTCATTGTTCATTAAAATAAAGCACCATCCCGATCGTCAGGATGCAGCTGGCAATCGATGAGCACAGCGCCACGGAAATCTGCCATCGTCAGATTCGAACCGCGCAGATCGACGCGTATGAGAATGGCATTTGCAAAGTTCGAGGCAAAAAGATTCGCATTCTTCAGGCATGTGTCGATGATCATCGAACGTTGGAAATTTGAACGCGAAAGCTCTGGATTCCCATTATTTGAACACGTAAACTGGCATTGGGCCACAAAGGCATTCTCGAAACTTGCGCCATACATGTTCACATCCTGGAATTGGGATTTCACCACTTTGGCGCTTGAGAATGATATGTTCTGAAGCTCTGATGTGAAAAATGCAGAATTCTGTACGAGTGCCTGATCAAATTCAACTTTGCGAGCCTGGCAGTTCTGCATATTGAGTTCGTCAATTTCACTGAAATGAAATCTGGAATCACACAAATCACTCGCTGTCCATTGAACTGCTTTGGCACCAAAACATTCGAATGAAAGCCCACGCGTTGTGACGCTGTGAACGAGGACATTGTTAAAATGCCGATCATCAAAACTGGTTTTTTGAATGACAACTTTCCGGATGGCATAGCCATCGAGCGTACCGCTTCGAATGGCATCTTTGAGATCCATCTCAGAGGAAATGATGTTCTGAAAATCGCTCAGTGCTTTGGTTTCTGGAGGCATTGCTTTGATGGGTTGTGAGTGGTAAATCAAATAAATGCGATAATTCGCCAACATGGCGATATTATCACAGATCGAGATTTCAATACAATTAGCAATTAGCAATTAGCAGTGAGCAGTGAGCAATTGAATGGCAATTCTCCAATAGAATCGACACGCCTGGAAGGCGTTTCATTCGTAGAATATAGCCGGGTGTGCCGCAGGCGCGCCCGGATCGGAATGAATGCGCAATGAGCAGTTAGCAGTTAGCAGTTAGCAGTTAGCAGTTAGCAGTTAGCAGTTAGCTGTTAGCAGTTAGTTAATGGGGGCGTCCTCGATTTTATTCCTAAAAGATGGATTTTTTTAGCTTCAGAGAGATTTTTAGGGAAACAAACTCAATTGCTCACTGCTCACTAATTGCTAATTTGAACGTCATTCACCCATAGCTTCAGACTTTCCCTTTAGTTTTGCACATTCAATTCCGAATTAAATAATGTATCACAGAATTCTCATTGCCAATCGTGCCGACTGTGCACTTCGACTGATCAGGGCCTGCCATGAGATGGGGATTCAGGCCGTCTGTATTGCAGCCCGGGATGACTGTCTCAATCCTGTGCAAACAGAAGCGGATGAACTCATCTTTACGGGGATGAGCCGCGAGGCCTATACCCATGAGGATGATATCCTGGAGGCTGCCAGGCAAACCGGATGTGAAGCCATTTTGCCGGGGTGGGGATTTTTATCGGAAAATTTTGCCTTTGCGCGGCGCTGCCGTCTCATGGGGATACATTTTATCGGGCCGACAAGCCGGCAATTGCAGTGTTTTGGGGACAAGTGGCAAACCTTAAAAGTATTGGCAACGGTTTCGACGTGTCCCCATGCGGCTGTCCTGTGCGATGATCGGGTGGGGATGGGCGCACTTGGTCATGAGCCTTTTACTCCACGAATGCTCAAGTATCGCTTTGGGGGCGGTGGAAAACGCATTGAACAGTGCAATTCTGTGGCGGATATGACGAATGCCATCGAAAGAATTAAAAAAACGCAATGCCTGGGCGGCTATTTTGTCGAACCGGCCATTGCCGGTGCATCCCATGTAGAATTTCAGTGTTTTGGGGATGGGCTTGGGGGCGTGGAAGTTCTCGGTGTCCGCGACTGCACACCCCAGGTGCGCCACCAAAAATGGCTGGAAATCTCCGTAGATCTTGATAATAATGAGCATTTGTGTCGAATTGCTCAGAATCTTAAGCACGTTCTGGGCGAGATGCAATATCTTGGGTGGGGGACTGTCGAGTTCCTCGTGGAACCGGATGGATCTGCCCATTTATTGGAACTGAACCCGAGGCTGCAGGTCGAGCATGGTGTGACCGAAATGTCGCGTGGTATCGACATGGTAAAGATGGCAATCACTTTGTCGTGCAGCAGAGTTCCATTAAAATGGGCAATGCATCCCTGGCGCGAAGCTATTGAATTCCGACTTTATGCAAGGCACACCGGAACCATCGAAAAGATTGGATTTGAGGGCTTTGAGTGGCCGGAATTCCCAGTGATCGATCATTGTGAATGTCGCGTAGAATCTGCATATCGAGCGAGTGATGTGCTCAATGGCGTTTATGAGGGCATGATTGCACGATTTATTTTATCTACAGACAGAGGCATGGCTTGTGGTAGACTCAAAGAATGGCTCAAAACCTTTAAACTGAATGGCATTGAGCACAATCTGAGTGACCTGTATGAATTTGGCGATGGAAATTTCCCCACAAAATATGGAAAATCGCATGAATGAAACTCGAGATAATCAGGAAAATGATCGCAATCGGACTGGCCTTGTCGTCGAAGGTGGCGGCCTTCGCGGCATTTATGCAGCGGGAGTGCTCGATGTCATGTACGAGCGCGGTCTGAAATACGATGGCATCGCGGGGGTGTCTGCCGGTGCCATCCATGCCACATCCTATATGGCAAAACAGCCCGGACGCGGTGTAAGGTTTTATTTGACCTATAGCAATGATCCGCATTTTATGGGGCTGCGTTCTTGGCTGTTGACGGGTAATTTTATTAATGAGAAATTCTGTTACGTAGATTTGCCCACGCGCCTGGCCCCGTTCGATTACGACAGTTACGAGGCATCTGCTCAAAATACATCCTTTTATATTACGTGCAGCGATGTCGAAACGGGAAAACCCTATTACCATCTGTCGAAATCATTGCGGGGCAAGGAAATGGATGCATTGCGCGCCTCTGCCTCTTTGCCTGTCATATCAAAAATGGTCGAATTTGAGGGGCACAAGCTGCTCGATGGCGGGGCAATGGACAGCATTCCCGTAGAATTTTTGAGACAACAGGGGTATCGGCGCACAGTCGTTGTGTTGACGCAGATGGCGGGCTATATCAAGAAACCCGAAAAGATGACGCTGGTCAAAATGATCTACAAGCGTTATCCGGATTTTGTACATGCGATGGAGATGCGCCATGAGCGTTACAATGAGACGCTGAGGCAAGTCGAAGAACTCGAAAAATCGGGGGAAGTCTTTGTGTTCAGGCCGTCGCGCAAAGTGAACATCAAGCGCCTTGAACGCAATGCCGCGACAATTCTGGAAATGTACGAACTGGGGAGGCATGATGCCAACGAACGGTTGGCGGATCTGAGGGAATTTCTCACGCCACAAAATTGAGGCGCGTATGGCCCACAGCCATAGCGCCGAAGCGCGCCGTATCGCAGATAGGCGCGCCAATAAGACGAAATCGTTACTACTCAGCCGGGGCTGCCCCGGACTCAGACCTCACCCACCCTGTCAGGCTTTGCCTGACATCCCTCCCTCTCCGAATCGGCGAGGGAGGGAATTTTAAGGAATGGCGCTACGCGCCTATATTTGGGCTGAGCTCTTTGGAATCCACAATCATTTATTGTTTTTCATCACTTTTCGTAATCCCGGCGAACTTATCTCTCGATGGGGCCTCTCCCCCATCTCTGTACAGTATTTGTATTGACCTTAGCCTCAGCTCCTACAAACCTGCTATCATTCGTACCAAAAAGTGAGCATCGTTAGATGCGAACAAATCCGTTTGTAAAA
>DGWW01000012.1 GCA_002395385.1 Myxococcales bacterium UBA4248
GCACCGAGAGCAAATCAAATGCGCGAGTTGGAGCACCGATAGGTGCGGGAAACGAAGCGGATTTGATATTGCGAACGGCAAGAGCCCTTTGTCGGGGTCCGGGGGCAGAGCCCCGGCTGAGTAGTAACAAATTTTTACTTCATCACCAAAACACTTGAATAGCCCACAAATATTCCTCTATACTTTTTAAGCTTGTTTTTGTGTGTGGTATTTTAATTCAGATTGCTCAAAAGATTAACCAGGGAGCCATTATAAGTGAATGTTTCCCATCTCGGGATTTCTCTCATTCACCAAGGAGATTTCATGATGAAAAAGAGTATTCGTATCAGTTTTTGGGCTTTAGCAGCGCTTTGTATGTTTGCTGGCTGCAGTGATGATTCCAATAAAAATAAATCCGATGGTACACAACCCGGCACCCCTCAGCCTGAGGAAAAGTGTGGTGAGACAAAATGTGTTACCGGACAAATCTGTCAAAACGACAAGTGCGTCACTTTGGTCGAAGATGGCGCTGTATGCAATGATACGGATTTAATTTGCCATAATGGCAAATGCACAGATGGCGTATGTGTACATATTTCGGGAGAATGTACTTCAGACAGCGACTGCACTACGGGTGGTACATGCCAAAATGGCAAATGCATGCTCAAAGTCGGGGATGCTTGCCAGGATACCGAAGCCGAATGCGCAGACAGTGTGTGTTACAACGGAACATGCTCAACCACAATTCCTTGCGAGAATTCGGATATATGCGGAGATTTTGGCTATTGTGATACAAATAGCGGGCAATGTGAGCAATACCCCAAAATTGGCGAAAAATGTGACTCACATGGATGCGGCGAAGATTTGGAGTGCATCGATGAAGTCTGTGTGATCAATGACCTTGCCCCCGGTAATGATTGCGACGATCATCATATTTGCGAAATTACATCGTGGTGCGAAAAAGGCAAATGTATAACAAATGCTATGCAGGACGAAGAATGCGATGAGTATCGGGTTTGCGCAGAATCGTTAGCATGCGACAAAGGGAAATGCATTTCGACACTTGGGGAATGCACCAAAGACGAAGATTGCGGCACAGATTCGTATTGCTGTACCGAAGCTGCGTGCGAAGTTAAAAACAAATGTTATGCCTATGGAACCGGTCCGCGGGATAATATTAACGAAGAATGCGTCTTTAAAACCGTAAAAGGCATGTTTGAAGCATCCGTTCAATGTACATGGTCACTCAAAGCGAGTAGCAATGATGCATCGACAGTTCTCGTCGCCGACACCCCGTTTGACAGCAATGGTTCTTCCGAAATTATAGCAAGAATGGATGGAAGTATTCGTATCTTCAATGCAGAGACATGCGAAGAACTGCAAGCAATTCCTAACAGCGACGTCGGCAGCGGCAGCGACCAGATCAGCCTCGCCGATCTCGACGGAGACGGCAAAATTGAGATTATTTCCAATTCCCATGATAAAATCACGACATTCAAATGGGATGACAAACAAAAGAAATATGTCAATGGGTGGACATCATCCGGATGCGGCGGCAAAAAAGCCTGGGGCGGTGCCAGCATTCACGATATTAATGGCGACGGAAAACCTGAAATTCTGTACCAGCAATATGTCCTTCAGGGCGAAGACGGAAAGTGCCTCAATCCGAAGGCTCAAAATACCGGCTTCGGAGGTGTGACGATCGCCGGCGACCTCGATTTGGATGGCAGCGTCGAAGCCATTACATCTTCGGGAATCGTGCGATGGGATTCGAAAAAGAATTCCTGGGAAAAAGCCTATGATTTCGCAATCGATGGCGAAACTTTTGCCTTTGCAGATTTCGGAACCCCAGGCGATAAGCCGGAATCCTTTGATTTTACCAAACTTGATGGCAAAGCAGAAGTCGTCGCGAGCGGAGAATCCATCAGTATTTATACACTTTCCGGACAAAAAGTATTTACTGTCAATTCAGGTCAGGCCGGTGCGCCGACTATCGGCGATTTCGATGCCGATAAACTGCCGGAAATCGCCGTCGGCGGCAAAAATAAATACAGCGTCTTCGATCCCCAGTGCACAGAAAAGAACGATAAATGCCAGGATAAATATACTCTCTGGTCCATTAAGAGCCAGGATGCCGACAATACCGTTTCCTCTTCGTCACTGTTCGACTTCGATGGCGATGGTCAGGCAGAAGTCGTCTACAGCGATGAATGTTTTACGCGCATTCTCGATGGTAAAAACGGCGAAGTCCTGTTTTCGAGCTATCGCATGTCCAAAATTGATCGCGAATATCCAACCATCTCCGATATGGATAAGGATGAATCCGTCGAAATCGTCATCATGGCCAACTCTGTAGCACCAGGCTGCACTCAGATTGATGAACTGCATCATGGTGTCAAATGCGTCGAAAATGGCGATTGCTTCAGCCAAAAGTGCGTCGATGGCTACTGCAGATGCACCTCTGATGATCAATGCAATTGGCAATACGATTCAGAAGGCAAGCTGATGCAGCAATATCAATGTACAACACCGCTTGCACCGCAAAAAGAAAGCGATGGCAAGGTTTGCCGTGCCTATCATCGCAATGGCGATTCACATCAGGGCCTGGTCGTGCTGCGCGATCGTCTGGATCGCTGGGTATCCTCCAGAGATATCTGGAACCAGCATGCATTTTCGATTACGAATATCAATCCGGACGGCTCTGTTCCTGCACTTTCCAGTTGGAAACAGAATTTCACCGATGCCACCATGAACAACTATCGAAAGAATATCGAGGGCGTCCGCGGTGCCAATACTGCACCGGATATCACCGGTAAATTCACCGATGCTGCCAGCGTCTGCGGCATAGACAAGAATGGCACAATTACTTTGAATGCTGTCGTCTGCAACCGCGGTACAAAAATGGTCGCCCGCAAGATGCCTGCCACGTTCTATCAAATCCAGGAAAATGGAGATAAAACGCTGCTCTGCACGTCCTATACTACCGAGAACGTTCCCATCGGTGGATGCCTGCCGGTCAGCTGTGAAATACAATCCAAAGTCTCTGATAAGATATTACTCGTCGTCAATGACGATGGCAAAGGTGGCAAAACGACCGTCGAATGTAACGAATCTAACAATACGGACGAAATCGAAATTACAGGATGTGAAATTAATTAATATCTTCTGAACGCGATTAATTAATATATTCTAAACGCGGCTATGGCGGCAATGCCGCCATACGCCTTGCTTTTCGCGGCTATGGCTGCGCCATTACGCCGCTTTGGTCTGTGCTATTTGCTTTCGGGTCGCCCCTGCAAGCAAATACGCACAGACTTTTTTTTGTGTAAAAACAACGCCCAATGAGATTACACAATATGATCTTCGGTGTACGGACATGCATTCGAAGCACAGCAATGCGGCATTGCCAAAGATAAATAGCCGGTCGTATGACCGCAGGGAATAGGCCGGCTGCATACGGCGTATCGGCGATAAGCCGATAGCCGTTGCCACAAAATACGATTCTCACATATATTCAAATAATCTACGTTGACAGACCGACGCACTACACCATTGGCTTTCATGCGACCACATAAAGTCCCCCTACCATCAAATACGGACTTTTTTGTTGCTACCGCACAATTCATCAGGCTGTGCACCAATCCATGGTGCGTTCAATCGTATTTACAGATACACTGTAACCATTTTTATATCCGAATGTATAATTTGCCAATCTTCGCCATCACCCAAATCGAAATACTTCGAATCCGGATCATTTCCCAATTTGCCCAATGATCTGCTAAATGATCAGCTTGAGCCTATCGCAACAATTAGGTACACTCGCCATGGGTGAACACCACCAATATGCAAAAATAAGCACTCGTTCCTGATGGGGTAGAAGATGGGTAATGAAGCTAAAATACAGGCTCTTTGGGGCAAAAAAGCCGCCAATGGCGAACCCAAATGGCTGCCGCTCGTGGTGCACCTGGCAGATACAGCTGAAATAGGGAAACTGCTCTGGGATGAGTGAGGGTAAAAAAAATACCTGTGCGTTACCGGAATGGTCTTTTGGATCCAAGAATAAATAAAATAAACTGGCTTCAATGAGGCCGGCATGCACAGGCGGATTAACCATATTCAAGAACTGGCTGCGATGCAATTTTTTGATTAATCAACCCACAGAAAGTTTTATAAATAAAATGAACTGGAAATCAAAAATCGTTTGACTCATGAATCTTCACCTGCCATACTGAATGTCATCAGGTCGCCGATAATGGATGACCACAACATCAGGAGGGTATCAAATGAGTCAGTATGGTCAGTTTTTTGAAAGACTCTGCAGTGATAAGCGCCCCTATGAATGGCAGCTAAGACTTGGTGAAGACGCAGATATTCGCAATCGCCTTATTTCAATCCCAACAGGATTTGGCAAAACACTTGGCGTGGCCGCGGCATGGCTGTATCAGCGAGTGGTCCTAAAAAATGCGCATTGGTCAAGACGGCTTGTGTGGTGTCTCCCAATGCGGACACTGGTCGAGCAAACGGCAGAAACACTGCGTCAAATCGTCTCTAGTCACGATATGGATGTCGATGTTCATGTGCTCATGGGTGGTATTTCAACTAAAGACTATCATCTTGAACCTGAAAAGAACGCCATTCTGGTGGGGACTCAGGATATGCTGCTCTCCCGTGCTCTGAACCGCGGCTATGGTGTTGCCCGCGCTCGCTGGCCCATGGATTTTTCACTGCTCAATAATGATTGTTTATGGGTGCTGGATGAAGTTCAGCTCATGGATGTGGGACTTGCGACCAGCGCACAGCTGCAGCAGTTTCGCAATGAAGTTACACAAAAAATGTGTCGTCCTTGCTATTCATGGTGGATGAGCGCCACACTTCAGCCATCATGGCTCAAATCTGTCGATTCGGTTCAAATGGTCGAATTCCTCGAATCAGATATCCTCAAATTGTCGGAATCCGATCAGCATCAGTCCATCTGGAGAGAGACTGATAAACCACTAGCTTTGGAAAACTTCATGGATGACAAATTGCTGACAGACTACATTTTATCCATGTACCTGCAGCACCTGAATGACGAAAAAACGATTCTAGTCGTCGTCAACACGGTCAAACGCGCAACGAACCTGTATGAGCAAATCATTAAGAAAGACAAATCACTTGCGAGAAAAATCCGTCTCATTCATTCGCAATTCAGAGGGTTCGAACGCAACCAGTGGCGAGAAACTTTTTTGAGTCGGGAAAACTTCGGGCATCAGAAATTAGTAATTGCCACACAGGTCGTCGAAGCTGGTGTCGATATTTCCGCAGATATTCTCGTGACGGAGTTAGCCCCATGGTCATCGTTGATTCAAAGATTTGGCCGATGCGCAAGATATGGCGGACATGGCGAAATACATGTGATTGATATCGACACGTCAAAAGCAACGAATGCTCTTCCCTACGACATCGATGAACTGAACGCTGCGAGAGATTTGGCAGTGAAAAAACTAGAAGACGCCTCATTGTATCACCTGGATTTACTGGATGCTAGCCTGAAGCCCGATGACGTCCAGGCATTATATCCCTACGAACCACAGCATTTGCTGATGCGTCACGAAATCGGTGAACTGTTCGATACAACCGCAGATTTGACGGGAGCTGACTTGGATATTTCAAGATATATCCGCACAGGTGATGATAGAAACTGCAGTGTATTTTGGCGAGATTTGGATTCCGTAAAAGATATTTCCGAACTCAATCACATTCAGCCGAACAGGGTTGAGCTGTGCAGTGTACCGGTTTATGCGATCAATAATTTTAAAGATGGATTTCTAAAAAAAGCGAAAGAAAAGAAAAAAGATTTAAAATCCACATCATTTATCTGGAACTATCTCGATAACTGCTGGGAGCCGTTAAATTCACCGATTCAGCCAGGAAGAATTGTATTGCTCAATCAAAAGGTCGGTGGTTATAGCTCTGAACGCGGTTTTACCGGCGATCCATCTGATGTCGTTGCACCAATACCACAGCTGGATCATTCCAGCACACCAGCCGATGTTCAGGCAGACTCCGGTCAGGATGCTGATAACCTCAGTATGACCGAGTGTTACCAGACAATTGCTGTTCACGATGCCGAAGCGATCAACTGGGGGAAGTATTTTAGTCAAAAGCTTTCATTGCCTGATGATATATCGAGAATTCTATTACTTGCGTTATCTCTGCACGACTATGGAAAGTGTCATCCTGAATTTCAAAGTATGATTAAGGAAAATGCAAATTGTAATTATGCAAAAGCCCCAAAAGACAAATGGCAACCGCCAAAGCACAAATGGATTCGCCATGAATTCGCCAGCGCCCTTGGAATTATCGAAATACTCGCTCAAACAAATCGAATGCATCCGGCTTTGCTCGGAGATTGGCAGGATTATATTGACCTTGGGGTAATCAAACCAATTGAATCAGAAGGTCAATCGTCAGAAATTGGACTTCTGTTGAACGAACTCAGCCGGGATGAATTCAATTTGTTGATTTATCTGGTCGCGGCACATCATGGCAAAGTCAGGGCTGCACTCCATGCGACACCTGCAGACCAAAAGGGTCTGCGCGAAATTGCTAAAGAAAAATACGACATGCCAATTCGCGGCATATACGAAAATGATATACTTCCAACGATTGATATCATTTTACCGGATAATGAAAATATACAAACGCCAGCAGTTGAACTGCATTTGGATATTGCCAATATGGGATTGTCCAATCGCTACGGTGCAAGCTGGAGCGAGCGAGTTCATCAGATTATCGAAAAATACGGGCCATACCAGCTTGCCTGGTTCGAATCACTTGTTCGCGTTGCAGATATACAGGCATCTAAAGGTTTGTCGGTGCCGTCCACGATTGAATAGCCGGAGGTTTTATTATGAGTATTCACATCATACATCTTACAGGCTGTACACCAACACCATTGGCAAACTATCTAAAAGCATTGGGCATTTTGCGGCTCGTGAGCGAACAAAAGGACCCTAATGCCCGTCTGTGGTGGGAAAATGAACACGCTGTACTAGCTTCTTTTTTATCCAGAGAAGAATTGCTTCAATTCTTTGCAGATGAATACAAACCTACGCCAATTATTGCACCATGGAACGGCGGGAGCGGCTTTTATAAAAAAGACAATCAGGAGGCGATTAATAAGATTCTTCAAAGTCAGTCTGAGCGTTTTGAAAACTACAGAAATACAATTAGTATGGCTCAAAATATTCTGGGTGATGCAGAAAACCAGCCCAAAGATAAACAAAAAACTGATCTCATTTTGAAGCTAAAAAAACATTTGAGAGACTGTGCCGCAGAATGGCTGTCAGCGGTAGCCATTCTGACAGACAACGAAAAACCTAATTATCCCGCCATACTGGGAACAGGTGGAAATGACGGTCGCCTTGATTTTACCAATAATTTCATGCAGAGATTAACAGAGTTGCTTGAAATATCAAAATCAGATTGTCATGCAACATCAAATGCACGCCAGTTGTTGGATTTGGCACTTTATAATTTAGAAGTGACGACCGGATTAACAGAATCTCCCATCGGATTTTTTTCGCCGGCTGCAGTCGGCGGCAAAGCAAATGCCAGCAATACTTTTGATTGTGGCAGCCGCGTCAATCCCTGGGATTATATATTAATGCTTGAAGGGGCCATTCTATTTGCCACCGGCGTCGTTCGTCGATGCAATACAGAGCAGCTGCCATCAGGAAGTGCGCCGTTTGCCATCTTTGGTCAGGGCATTGGTTATGGTGGAGCTGTCAACAGTGAAAACTCACGCGGAGAACAGTGGGTTCCAATCTGGAATAAGCCATCATCGCTTCGGGAAGTGTCTGATATTTTTGAACAAGGCAGAGTTCAGCTTGGAGACAAAACAGCAGTACATCCGGCCGAAATCGCCCGTGCAATTGGTCGTCTTGGCACAGCCCGTGGCATTAGTGCATTCGAACGATATGGCTACCTCGAAAGGAACGGTCAGGCATATCTTGCAATATCTCTTGGCCGTTGGAATGTTGCCGCTCAGGCACATCAGGAAGTCATCGATCATGCAGCCGAATGGCTGGATAACATGGCTGTATATATCAACAGCGATAATGCATCCAACAAACTGAAATCGCTTTATAGCAGCACAAATGAAGCCCTGATGGCTATATTAAAAAATGCCAGTCCCGCGCGCTGGGAAACGCTGCTGATTGCTATGGGTGAACTCGAATGTGCACTTGGAGCGCATGTCAGTGCAAAAATGCCGGATCGCCCCCCAATGCCGCTCAAAAATCTTCCTCCCGAGTGGATAACTTTACTGCCAAACTATAAAAACTCACCTGAATTGCGACTGGCGCTATCACTTGCCAATGTTTGCGGAACTTCAAAACATGACAATTCTGTTGAGCTTGAGCGATATAATACATTACGTGGGTATTTCCTTCCTTTTGAATGGAATGCAGATAAAAAAAGCTGGCAATCTTATACTTTCGGAAAAGCTTCCCCGGAATATGTCGCCCATTCGGGACAATTTATACAGGATGCAACAAATATTTTGCGCCGTAGAATCTTAAAAATGCAAAACGGAACATTTCCGATTGCCTGTGCGCATGGCTGTTCTGCAACACTCAATGATATTGCTGCCTTTCTGAATGCATCTCTCAATGACGATAAGATTTGGGCTCTTGCCAAGCCACTTATGGCGATTTCAGACTGGAATGCAATTGAAAACGATAAATTGAAAGGTGCAAATACAGAACAAACTTCATTGCCTGCCATCTATTCTTTAATACGTTTAGCGTTCCCTACAGATTTGTTAAAACAGAAAAAGGAACAATCGTTTACAGTGAAAGCTGACGCATCCATTCTGAACCTGCTACTCGCAAATAATATTCGAGCCGCAGGACAGACTGCTATCAGACGATTGACTTCATCTGGTCTAAAACCCTATCTGCAAACAATTGTTGCAAATCAATCCCTGGCACAGCGCGTCGCCGCATCGTTGCTATTTCCAATCGATTCATACGCACTTGGGCGTCTTATTTCGCAATTGTGCAGGCCAACCGATGAAACGGATAATTCGTAGGCAACATCATCATACTACTATGCGTTTTATAACTTTGTTCTGAGTTGAATTTGTTGGGGGAAGTCTCCCCCTGCGCGGCTATTTGCAAAGCAAATACGCCGCTACCCCCTCTGCGGGACTTCGCCCCGCAACGCCCGGATACAAGTTCAACAGGAACATCTTTTCTCTAAAAGGAGTTTTTTATGAGTATTCTCCCAAGCACCAACCTTCGTCGCCTTTTATTCAATGTCCCCGTAGAACCCATTCAGGGAACGCGATTTCAGCCGACTGGATTTCCAGATCTGGGCGCAGCCACCTATCAGGCCGGTGATGTCGATTGCCTGCTCGTCGAATCCGCGCAAAGCATGGCCAATCGCCTCGAATTGCAGATATGGGATGAGGGCAGGCAGGAACTCAAAGATGCATTCAAAGGTCTGCCGTATATTCAAGTGACCAAAGATGGCAATTATCTCACATCCAGCCTGATTGAAGCGCATCGCATCAATAGCCCATACATACTTGAGGGAGAGAATAAAACGATTCCCGACATACTTGCCAAAGAATTTCCCAAAGAAATCGGCATCGTGAATAAAAAGCGCTTTTATGAAATTGTAGCAAAGTATGATTTGAATGCACTCATACATGGCGTATTTATTTCTAAAAGCGACTATGCCGGTGGCCGTTTGAGAATTCCACGTGCTTTGTCTGCGTTTATTGAAGCAACCCATATCAACGTTGCGGCGTCTGGCGGTGTGAAAAATGATTCTGTCGATCCATCTGGCGACACGTCAAAAGGTTTTGGCAATGTACCATTTCATCGCGAAGAATTTACATCGGGAGAAATGATCGCATACTTCTCGATAGATTTGGAACAGATTTATAGTTATGGTTTGCCGGAAGATGTAACCAATCTGATAATTCTGATTTCTTTATACAAAATCCGATCATTTATTGATGGCGGCATGCGTCTGAGAACAGCTTGTGATCTGAAAGTAAAGTCTGACTATAATTATCATTCAGAAAACGAGCATTCTTATGTTTTGCCAGAACTAAGTGATTTGGAAAAGGCTGTTCGGGAAAGTATTCAGGCGTGCCAAAAAAGCGGTTTTTTTGCAAACGAGAACAACATTACAACTGTATCGTATAAAGAAAAAGACAAATCAAAAGAGAAAAAGTCTAAGGATAAAGAATAATCAGCAGGTGCGGCGTATTTGCCATGCCACTGGCAGGCAAATAGCCGCACTGGCCGCGCGTATTGCGAAGCAATAGCGCGGCCAATCATGCGTATCGGCGAAAGCCGATAGCATGATGAACAGATATACTCTTTACATTAACCAATAAGTGGAGTGGAACATGTCCATTACAATATCAATCCGTTTTACGAACGGGCAATATCATGCGACTCCATGGGGAAACCACGCGAATGAGGGACTTGTTGAATGGCCGCCATCTCCCTGGCGTCTTCTCAGATCACTGATTGCAGTCGGTTTTGCGAAACAAAACTGGGGGGATGATATTCAGACCATTCCGGCCTCTGCACGCAGTCTTTTGAATAAACTTTCTGCCTGTCTGCCATCCTATTTATTGCCAGTGGGAGCAGTTGCTCATACACGACATTATATGCCTTTGTATGATTCTACCAAAAGAGACTGTGCAAAGGTGTTGGATGCATTTGTACGCATTGCAGAATCGAATAGTACATCTTCCCAGCTGTTAAAAGTGTACTGGCCAGTAGACTTGAATGAAAGCGAAGTTGGATGCCTTGAAAACCTTGTTTGTAGCATGGCCTATTTGGGGCGTCGAGAATCGTGGATTGAAGCCTCTTTGGATGAAGATACATCGGAACCAGATGATAATTGGGTTAAACCAGTGGATATGAATGACTGTGCCAGACAGGGATGGGATCAAATCAGTTTGTATGCGCCTGTTGAACAAAACTATTATTCTGAATGGTTAAAACGACAGCCAAAACCGCAGAAAAAATCTAAAGCCCTGAAGTTACCTGAAGATATCCTCGGATGTTTGTGTCTATCGACATCACAATGGCGCGATGCCAATTGGAGCCAGCCACCAGGTTCCAGAAAAGTATATTACTGGCGAAAGTCTGATGCACTGGAACCTGCAGCGGCACAGGTATCATTTGTAAAGTCACATCTTGAGCCTGTAGAATGCGTGTTGTTGGCATTAACATCCGATACCGTTAAAGGAACAGTGAGGCCATTATTGACTGACGCGCTGATGTGGATGGAAAAGATACACAAGGCTGCCGTAGAAAAATTGACAAAAACGCTGAATGAGGGAGAAAAATGTGACTGTCCATGTCTGATAGGAAAAGATCGTGAATGCAATCCATTGAAAGGCCCTCATCAACATGCATGTTATCTTCCTTTGGATCTGGATGGTGACAAACGCATCGATCATGTTCTGGTTTATGCAGCAATGAAACTGGATGAACAGGCACAAAGAGCGTTAATGTCTATCAGAACAATATATGCAACAGATTGTCCTGCAATGATAGTTTCTGTCGCTGGAGTGGGATCATTGCAAATGATGCGTAAACAGCTCAAAGACAGATGGGGCAAAACGCCATCTGTGATTTGTAAATCAAAGGTTTGGGAATGCTATACGCCCTTTATTGCACCGAGATTTATTCATAAATCGGGCAATCATTCTATCGAAGATCAGGTACGAAAAGAATGTGCATCACGCGGTTTGCCAGCTCCTGTCAAAATCACAATCCAGAGGGAACCATATTTCTTTAAGTTTGTTTGTTCGCGCAAAGAAGACGACAAACAGCCACCCTGTAAATACCCACTTTCTGTCCGTATCGAGTTCGAAAACGAAGTTAATGGCCCAATTTGTCTTGGATATGCCAGCCATTACGGTTTAGGCCTTTTTAAAGCGTGCAGGGAATGAGAGTAATACTGGGATTGATAATATATATATCTATCCCAGTTTATATTATCAGCACACCTAATATTCCACCGGAGGTGAATCGTGGATGAGTCTGTATATATTACAGCCAGGATGGCTACAGAGTACGCCTATTGTCAGAGACTTGCATATTATATTTATGTCGATGGACGATGGGAGGACAATTATTATACAGAACATGGTCATGTCGTTCATGCACGCACTGACGAAGAAAATGATGGACTGCCCGAACCAGTCGATCCATTTGAAGGAAATGACGAAGCACCGGTGGTGACAAAAAGCGCAATGCTTATCAGCAATACACTAGGAATATGTGCGAAACCGGATATCATTGAAACATCAGGCAATCAGGCTATTCCAATTGAAATCAAGCGAGGCCGTGTGCCAGATGTTCCGCTCAATTGCTATGAACCCGAGCGAGTACAATTGATGTTTCAGGCTTTGCTGCTGAGAGATCATGGATATCAGTGTACTGAAGGCATGATTTATTATGCATCTTCAAAACGTCGCATCAGAGTCATTTTGGATGATGCGCTTGAAGTGAAAACGCTGGATATCATTGCACGTGTGCGTAAGATGCTGGATGATGATACGCGTGTACAACCGCTGCCGCTCCATCATTCAAAAAAGTGCATTGGTTGTTCACTGGCTCCGATATGTTTGCCGGATGAGACAAATTTGTTGCTCAATCGTGAATATATATCGGACGTTCGACGGCTATTTTCTGCACGAATGGATGCACTTCCATTGTATATTCAGGAAAAGTGGGCGAAGGTGGGAATAAGCAGCAACAGCATCACTGTAAAACAAGGTGAGAAAGAGCTGGGACGTTTTGGATTAAAGGATGTGTCCGAACTCGTGTTGTGCGGCAACATATCCGTATCTACTGCTTGTGTTCAAAAACTTTGTGAGGCAGGCATTCCAATTATACACATGTCTGGGGGGCACTGGTTTTATGGTATGACGCATGGTTTCGAGTTGAAGAATGCATTTGACAGGGCTGCACAATTTGCGATTGCGGCTGACAGCCATCGGTGTTTGAAACTTGCACAGGCATTTATTAAAGCCAAAGCGCAGAACCAACGCACAATGCTCAGACGCAATGGGTATCTCGTACCCAAACAAACACTGCGCCAGATGAAAATACTGATTGATGACATCGATAATGTGGAATCAATTGAGTCATTGCTAGGTATTGAGGGGAGAATTGCGGCACATTACTTTGAGTATTTTAATTCGATGATTAAGAACGAACTGCAGACGCAATTCTGTTTTAATGCACGCAATCGCAGGCCACCTAAAGATCCTGTGAATGCCCTTTTATCATTTGGATACTCGCTATTAGTGAAAGAATTAACGGTTGCTATTGTATCCAATGGCCTTGATCCATGGTGGGGATTCATGCACCAGCCCAGACACGGAAGACCTGCA
Organism: Myxococcales bacterium UBA4248; assembly: GCA_002395385.1. Lineage (GTDB taxonomy): Bacteria > Myxococcota_A > Bradymonadia > UBA4248 > UBA4248 > UBA4248. The sequence goes on from DGWW01000012.1 coordinate 13,400, forward strand.
CTTGCGCTCGATTTAATGGAAGAATTTCGGCCTCTTGTCGTCGATTCTGCAGTGATAACTGCAATCAATACCGGACGCATCAAAGTAGATGATTTTATCATTTCACACAACGGATGTGTGCTGAAAGATAGTGCGCGCAAAGCATTTATTGCGTGTTTTGAGCAAAGACTTGATCAACTGATTACGCATCCCATTTTTGAATATCGATGTTCGTGGCGCACAATACTTCGCATTCAGGTTCGATTGCTGTCGAGAGTTTTGAGAGGTGAACTGCACGATTATCCGGGCATGGTGACGAGGTGACAATTTAGTGATTACGGCATTTTTGTGAACAGATTCGCATGTCGCACGACTATCCAGGAATGGTGACGAGGTAACTACGTGAGACGGTTTTATTTGGTTTCTTATGATATTGTGAACGATAAACGCAGGAATCGCGTATCCAAAATCCTGATGGATTATGGGGATCGCATACAGTATTCAGTATTTTGCTGCCAATTGAATGAACGGGAACTGCTTCAGCTTAAAGAAAAGCTCCGTTCCCGCATTCATCAGTTGGAGGATCAGGTGCTATTTGTGGATGCTGGTATCGTTTCCACGTCGAAGCCGATTCCCGACATTGAGTATATTGGCAAGAATTGGATACCAGAGCCTCGCGTGCAAATTATTTAGCCTAAAACCAGTTTCGAGCACCGACGTGCTCTAAATATTCCAAGACTCGCTCGAAAACCGCGTCACACTTTGACAATCGAAGAAAAGAAAGACTTTAAGTGTTGACTAAAATTTGATTGATTGATACCTTTACATAGGGTGCTCGATTTCGGGCACGCTTTTTGGCCTTATTCCTTTGTTTTAGGAAGACAGGCTATTCTCACGATCTATTCGTGAGCCTCATTGAAGCATCTGAGTACCATGTTGTTGGCGCAGGCATTACTGGCCTATTCTCACGATCTATTCGTGAGCCTCATTGAAGCTGGTTTGATCCATCGTAGCCCAAATGTACGCCTTTAAGACTATTCTCACGATCTATTCGTGAGCCTCATTGAAGCTGGGCGTCAAAAAGCCCGATCGAAATAGCCGGCAAAAACTATTCTCACGATCTATTCGTGAGCCTCATTGAAG
>DGWW01000090.1 GCA_002395385.1 Myxococcales bacterium UBA4248
TTATTGTTTTTTCATCACTTTTCGTAGCCCCAGCCAACTTATCTCTCGATGGGGCACCTCCCCCATCTCTCTACAGTATTTGTATTTACTTTAGCCTCAGCACCTACAAAACAGCTAACAGTCGTACTAGAAAAGTGAGCATCATTAGATTCGAACAAATCCGTTTGTTAAAACATACAAGGCTGGCGGCTGAGTAGTAGCTTAAGATTAGAGCATAGGGGCTGAACAGTTACAAAAAACGATTTTTATGGTATAAACAAAGTGGCTTTAAGATGGGAGTCGAATTTGGTAACGAGTCAGGAAATAGAGCATTTTTGGCAAACCTTAAATGCCTGTGTCGAGCGGTTGAAGCCATTGGCTGTATCGCGTGGTGACTGGTCTGTACTGGAAGATCTTCAAAAACTGGAGCGTGCATGCGTCCTATCGGGCGGGAATGTCAATCCCCTGGGATTACCTAGAATTGCCGAATTAAAAGAGGTGTTATCCCGGTTGGTTCATCTGGATTCGGAAATTTCCGGTCTTTATGCGTTTGCTCAACATGCCTCGGAGCTTTTGGATACGCCGATTCTTGAATTATCTGCTCGACGTGAGAACCTTGCGCGGCGTCTATTTTCTATGCATCGCTATCTGGATGGGATTTCCGGACAGGAGGATTTTGGGGTCATCTCGGCCGATCGTGGAGAAGACATCCATTACGGCATAGGTCTGGGGCTGAGAAATGGATCATTGCTTAGGTTTCTGAGCCGATTGTCCCAGCCTAAGGATAACAGGCCGGATTCAGTGGTTGAACGTTGTTTTGAGGAAGATGCTCCGGAACTATTGGATGCCATCGGAAATGGCCAGGCATGCCTGGAAAGGTATTTCGAATCCCAGCTCATTCTCCGTTACGATCCTATTTTATCGCGAAAAGTCTATGCGCTTTCGGATAGTCTCAAAGCCCGATTTAGCCGTCTTGGAGCGGAACCGGAAGCCAGGTCCGCCCAAGTCGATATTCTTGCCGGCCATCGTTTTTTAGATGCCAAACGGCATGCCAGACGCGCAGGAATTGAATCTATGCGTGGGTTTGCGATGCTCTTTGATCTGGACAAAGTCGCGGGTGAGGATATCTTTGATGAAATGAAATCCGGGGATGCGGAGTCTCAGAAGTGCCTTTCCCTGGCAGATTCTGTGATTTCGAGACTTCATGGTCAGCATGCAGTCCACTGGAAGTCGCGTCTGGAATCTGTCTATCAGGGATATGGCTGTGTCGATGGACGGATTTATGACGAAATCCGGTTCCTGGGGAAAAATGTGGAAAATAAACGTTGGGAAACGCCGGACCTCGTTTTCGATGATGAAAATGTCTATGCAGTTCCGACGCCTGGTCACCATTATATTGTGAGCCCTGGGGACAGGCTCTCCCAACTGACAGAAAAAGCTTATGGAGCACAAGGCGATTATCGCTTTGTGCTTCGGCAGAATCCCCACGTGCAGCATCCTGAATTCCTGATGCCCGGAACTCGGCTTTATTTCCCTGAGATCCAACATGGAAGGGCGGTTTCCCGGGATGAGGATCCCAAACTGCCTGCAGCTGTGAATGCAGAAAAGACGAGTATCATCTATTGTCATCGTGAAATCACGCCCACGACGCCAATGAGTGCAGAGCAGATCGAGCATTTTTGTCAGATGTTGAACCTGTTGTCCGAGGAAGCTCTTTATCAGGCTTCGGTCATTGAAATTCCGGATGGCTGGGCCTTGGTTTGTCAGGACAGCACTTTGCTCATTACAAGCGCAGACAATTTACCAGCGGTATCCCAGCTCTTTGGTGATCACGAATCCCCTCTCAAAGCATGGCTCGAGCATTTGGCTGCTCAGATTCGTGGCGATGTCGTGCTGGACAATGGCGTGAAGTTGCCTTTTGCAAGTATTCCCGGGCAAATGCACCGCAATCAGTGGGCGGCGACATCACTCAGGCGCGTCATCCAAAATCCCGGATTACAGCCACTTCGGGCAGTCATTCATTCTCAAAGTTTTTCTGTCGACTTGATCGATACCCGTGATGAGATGGTTCTTCGGCTTGAAGAAGCGGACTTTACTGCCATCGAATCCATGAGGGAGGCGCGTCTGCGGGATTTTTCAGCGCCCTTTGTGAGCAAAATTGCAGCCCTGGCACAGCTGTGGGTGTGCAGGGCTTTTCAGATCCCGTTTGAAATTGCATTGCCTCCTTTTGAACATGCCAATCAATATCCCGTCTCTCATGGGGATGAGGATGTTCGGATTCTCGTGCCCATCGGAACGCCGGTCTATCCCATTATGCCCGGTAAAGTTGTGGATTGCGGGCGCTATCCCGTCATCGGGTATGGCATATTGATTGAGCATGCATGCGGTATTTGCAGCCGTTATTCCAGTCTGGCACGTCTGAACGTGCATTCCGGGCAGTATGTCATGCCGGATCGGGTTATCGGGCGGAGCGGAAGTACCCATATTGAGGGGCAGCCTATGCTTCGGCTTGAAATTCGGAAGTGCAGCACTCCAAAGGATTGGCAGGGTTTTGCCGGGGCATGTTTGAATTATTATGACGTCATTCATCATGCATGGCCTGATTCATCTCATATTGAATGTATCATAGGTGATTAATTGGAACGCTTTTTGTGGATAATCGTTTGCCTGCTGCTCATCGTTTGGGGGCTGACTTCGGGGGTTCATTATGGAACGACAATTCTCCTGTCCTTGGTGTCTTTGGGATGTGCCGGATATCTGACATACAAAGGATTCAAGGTGAGAATTCATCCCGGGGAGACAGGATCTGTAGATTCATCCAAAAAAATCCTGTCACCATTTCATGGGTTTGGCTGCATTGGATGGATGCTCATCCTCATGATTGTGCTGTGCTTTCTGTCCATGATTCCCATTCCCATGCCATTACTTGGAATCATTTCTCCAAAGGCAGCGGATTGGTATCGTGAAGCCTGGGAACTCGAAGGTGTGACGCGCAACTGGGGATTTATAACGACCTCTCTGGGACGGACTGCCTTTGGGTTATGGAATCTCATCGGCGCATTTGGCGTCTATGTCATTGCGCTTCGTCTATGTGCCACGCGCGGTGCCATTCACCGGCTGAGTCACCTCTTTCTCATGGTCGGTGCGGGATTGCTTGCACTGCTGTTCATAAAATATTTGGGATTTTCCATTGCCCTGGGCGAATCGGGCGAAACTTCGGCATGGCACATTGGGCTTCCCATCAATGCCAATCACCAGGGTGCTTTGTTTTGCCTCTTTTCGTTAATGTCGCTCGGTGGTTTTTTGACAAAACGCCATCGGGATTCGACCGCCAGAAAGAGCCTGTGGTTCCTGTGCTACGTCGTTTTCGGCATTGCCGTCGTCATCACCGCCAGTCGTGGAGCCATCGTTTCCTGGGTGTTAGGCCAAATCCTGCTCCTGGTGTTCTTTTTTGGCGTTTCGAGAAAAATTCAATGGAAATATGGTCTTGCAGCACTGTGTGCAACGGGGATTGTCATCGCTGCCGTGCTGTTCATTTCCTCTTCTAAACTGATGGATATTCGCGACGAATTTGCGGAAACTGAAATTTCTTTTGTCACAGATGAAGTTCAGGATAATGACGTGACTGTCGCGTCAAAACCCATTTCAAAAACTCAGATGTATGGGGATTTTGTGCATCTCATCGAAGATTGGGGACGCGCGGGTATCGGACGTTCGGCATTTCGCGATGTATATCCGCAGTATCAAAGTTTTCCTTTTCGAAAGCACTTTCGTCATGCAGAAAATGAGTATTGGGAAATACTCATGGAATATGGGCTGATTTGGGGATTGATTTGTCTCATCCTGGGGTGTGCGGGTTTTGCGTGTTTCTGTAAAACCTTTTGGAACGCCAAAGATGAACGCCCCATGATGCTGGGATTTTTTTCCGCGATCATCGCCATAGCCATTCAGAACTTTTTTGATTTCGGGATGCGGTATTATTGTGTCGGCCTGCCATTCTGGATGTTTTGCGGTGCTCTTGAGGCGCGTCGTTTGCGCTGGAAATATGGCCGCATCGATCATGATCATTCCGAATTGGATAAAAAACGAAAGATTGAGTGGATCGCCGGAAATTGTGCGGTTTCGATAGGCATTCTAGCAGCGGTGGTGGCTTTGCCGGTTGCCGTGGATGGGCAGACTCAGATGTCTCTGCACAGACTGGCGATTTGTGTGACCAGACAAGGCGTTGCCGGTTGTGCCGATGCAATCGATGATAATATGATTCGCCGGGCCGGAAGTCACGAACTGCGGCGCTATATTGCTCAGAAACTGGTGCACGAAGGCGTGATGCAAAACAGCGAACGTCAGCAGAAAACCTGGGAAACTGCACGGAAGTGGTATACATCTGCAAGCCAAAAAGCACCCCATGACGCCTGGACCTCCATGCACCTTGGAAAATGCTGCCTGGCACTGGGGGATGAAACGTGCGCAGCATCCCTGTTTAATCGGACAGCACAGGATGATTCGCGCAAAATAACCGCAGCCATGCATGAAATGTCTGCACTGCAGCTTGCCAATATTGAATTGCCTTCAAATGCAGCAGCATTAAAATCGCTCATTCAGGCACTCATGGCCAGAAAACGGTATCAGGATGCCATCGATTTACTCGAGCCAGTTCAAACTTCAAATCCGGGACAATACATCGGTCTGATGTGCCTGGTTTATCAGAAAATGGATTTTGAGGAAGGTTGTGACGCTTTGCTCGAAACCGTACCCCCGAATGTCTTGACGCCGGAAATCTTTACACTTCGGGTGGATGCGATGCTTCGTGCCAGACAGTATCCTCAGCTTTTCATCTATCTCGAGAATTCCGAATCCGCATTGGGCAATTCATACGACTATTGGCAGAAACGTCTCTATACGAGCGTATTTTATGGCAAAGAGATGGGGGATGCCTGGTACCGCGATTACATTCCGCGCGTTTTTCTTAAAGTCAAACAGAAGATGAACCAGACTGCAAAAGTTCGCTTCGATCTCATGCTGTGTGAAGCCAAATATGCACTGGAACTTGGGCAGTTCGCGAGGGCCAGGGGATTTTCCGAACGTGCATTGGCGATGCGTCCAAACCACCCTACCGCTCAAAAAATACTGGATGCAGCCATCCTCGGTAAATAATTTTTTTGGTGAGGCAGCCTCGCCTATTCGCCATCGGCGAATACGGCGTGGCCGTGCGTCTATGGCTGATGGCCATACGCCGCACGAAGATCTTATCTGGCATACCCCAGCGAAACGGCATAGTCCCCCAGGACATTGCGCAGCATTTGCCTTGCTCTGCTCAGCCTGCTCATGACCGTACCCATCGGAATCCTGAGCTTCTGCGCAATCTCTTTATAAGACAGCTCCTGGATGTCTGCCATTATAATGATGGTCTTGAATTCACTGGAGATGCTGTTGAATGCATGCATAATCTCATCCGAAAATGCATAAAAATAGTTTTTGCCGCTTGCGGTTTCTGTATTTTCGAGAACGCTCTCCGTACTTTCGGAAGTTTCAAGTTCCCGGGGCTCATTTTCGTTCAGAATATTCGCGATAAACTCTCTTTCTCTTTTTTTGTGTCTGAATTTGTTAATAAATGTATTGGTCAAAATTCTAAATAGCCATGCACGGCAGTTGGTACCATCGTCAAATGACTCAAAGCTATGATAAGCCTTATACATGACTTCCTGAACCAGATCTTCCGCTTCATTCTCGCTATGTGTATATTTCAATGCAAGGCCATACAATGCCTTCATGTGAGGGAGTGCTTCCTGTTCAAAGCGCAGATTCTTTTCGGTATTCATAGAGGCCTTCAGTCAGACAGCGATTGTTTGTAAGGATGATTGCCCTGCCTCAGCATGAATGCATCATTTATTGAGATTCACATCCAAAGAGGCGAGTTTGAATAAGAATGAAGAGGATGCGTGCGTTATGCGTTATACACGCACAATGCCAAGGGATGCCGCATAATCATGCAGTTTTTTCCGGAGGATTTGTCTGCCCCTGAAAAGCCTGCTCATGACAGTGCCAATCGGGATGGAAAGATTGTCGGAAATTTCCTTGTAGGATTGGTCCTGCAGATCGGCCATGATGACGATCGCTTTAAAATCATCCGGAACATGCTTGAGTGCGAACGAAACTTCATCACTGAAGTCAGGACTGTCCTCGCAAAACTCATTATCCGGAAAGAACACATCGGATTTATCAGGTTGATTCTCATCGAGCTCTTCATGGAGATCGACACATGCACGTTCGCGTTGTGTATGGCGGTACTGAGATATATATTCGTTGGTCATGATGCGGAATAACCATGCTTTGCAATTCGTTCCTTCTTCGAACTTGTCGAAGTTCCGGTATGCCTTGATAAGGGTATCCTGAACGAGGTCTTCGGCATCTTTATCATTGTGGGTCAACCGCATGGCATGCGACAGTAAAGCATCGGATTGGCTCAGGGCTTCTGATTTGAATCTTTCATCTAAGGTCATCATTGAAAATCTCCATTTCGCAGAGCTCAGCAATTTGCTGGCACAGGTGGCAATAGAAATTTTCAGGCCAAGAAACAAAAATAAAAAATCCTTTTAAATTCAATCAATTAAACCATGATATTCAATGTAGGATATTTGGAATATTATTTAAATACGCAAATTACATATTCAAAATACACAAATTACATATTTTAAAATAGAGATCATCAGACAAAATGCATTCAACAATGCCAATCCTTAGGAGTGGCATTGTTTTTTCGCCAGAGATGAGGCATCTATGAGTTAAAACTCAAAGGCATCGCTGGCTTTTTTTTGCGTCTCATGAATCCACTGGGCCGGATCGGGCGCTGTTTCGTGGGTATTTATTTTTATGCCGCGTGCAGCGAGTACTTGATCCCGACGTGCCTTTTTTGCAGTTTCTTCCGGGGTTGGATGCAACTGATACCTCGAGGCCCGGTATATCGCTTGCCAGGAATACGGCAGCATCCATTGAGCGATTTCTGCCCAGTCGATAGACAGCACTTCGGGATGAGTCGGTTGGACAGAATAGTTCTGTATGCGTGCAAAAGCACGATGTACAGCATCACGCCCGAGCGTTTCTGTCATGATTGTCTGGAGCATGCCGTAAGCGGCTTTGGGAAGTCTTGCAATCAGATAGATGAGCGTTCTCGTGGCACGAGGATCCTCTTCTGCAAAGCTGTCCACAATACCCATGACTGCTTCATCATAGGATTGGAGTTCCGAGTGAAGATCGATCCAGAGCTCGGCTGCACACCAATAGAGATCACTATGATGTGAAAGGCCATGAAGTGCTCTGGAGAGTGTGCCCAATGCTGTCCAGGCATCATCCAGCTGTGAAAGTGCTTCCAGCAACACGACAGAAGGATCATGACCAATGGCGTTTTGAATCTGTTGGGTAAATTCCCACAGATAATCAAGATGATCGCGACTTCTGCGTGTTGCCAGTTTTTCTGCAAAAGCTTCCCGAACGTCATGGCGTTCGGACAAAACCCGGATGGTCTGGGATAAATCTTCGATCTGGGCATCAAATGCACAAAGTGCAGCTTCGGAAGCAATTGTGATATTGCCGTGATGCATGGCCAGTTCGAGCAGAGATGGCTCAATGGTCGGGGATTTTTTGGCGTACTCAAGCGCAGACTGTGCCAGAAGAAAATGCGCAATATCCAGAGATTGCTGCCATCGGTCGGGGGACATGCATCGCGGCGGTTCTCCCATTAAGGCGCATATTTTAGGTGGCTGATCGGCAGCCTGCGTCAATGCATGCTCTGCCTGTCCAAAGCGTTGTAATTGGACGGATATATGTGCCATCAGTAACCACAAAATAGGTTTGCTGTTTCCCTCGGCCAAATGCGATTCGACGATTTCCAAGGCTTTCCCATACTCGCCAGCGTCACTCCATGCCATGGCACGCCAGAAAACCTGAAAATCTGTTGCCGCAGGACAGTCCTCGTGTGAAGGCCAGAATGAGATGGGATTGGCCGGCATGTTGAATTCGACATTGCGGATCCATCCGGAATACCAATCCGGCTGATTGTTCTCACGCCGAATGAGGGCAGAAATAAATGGCGAGAAGGTGCCCTGAACAGGAATACGATTGTCGTGTTTTAACCAGGAACGGATGGCCTGCTGGGTTTGCGATTCAAGTCGGAGCCAACTTTCGAAATCAGATTCGGCAACAGGGGACTCGTTTTGCAGTGCTCGCTGCTTGGCAACAATGAGATAGAGCGCGTGCCGTGTGACGGAATTCATGAGACAATATTGCGCGTATAGCCAGGATTTTGGGGCTATCATGAGCAATCGGACATACCTTGGAATGACTTGCGGCGACTCATTGAGGAGATAGGCAATATCTTCTTTCAGGGACAGCCAATCATTCTGGTGCCAAGGGTGATCAAACGCCCCGATGCCGATTTCGTCCCACGCAGAAACATCGAAATCCATCAAGAATTCTGAAATGCAGCTGTTTTCATTCGCAAGAGGCGTTATGGGGGTGGATGTGCCTGCATCTGAACATTCCCCTTCTGCTGCCGTCTGGGCATCCTGCCATATTGAATCCAGATCTGTGATAGCCTGACATAAGAACTCCAGATCTGCATGATTTTTCATTAAACTGAGTAATGCAGCGGTGATTTGAACACTCAAAAGAATGAGGGATTTCGTGTCGAGTGAAGGGGCTTTAAAGGGGGAGAGCAAAGCAACTGTTTTTTGGGCAATTGCAGGGATGTCTGCGGAGGAAGGATTTTGAACGAAATATTTGCGCACCAAGGACAGCAGTTTTGGGGCATCTTCAATACCGAATGATGGGAAAAATTTGAAGCATTTGACAAGTATTTGCGGCTCAAAGTCAGGTGATTCCGGGGAGGGGGTTGTTTCTTCCGATCGGGACTGTATGGCTCGAGTCAGTGCTTTCTGGGCTGTGATATCAATGGTATGCGGATGCTCAGTCATATCTGGATATTAAAAAAGCCATGTAAACACATGGCTTTCGAAAGAAGTAGACGGAATGAATACTATCGATAGGTGAAGGTGAAATGGAATTCGCAAATGTTGAATTGATCACCTTCTTCTATACGCTTGGTGTCGATGCGGTGCCCCTGGAACTCGATACCATTTGTCGAATCGAGATCCTTGATGTAATAGGAACCATTTTTAAAAATGACAGCACAATGCTTTCTTGAAATATTGCCGTCCCGGATGACGAGGTCGGCAAGCTGGGACGAACGGCCAATGATATATTTGTCTTTTTCGACCGTGTAACGCTGGTTTCCAAAGATAATGTAAAGTGGTGGCTGTCCCTGTGGGATCTGTTGATTGCGTTGGGCATAAGCCTGTGGCTGTGGGATCATGGCTGCATTATTCTGCGGTTGTGCAGGCTGCGAAAGTGAAGCAAGGACCATCGGTTTACCACCGGGCATGGGACCATCCGAAACCGGTTCTTCGAAAATGGAAGGCGGACGGCGGTAATTCTGTGCCGGCGGGGCAGGAGGAATGCGTCCTGCTTGCTGCGAAACCGGGGCGGGTGGAATTGAACTCCCGGAACGATAAGCTGGGCTCACAGCATTGATTGGAGCTGGCTGACGACCGTAAGCAGGCGATGCAGAATGAGGTGAAATCGCCCCCCTCGCAGGGGATGCCTGAGGGGATGCGGCATAGGCCTGCTGCGCATAGTTGTTCTGATTTTGTGGCATAGGGGCAGGATATGACTGGAGATACGCGTTCATCGCTTCGTTGAGCAATGTGTCAACTGCACATCCCCGTTTGACAGCTAAATCAGAAAATGACTGCCAGAGCGAATCCTGACAATAAAAAGCCCGGCGTGTCGTATTATCGGACATGACTCCCTCACCATGAAAAACAATCATGCCAATGCATTCCCCAAGAATGACTAAAATGGCAACACAAGAGAAAAAGTTTAAACCAAATCGCGATAGAGTGCAATCTACTTTAATAAAGAGACTCTGTATGACGAAAGTGTTGATAAGCTCTGAGCCTGGCGCTTAGAGCCTGAAGTTAGTGGCGATACTCCCAAACCTCAAAGCATAATGCTATGACCAACACATCGGCAGTACATTGCTAATAAAAATGATTGGCGCGTATGCAATAGCGCCAATGCGCCAGGCGTATTGCCGGCTTGCCGGCAATAGCAGGCGCAATCACAAAATTATCCCGCCTTGCGCACGATGGCATGGAGCTCATCATGAATGATGCCGTTCGACGCGATGATGTACGGTACATGGGGATCGTAATCATCGCCTTCAAATCCGGTCACCGTACCGCCGGCTTCCCTTACGAGAATGACGCCAGCCGCTGTATCCCATGGCTTGAGGTTGATTTCCCAAAAACCGTCAAACCAACCGGCGGCAACACTTGCAAGATCGAGGGCAGCGCTGCCAGGACGGCGCACCGAATGAACGGCCATAGAAACGCGGCCAAAATTCTCAAGATTCGGGAACTGATCCTTGTGCGGGCCAACCGGAAAACCGGTTGCAAGCAAAGAACGTGCAAAATCGCTGTTTTGCGAGACGTGAATTTTCTGGCCGTTGAAATATGCGCCCAATCCAAAACCACCATAAAACTCATGTTTTTGGATCGGATTGTTGATGACGCCGACGACAGGCTGCCCTTCGACCACCAGACCAATGGAAATGCATGCCCACGGAAAACGATGCGCCATATTTGACGTCCCGTCCACAGGATCGACATACCAATACGGCTGATCGCTCTTTCGCGCCTCATGAATCCCGCTTTCCTCTCCAAGAAAACCAAAATCGGGCGTTTTTTGGGCGAGAAATTCGACGAGCAGAGCTTCGTTTTCGGTGTCAATCTGCGTAAGCAGCGATTCATCAGATTTAATCGATATTTCGCGCGGAACCTGCCAGAGTCTGGCGAGATTGTTGGCCGCCAATGATGCGGCTTCGCGCCCTATCGAAAGATACTTTTCGTAGTTCATGGCTAGATGGCGTAGTCGAGTGAATAACCCTGTTCTTCCTTAATGGATGAAAAAATCAAAAACGTCTCCTGGCGCTCAAGCCCCGGAAGCTTGGAGATGACATTTTTGGTCAGCGTTGCAAGATGATCTATGTCGCGGAGAACGACGTGAAGCGCATAATCATAGCGGCCCGTAATGTAGTAACCTACCTTAACCTCCGGAATCTGGACAACTTTTTCCTCAAAAGCTGCTATCGACTGAATTTGATGCTGGCTCAGATTGATTAAAATCAGCGCCTGAACATTGTAACCAATGGCTTTGGGATTAATTACTGCACGATATGCAGTGATGATGCCTTTCTCTCTGAGGTTTTTGACTCGATTCAGCATGGAACTTTCTGCAAGTCCATTCTGTGCTGCCAAATCTTTATTTGAAATATCCGCGCGCCGTTGCAGTGTCTCAAGAATATTTTTATCTAACTGGTTCATACGCTGCTCCGTTTTTTCCTTTTTCATACTTCACCCGGCTTGTGTAAGTGGGGTAACTACATCTGACACCCCGTGCATACACTATTATCATTCAATCCATCAATCCATGCAAGCAAAATTGAGATGATAATTCGGCAATACATTAATATTTTGAATTTTTTTCAAATAAAACAACGGGTAGTTCATTTCCACCCTTTCTTCCCCACTTCCCTATCACAAAAGATACAATTTGATATCTCAATTGAATAATGGATGAATTTTATTCAACTCTCGTTTTCTTGGTAGGTGGCTTGCGTAAAAATAACACTTACAATTACCTACACACACCGACAAATTCAACAGATGTTTATGAAACATAGTTGCGTTTTTGAGTGGGAAATTCGCGTAGATTAAAGCAAATTTGAATTTTCACAAAGCTCAAAACGGTATAAATATAAGGATGAAAATTCATTTCTGATGATGTGGCAGACGTCGCAGTTTGCTACATGATTCTTTAAGGAGAAGGCACACTTTGGTGCGATAACCAGAGAGAGAGGGTATGAACAAAATCCGATGCATGATTAACGATGTGCAGTACGAGATCGAGGGCCTGCCGCCCACGATGTCGCTGCTTCATTATTTGAGGGATGTCCTTCGACTGACGGGGACCAAGGAAGGCTGCAATGAAGGCGACTGCGGCGCATGTACGGTCGTCTTTAAAGATGCATCTGCCAAGCCCGAGCCGCGTTATCGCGCCGTCAATTCGTGTCTGGTGCTGCTGCCGATGCTGCATGGCAAGAAGTTCTATACGATCGAAGGTCTGGCCAAAGGCGAAAAACGCCATCCCGTTCAGGATGCCATTCTCGAGCATTATGCCTCGCAATGCGGCTACTGCACGCCGGGTGTGGCGATGAGCCTGTTCGAAGCCACCTATCGCCACGATATGACCAAGCCCTGGCAGTTCGATGAGCAGATGGCCGGCAACCTCTGCCGCTGCACCGGCTACCGTCCCATTAAAGAATGCGTCCACGCACTCGCCGGAACCGGAAACGACGAATTTGCCGACAAACTGCGCGAACCCGAAATGGCGCTCGACACCCTCGATTACGAGTACGACGGCGTTCGCTTCTATGTACCCGTGACGCTCGACGAAGCCTGTGATTTCATGTCGTCACATCACGACACGATGATCGTCTCGGGAGCAAGCGACGTCTCGGTGCTCATCAACAAGCATGCGCGCAAATGCGCGAATTTCATGTGTCTGATCAACGTTCCCGAACTCAAGGAAATCACCATCGACGATGCCGGTCTGCATATCGGTGCTTCGGCACGTCTGGCCAATCTCGAAGCCGCTTGTCAGGATAAGTTCGTGCCGTTCGGCCGCATCCTGCGTTTCTTTGCATCCCATCAGATCAAGCAGATTGCCACAGTCGGCGGTTCCGTCGGCGGCGCGTCGCCGGTCGGCGACTTTGCCCCCGTGCTGATGGCGCTCAATGCCTCCGTGCGCCTGATTTCTTCGCGCGGTATCCGCAGCATCCCGATGAGCGAATTCATCCTCGGTTACCGCAAAACCGCCATCGAAGCCGATGAATTCATCTATGCCTTTGATGTTCCACCGATTCCCGACAATGCGCGCTGTGCATCCTATAAGATTTCGAAGCGCCTTGAGCTCGACATCAGCTCGGTTTCGGGCACCTGCTACGTCGAAACCGACAGCAACAACATCGTGACGGTTGCCCGATTTTCGTTCGGCGGCGTTGCCGCAGTTGCCGGCGCACGCGCAAAACTGGCCGAAGCCTCGATTATTGGCAAGGAATGGAACGAAGCAAACGTCGAAGCTGCCGCCAAAGCGATGGAAGGTGATTTCACGCCCATCAGCGATATGCGCGCGAGCGCCTGGTATCGCAAGACCGTTGCATGCAACATCCTGCGCGGGTTCTATCTCGAAACCCTCGAAAATCACGTTCCTGCAAGACTTTACAGACCCACTTCCACGTTACAATTGGAGCAGTAAATCATGAAAGATCCCAATCGCATCAGTCCCCTTCATGAAAATGCCGTTCACGAGAGCGCGTGGAAACACGTGACCGGTCGTGCACAGTTCGTCAACGACATGCCGCTGCCGCCGCATTGTCTCGTCTCGAAAATCGTCGTTTCGCCGGTCGCACACGGCATCATCAAACAAATCGATACCTCCGATGCCCTCAAGGTCCCCGGTGTCGTCGCCGTTATCACGGCCAAAGACATCCCCGGCGTCAACGATGCATCCTCATGGGCGCACGACGAAGAGCTGCTCGCCTCTAAAGAAGTCAACTGCATCGGCCAAAACATCGCCCTCGTCCTCGGCGAAACCTACGAAGCCTGCGAAGAAGGCGCCGCCAAGGTCAAGGTCGATATCGATCCCCTCGAAGCCATCATCGACATCCGCGATGCCATCGCCAAAAACAGCATGCTCCCGGGTTGTCACATCATCGCCCGCGGCGATCTCGACGAAGCCTGGAAAAACGCCGATTTCATCCTCGAAGGCGAAGTCGAATCCCCGGGCCAGGAACACTGGTATCTCGAAACCCATTGTGCCCAGGCCGAAATCAACGAAGACAACGACGTCATCATCTATGCTTCGAGCCAGTGCCCAACCGGCGTTCAGGGCAAAGCCGCAGAAATCCTCGGTATTGACGCATCCCGCGTCGTCTGCATCATGCCCCGCATGGGCGGAGGCTTCGGCGGCAAAGAAACCCAGGGCGCACAATACGGCGGACTCGCCGCCCTCGGCGCATGGATCACTCGCCGTCCCGTCCGCGTCTGGCTCAACCGCGACGACGATATGGCCTGGTCCGGCAAACGCCATCCGTTCCTCAGCAAATACAAAGCCGCATTCAAAAACGACGGCACGATCCTCGGTCTTCACGTCGTCAGCTGGGCCAATTCCGGTTGGGCCGAAGACCTCTCGATGTGCATTCTCGACCGCTGCCTGTATCACCTCGACGGCTGCTACTACATCCCGGCGCTCCATTTCGAAGGTTACACGGCCAAGACGAATCTCCCGTCGAATACGGCGTTCCGCGGCTTCGGCGGTCCCCAGGGCTTCATGGTCACCGAAACCGTGATGAATCGCGCCGCACGCCGCCTCGGCATGGATCCCCTCGATATCCGCATCAAAAACTTCTATGGTCCCGCACCGCGCGACATGATGCAGTACGAGACCCCGGTCAAAAACTTCCGCATCCCCATGATGACCGAACGCGTCATCAAATCCGCGCGCTATTGGGAACGCAAAGCCGAAATCGACGCCTTCAACGCCAAGAGCCGCTACATCAAACGCGGTATTGGCTTCATGCCGGTTAAATTCGGCATTTCGTTCACCAACACGATGCTCAATCAGGCTGGCGCGCTCGTCCTCGTCTACACAGACGGTTCCGTCGCCATCAACCACGGCGGCTCCGAAATGGGCCAGGGCCTGCACACTAAAATGGTGACGATCGCATCGCACAACCTCGGCATCAAGCCCGAACACATCCGCCTGATGAACACGCGCACGGACAAAGTGCCCAATACATCGGCAACAGCGGCTTCCAGCGGCACCGACCTCAATGGCGCGGCCATCAAAAACGCCTGCGATCAAATCACCGCACGTTTGCGCAAAGTCGTCGCCAAACACCTCGATTTGGCCGACTCCGACATCGACAAAATCGTGTTCGACAACGGCCTGTGTCTCGCACCGGGCAAAGACCCCGTCGATATCGTCAAGGTCATCAACTGGGCCTACGCCGACCGCGTTCAGCTCTCGGCCGCCGGTTACTACGCGACCCCCGACATCTACTACGACGTCGACAAAGGCCGCGGCAAGCCGTTCGCCTACTATTCCTATGGCGTCTGCGTGCTCGAAATCGAA
>DGWW01000311.1 GCA_002395385.1 Myxococcales bacterium UBA4248
GTTCAATATCAATAGCCCCCGGTTGACGCGTAGCGCCTACCGGGGGGATCAGAACGATACTATCATGTTTTGAACGCCGTAGGTGTTCAATACTGATCCCCTACGGGGATCTTCATTTGGTGTCATCTAATCCCCCGGTAGTCGCCTTCGACTCCAACCGGAGGCTTCAAATCTAGAAGCCCTACTGGCTTCGTGCAACCGCTGAGTAGTACCCCCGGATGAGTAGTAACCCAAATATAATATTGCGTGAGGACATTTCTTCTGCTAGTGTGGTTATGGCTTTACACTGCCGTTACACTACATCATATTCAGATATGGGACGTTGCTGTTGAATATATTATTTTTCAGAAATTACGCGTTTACTCGTCAATTTATGGAACGCGATACCTGGATCGGTTTGACTGAATCACACTGGAGGTTACCATGAACAAAAGAACGTTGTCATTATTCGTTATACTAGTACTTTTTTACGGATGCTCGAATGATCATGATTCTTCACCCGAGACTCCGGATACCGATAACGAAACATCCAATTGCGGTATGATCCAGGAAGGTAAAAAGGCATGTTTAAACGGGGATGTTTATCAATGCACCGAAGGTCATCTTGTCATTGTGACAGAATGTGACGAAAGACAATATTGCGATAGCGACACCCTGACGTGCAAGGACATTCCCGCAGAAAACTGCGTCATTACCTATACCGAAGACAGCAATGAACGCACCATAACACTTGTACCTGGAGAATCTAAATGTGCCGTTTCCAGTATGTATACATGTTCGACAACCGGTACGGTGTCCAGCCAACCATGTCCAGACAAGACCCCGATTTGCGATGAATCAGGAACAAAGTGCCGGTCTTACAAGGCCTGCGGCAATGTTGAGGACGGTCAACAGGCATGCTTCAATGATAATGTTTATACCTGTCATGACGGCAGCCTGATCCTCGATGCAGAATGCGGTGAGAATCAATATTGCGAAAAAAACACATTTACCTGTGTCGATATTCCATCCGACAGTTGCACAATTCATTATCAGGACGGCGATCTCGAGCTCACCCAGACGATTGCCCCCGGCGAAAACAAATGCCTAAATGCTGTTGTATATACGTGCAACGAAGAGAGTTCTACCTTATCGACCCTCACATGCCCAGATGAAACCCCGATTTGCGATGAAACAGGAACCAAATGCCGATCTTAAAGGGCTGCGGCAATGTTGAGGACGGTCAACAGGCATGCTTCAATGATAACATTTATACATGTCATGACGGCAGCCTGATCCTCGACACCGAATGCGGAGAAAAACAATATTGCGAAAAAAACACACTCACTTGTGTCGATATTCCTCCCGACAGCTGCACCATCCATTATCAGGATGGCGATCTTGCTCGCACCCAGACGATTGTTTCGGGCGAACATAAATGCCTGAGTGGCGTTATGTATACGTGCAATGATGGCAGTCCAACCTCTGAGACCTGTTCGACAGAGGTCAGGTTTGCCACACCAGTTTGTTCCGACGATGAGCTTTCCTGTACGATACAATGCAAAGATGGTCTTGTGGTCAAAACCGTTGAAGGCGCGCAGGTATGTGACTGCCCCGACGATTACATTTATCAAAGCACGCTGGATCTTTGCCTGGAAATCTGTTCGACACCTGGCGCTTATCGCTGTGATAAAAACAATCCAAAACAAGTCCAGCAATGCCTCGAAACAGAAACCGTCGGCATCTATGCCTGGCAGAACACCATAACATGCGCTGCAGACGCCACACCGGGCGTCGAAGAATCGGTGTGCAATGCAGATACCGGTGCATGTGATACGGTATGCAGGTGGGGATTCAAATATTCTGACGATGCACATTCATCCTGCACATTCAGAGACAGCCTTTGCAATAAAGAAGATATTCTCTGCGCCAGTTCATCCATGTTTTATACGTGTACAGATGAAGGCGTCTGGAGTACCGAACTGACAGCCATTACCCATCCATCGATTCTTGAGTGCCACAATGGCGAGATTGCCTGCATCAACGACGGCTATTCCTGCAGTGCAGATGGCAAGGAACTACATTATTGCAATATAGATGGATCCATCAGCTATTATGATTTTTCGATCAACCAAAATCTATATTATCGCATCGAGTCTTGTGAGATAAGCAACCAATATTCATGTACTTCTGTCAACGATAGTTTTGGTTGCTATCAGTCCTGTACCGAAGAAAATGCGAATTCAAACGTCTGTAACAATAACAATATATATTTGAGTTATTCAGCACAATGTATAAAGGATGACAACGATAATCTCGTCAACGTCCCCGATACGATGCATTATACGTTTTGCGGGAGAGCTGGATGTGACTTCAAAACAGGGAGTTGTATTAAAAGCGAACTCCATGGACAAAGCTGCAAAACAGAAGGATTTGTTTGTGATCCAGACAACGAAGCCCTCGTCCTTTATTGTGACACACAAACATATCAATTACAATATAGTTGCAAAGAACGTTATAATAACAATGATTATGTCTGTTCAACCATAGATTCCTCGACTGACTGCCGTAAGAACTGCCATGTCGAAGGCGAAACGACATACTATTGTAATGGTTCATACAGTATGACTTCCACTTGTACAAAAGATGATAATGGCAGACTGGTGATGCATCGCGTCGATTTTACTCCGTTTGAATATTGCGAATTTGGATGCAATGAAGACACCGGTAAATGCAATACCGGTATCACAAAAGATAAATTATCCTGTACCGATCAAAAGGAGATGAAATGCCTCCAGGACGGCTATGAGGGATGTGCCGCAATTGGTGACGAAGGCGTATGCTATATCAGCAAATGTGACAATGAAGGAGAACTCACGTATTCGTGCATTGATGATAGTCTCTACCGGTTCTGGACTAAATACGACGTATGTACAAAAGATAACAACGGCAATCTCGTCAATATTCATGGCGATTATAAAATGTGCTCGAATAGCGTTTGCAGCTTCAAAACGGGTCAGTGTACGAACAGTTCACTGTTTGAAACAGACTGTACCGATGTAGGACATAACATCTGCGATCCGGATAACAACGACTTGCTGCTCCTTTGCTCCTATTACGGTCGTGAATTTAATGATATGACTTCGTGCAGCCGGTATGGAAGCGATTATGTCTGCATGTCATTAAATGACGACGAAGATTCGGACTGCTATCGTCAATGTACCTCTACCCCTGAGCCTTCATATACTTGTAAAACGGACAC
The DNA here is from genome assembly GCA_002395385.1 of Myxococcales bacterium UBA4248. GTDB lineage: Bacteria > Myxococcota_A > Bradymonadia > UBA4248 > UBA4248 > UBA4248. The sequence continues at coordinate 3,242 of DGWW01000311.1, forward strand.
CGAAACACACGAAGAATACAGTATAAAGGAAATCTGTACAAAAGACGCCGAAGACAATGAAACCAACCATCAAATAAAATCATCATGTCAATTTGGCTGTAATTCAGCAACCGGACAATGTGTGAGCGGGATCGACAGCGACGGGAAATCGTGTACGACTGCCGCCAATGAATACTGCAAAACACATGGTCACGCAGGATGTGCGGTATTCGATGGTGCTGCCGACTGCTACGATGCTGAGTGCAGCGAGGAAAAATCCACAGCGACCTGTCTCGACAGTGATACATTCGAAATGTCAGAATGCAAAACCGCAGATGACGGTAAACTATATGAGATAACCAATATCGCCGCCTGTTTGTGCAATACCCAGACGGACAGCTGCTCATGGGGATGTTCCGAGTCAGAGATAAAAAGATGTTTAGAAGCCGGCAACGCTGGCTGCACATTGTTAAAAGGAAATGCAGAGTGCTATCAAACCACATGCACAGAAAGCGATAACATTTTTAGCTGTCAAGATTCAGATACACGCACAAAAACTTCCTGCTTTACCGACGATTACGGCAATATGCTTGCGTCTGAACGTAATACAATTTGCAAAGACTCATGTGATGACGATACGACATCCGAATCTTATGGATACTGCGTCGAAGACAAACCCTGTGTAGTCGCCTGTGGCGAGGGTTATCTCTCAGAGGGTGATTACAAATGCGTGAAGTATCCGTTACCATGCGGCTATGGGTGTACCCATAGTTGGTATTACAGTAAAGGGAAGTATGGCTCTTATACTTATGATTGCCAGGAAGCTGACCAATATTAGGAATCATAGCGGATTTGATACGACGAACGGCAAAGCCCCCCGACAGCTTCCTCGCCATCGATGATATCGAAATCGGATGCGGCTGTCGCGTGCCGCTCTGGATGTTCAGATTTTTATATTAAAAGGAATTCAACATGCCTAAAACCCCCTACAACCAAGCCGTCGAAGAACTTACCTTTTTACTCGCCTATCTGAAACGTATCTATTCGCATTCCCCCAAAAAACGCCCATCCGGACAGCCATGGACATACAAATACCTCGACAACGACATTCTCGAAAAGTGCACCGATCACGAATGGATAGCCGGATACAGCCGCCAACAGGTCTACTTTAACCGCCAATCCAAAATGCATGCCCGCGAACTGCTCGAAAAATATCAAATCGAAGACAGCGAATTCGATAAGGATTTTGATTATTTTGAGAGGGAACAGGATGAGTAAAACTGGGATAGGGGATTTTTGAGGTCTGAGGGGGCTTCGAGGTTAAAAGCATACAATGGTATTTCCGATGAAAAACTATGAAAAAGTTTTCATCGGAAAGATAGTAGCCTGTGAGTGATATGCCACAGAAACTGTTAGATGGAAAATCTGGGGTGATTTAGAGGAACGATACATTATCATAGTGTGCATCAAAATATAGACAACAACAAATTTATTGACAACCATAATCAAAATAAAATTTTGGACCTGATGATGGCTTAGAGCTTTTATATTCAAATGAATCCAATTGATGGCAAGTCTGCTTTGGCTGACAAGAGTGGCCCCAGGTTTCTCCAAAATCGCGATAATTAGGACCAACAGTATGTCCATTAAAATTCCCCCACCTATTACAAGCTATCTCGCAATTAGTCGGATTCCATTCAAACAAATTAGATTTCCACGTTTGTTGTTCTTCTTTATATTGATGTTTTAAATAATAATTAACACTTTTGTCATATCTTTTATAATCAAACACAACATATTTCGAATTACTAAATTGATTATTATTGTCTTTATAATAATTATCAAAATCTAAATCAGATGAATAATTATTAAACTCATAATTCTTATATGAACCTCCCTGAATTAGGCACAAAGGCAAGCGATTAGGTTCATACACAAAGGTGCCGCATGAGGTATATGAATCTTGACATTCAGTACAACTCTTCAAACCAAACTCAGACAAATGTACTTCACACCCATTGTTTGGATTATTATCACAGTCAGCATAATCGACATCACAATCAAAATCGCATCCGTTTGAAGAGCATTTTGCAATTGCATGATTTTTTGTACTACTAAACAATTTTGTGCAATTCTCATTAAAACAACTCGTTACAGAGTCAACCACACATTCGTTATTCTCCACATGATAACCGTTTATACAATCAGTAACACGACAGCATGACTTTCCATTACAATCAGCAGAACTGCCTAAACAGAGAATACTGACAGCATTAGGATGATAATCAAAACAATTATTTTCACAATTGCCACATGTATGGGGTTCTGTAAGGCTAGTGCAGTTCCCCCCGCAGACAACACCATTATTTGTACATTTCGTCACACATGAACCATTATCACAAACTTCATTATTTTCGCAATGCTTTGACAATCCACCACAATGTTCATTTGTGTTCAACTTACATTCATTCGCATCAGTATCTAAGTAAAATCCCGAATCACATGATTTAATGACACAACCAATACCATCACCAACATGTTCACATTTTACTTTTTTATCGAAATTATTATCACCTAACCCAGTTCGTTTAGTACAATCATTATTATAAGACCCGCACTCATAGATTGAATCTTTTTCACATTGTTTTCTATTTTTTGTAATATGATAACCTTGAATGCAAGTAGCTGCTCCACATTCAGACTGTTTTCCTTCTTCCAAGATAGCACAAAATGGAAATTCAATCCCATTATTAATTGGACATGCTTTTTGATAAACTCCACATGATTGTGTTGAATTCAATTCACAGGGGATTCTGACATTATTAACATCACCATTAAACACATAGTATCCATTTAAGCAACTACTTGATTCGCATTTTCCATTGACACAATTACCATTTTCCCAACCTTTCTCCTTAGTACAATCATAATCATAAGATCCACATCGAGTTTTATCATCTTTCTCACAAACAGTTTGATCATATGTGACATGATAACCTAGCTTACAACTAACAATACATGTTGAATTTACACATAAATAGTCGTCAACACCTTCAAAATTCTCATTTATAGATGTTAATATATCTTCACACTTTCTTCCACATTTACCACAGTTATTTTTATCATTGGATATATTAACACAATCATCACCACATTTTACCAAATTATCATCATTACTATTTTCACAAATCAACTTATTTTCTACACAACCAAATTTCCCCTCATTCATATTGTTACTATAAAATGAGCACAAAGGATATTCCTTCGGACAAATTCCTTTTGTAACAGCATCCGGATAATTATTAATTATATTATTAGAATCTAAGCTGTTAATAAAAGATATTTGAGGTTTCCAAGGCAATGGCTTTTTAAATTCAAAGACTTCTTTATCACGAAATTCAACACATATATTATAATCCGCTATATAATCATTGCAGAACTTGCATCCCTCCTCTCCCTTACATTTTTTTTTATCTACACATGCTTCTAATTTTGTACCAAATTTATCTCCGTATTTTTCTTTATTTTTGTCATTATCTTTCAATTTGATTTCATCGTTTAAGCAATATAGTGTATTTAATTCAACTTTTAAAGTACCATCTGTTTCTTTTGTAATTTTGGGATTGCAAAAATTCACCCTCCCGTCTTCGGTCACATACTCATTATAAAATGGATTATCCCAATCGCACCCCCCCATCATTCCGGCTGCCATCATCGCGAGCAATACCAAAGTCTTCTTGTTCATATCGCGTACTCCAGTGATAAGGAAGTGTGCTTGGCATTTGGGGAACTCAATGGCGAGTGTTCCTGAAATGCCTGCGGTAAAAGCGGGATGTGTGGCATTTGGTGCGCACTCACCCACCCTTTATTTAATCACTGAAAATATTTTTTTCAAGTCTTATGGGTTGGCTATCGAAACAGGTATTTGTACTTCTACCAACCCGGCCATAAAACGGACCGTGGGGCATGGCCCCACGGTCAAATTGCCCGGTGGTTTTAAGGCAGATATTCGATAAGTTCGTGTCCCTACTTAATATCGGCGATTTTGTTAAATCCTCTGACGTAAGTCTCGTAAGCGCCGTTGTTATCGGCATCATCCGAGTATGCGACGACGACATGACCATCGGTCGTGCACGCGACGGAGGGCATTTTTTGGTTGTTCCAGACGAGTCGCGTCGGCGAAACGGCTTTGCCTATGGTTTTGCCAGAAACCGTAGCAAGTAAGATATCGCCAGCAACTTTGTCATAGGTTTTCGAACCGTTACTCGTGACGTAATTGGTCATATTCGAGTCGTAGAACCCGATGACCGCATTGTTCGAATCATCGACGCAGACAGTCGGCTGGGAGTTGTTGTGTTTGGCATTGTAAACCTCAGTATCTGTTATGATTTCCTTGAGATTTTCATCCCAGCCGCGCACGCGAATCGCATAATTCTTATCTTTATCGCGATCATCGCGGTATGCCACGAAGAAAGCGCCCTTGCTGTTCATCCCCACGGCCCCGTGCAATTGCTGTCCTGCAGAGTCGGAATTGACGACGAGTACTTTGCTGAGTGCTTTGCCCGAAAAATCGAATTTCTGGGCATACATCTGATAGCCGCCATTGTTGTCCTTGTCATCATCCCATGCAATGACGTAATTGCCATTGGCATCCATGGCAATGGCGGGATTGCGCCGCGTACCTTCGATATGGTCGATCAGGTATGCCTCTTTGCCCGCATCGGTGCCATCGGCTTTAAAGGCTTTATATTTAATATTGATATTGGCTTTACCTTGCTTGTCATTCCAGACAACGACGAAGCGGCCATCGTCGGCCATGGCAATTTTGGGTGATGTCTGATCGCCTGAGCCGTTTTCGTTGACCGTGCGTTTGTTAAACCGGATGTTGCCCTTGCTGTCAAACCCGGTCATCATGATTTCGTAATAGTTGTTATTGTCGCTGTCGTCAGCCCATACGATGACGAAATTGCCATTTTTATCCATGGCAATATCGGGTGATTTTTGATTTCCCTTGGCCGATTTATTGTCGGCAGTCACGAATTTCTGGCCGCCGTTGGCATAGCCGCCGCGTTTAAACAGCCTAAAGGCAATATCAAAGTTCTTTTGTTCCTTGCCATTCGCATCTTTATAGGTGCCGTCATCCGCACTGGAATTGTCTTCCCAGACGCCGACAAACGTCCCATTGGTGCTGTTCATGACCACGACGGGATTGAGCTGATCGCCGCTGCCCAGATTATTGAGATCGCGAGGCATAAAGCCATAATTGTCTTTATTGTTATAGTCATGTTTTGGCGGACGGACATCGAATGTAAAGGTGTTTACATTTTTACCTTTGGTTGCACTTTCATCATATTTTGCAGTGCAGAAGAGATGTTTTTCGGGATTCTTTGAACCAAAATTGTACTCACCCTTACCGACCACGGTTTGTGTATAGCCCTTGACGTCCCCGGTTTTGGGATCGATTTCGAGGCGACGGAACCAGCCATTGCCGCTGTGCGTCTTGCCATGCTGACATGTTCCGTTGCTGCATTTACCGCCCTGGCACGGCGTTTCCATCTGATAATCGACGAGCAATTCATGCACGGTGTCGCCGAACATATTTTTGGGCGAATTGTATTCCGACCCGGGGGAATGGCCGCCGGCAACCATAAAGATATTCGAATGACGTTTAATAAATTCATCGAACAGCGCCTTACCCCCCATGCCCTGAACCTGATAGTGGGTACTCGCCTGTTTTTGCTGCCCGCAGTAACCGCCGCCTGAACACACATAGCCATGGGTGGTCACAATCACGTGGTAATTGGCGAATTCAGGCTTATTTAAGATAGAATCGGCCCATGCGATGACATCCTTGCGCGGATAAAACTCGAGCGCGAACACCAGAAAATGGATATTTCCGACCGAGAACATGGAGTATGAGTTGGCGCCATATTTGTATTCGCCAAACCATTTCATATCTGCAAGTGATGATCCTTTAAAATAGGATTTGAGCAGGTCTTTTGTATAATAAGTGCTAAATTTGGATTTCGAGCGCCCGGGAAGCAGCGTGGGAGAAGCGACATAATCGTGGTTGCCGGTCGAGATGGAGAAAGGAATGCCTGCCGCACCCAATTTTTTCATGGCAACGACGGAATCTTTCCATTCCTGCTCGCGATTTAAATTGGTAATGTCGCCGAGATGCAGAACAAAGCGGATATTCTTGCTATCTTTATTGTTGACAATCCACTCCATCTGCTTGGTCATCAGAGATGTTGCCGGTGTTACGACCGCACCTTTGGCATCTTTGTATTTGAGTGCACTGGACTGCGTATAAAACTGCGTATCGGGAATCAGAATAATCGAGAAAGGATCGCAGTCATTGCCGCATGCGTATTCGCATTTTGAACCGTCTGCACTACAAATCTGCCCCGTACCGCACGCCTTGTCCTCTTTCCATACCATGCATCCCGTTTCATTTTTAGCGCATTTCTGCATGCCATTATCGGCACATCGGGTTGCATTTTCTTTGCATTCGTCTTTGCACCCAAGAATACATTTGGCATTATCGCAGACCTCATTTGCTGCACATGCCTTTGTCTGTTCCCATCTGGTACACGTATCATCGCCTCTAACACACGTCCAGACGGCATTTTTATCGCACTTCGTCTCATTCAGCGTGCACCCATTCTGGCAATCGGGGAGGCACTCGCCTGTGCTCTCATTGCACTTTGCGCAATTCGTAATCGTGCCCCAATTGGGACACTCGTTGATGCGCTCACAGATCTGGCTGCCGCCCTCAGTACACCGATACTGCCCAACTTCGCAGATTTCATCGCATGTGACATCGGGGTCGGACACACCCGTATCGTCGGTATCGGGATCTTCGATGGGGGTGACTTCGGTGCCAGGATTATCCGGATCGGCCACTGGCGTTGGATCTTCGCCTGGATCCGTGCCGGGATCTTCACCGGGATCCGTGCCGGGATCTTCGCCGGGATCCGTGCCAGGGTCTTCACCGGGATCCGTGCCAGGGTCTTCGCCGGGATCCGTGCCGGGTTCATCACCGGGTTCATCACCGGGATCGGTCGGTTGATCAGGATTTCCCGACGGCGTGCCGCCATCATCCGCCGACGTATCCCCCGTATCTACGTGTGTTTCACCTGCATCATCCGTACAACCGAACATCAAAGCACTGCACAAAGCAACAAACCAAACGATTCTTTTTTTACACATACAGCCTCCTTACGGTTACATCACAAAAGTATGCCCTTCGTACCTCTTTTATAACAAAATTCCGGGATTATATCACGTACAATTATGTTCTGGTGCCGGGCTATTGACGACAGTGGGACAAGCCACACTGTCGTCAATACGCCCGCCGTTTTGCGCTATTGGCTGTGACAAGGGGGCATTCCCCCCTTATCCCAGCCAATACGCGCAAAAATGCTTGAATTTCGGTCACAATACAGACGAGTCGCATCACTGCAAAGTTAGCCACCCGCGCCGTAACCTACCCTATCTTCATAGAAACAGTTAAAACTGTGTTCCGGCTGCAAGAATCACCATGATTTTCGCAGAAAGTGCGTTCCGGCTACCAAAATCACCATAATTTTGCCCAAAAGTGCGTTCCGGCTGTCAAAATCACCGTGATTTTGGCAAAAAGTACGTTCCGGCAGGGAAAATCACCGTGATTTTGTCCAAAAGTGCGTACCGGCAGGGAAAATCACCGTGATTTTGCCCAAAAGTGCGTTCCGGCAGGAAAACTATAGTCATAACCAGCACACTTTTATGCTTACATGGCTCAAATCATCCGTTGCCTGGCGTATTGACCGCAGGGCAATAGCCAGGCACGCAGGGCGCATTCGGCGTAGCCGAAAAGCCCGCGCCCATCCATAAAACGACATCGAATCTACTCGAAAAACAGTTATGACTATGATATTTTTAAAGTCATGGAATGATGGTCATTCCCATTTCACATTTTAAGGAACAACCATGACCACAGAACAAGCGGCTAAAGACGACGCGGGAATGCAGCTTGCGGAGGTGGACCTTCCCGAAGAAGAGGCGTCTATCTCTGTTGAGACCCCCAAAGAGCTCAGGGGCAAGTACACCTTTTTGAACAAGCTGGGCAGCGGTACCCAGGGCAATGTTTACCGGGCCAAACGCCTTTCGGATGGCAAGATACTTGCCGTTAAGAAGATTCGCATTGATTCGGTCAATACGTGGAAAGAATACGACCTGTTTCATCGCGAAGCAGACGTCCTGGCCTCGCTGCATGAGCATGGCATTGCCGAATTTTACGATGCGCTCGAGTTTTTGGATGCCGAACCGGCCTCAGCATACATCGTCCAGGAACTCATCGAAGGGCGATCGCTGCAGTTGATGCTGAAGCAGGGCTTCCGCTTTACGGTGAGCCGTATTTTCAAGATGGCACTTGGGCTCGTCGAGTTGCTCGAAAAGCTGCATGCGCACAATCCGCCGATCATTCATCGCGATATCAAACCGAACAATATCATTATGAAACCGAGGTCGGACTCGGACGATTTTGACCCGTATCTGATTGACTTTGGTGCTGTGGCGAATCCGACGGTCCAGAAAGGCGGATCGACGCTTGCCGGTACTTATGGCTACATGCCGCCCGAGCAGCTCGTGGGTCGTCCATGCCCGGCGAGTGATATTTATGCGCTCGGTGCAACAATCGTGTACATGCTGAGCGGCGTAGAGCCGGCGGATATGCGGGTGGCCGATTTTCGTCTCATCATCGACCCACACCTCGAGAATGTGCCGCGCCCGATTGTAACGGTGCTGCATCAAATGCTCGATCCCAAGCCAGAATCGCGTCTGTGTGACTATGCCAAGCTGAAAGAAATATTCGAACAATTTGCGAATGATATTTATCTGGTGGATGAACAAGGTTCTGAGCTCAATGTGAGTCTGGTGAACAAAAAGCTGACGCAGGTCAATGCCTTTAACCAACCGGGGAATCTCGATCTGTGGATGCAATTGCCCGAAAAGATGCCCCGCAAGGTACCTTATGCCTTTTCGAATACGATTCTTGGCCTTGGCCAGCTGCAGCGCCTTAACCAGTTAAAGAAACGATCCAACGACAAACTGCCCATAAGGATTATTACAAGCGTGGCTTTCGTTGTATCCTTGATCATTTGTATTACCGCAAACTCATTTGGTGTGGCGGTTTTCTTTGGGCTTTTAGCCGGCATATCGGCACTGATCTTTGTCATGTTTACGATCGACGTCATCGGCAACAGAAGTGAGACACGTCGAAAAATCATGGAAATAGAACAGATTTCACAGAAATACGATTCCTGTAAAAATCAGACATCCATTCAGATGATGTGCGGCTATGAGCATCGCGAAGACATTCCGATGCTGACATTGCTCAAACTTGGTCGCAAAGCGATTGCAACGATCGTCGACTTTGAAGACATTCCCGTGAAGGAAAAATATCGAAAATTCAGCCCGGTTAAAGGTGTATTTTCGGAGTCCCGCGTTCCCTTCCGTCTGCGTTACCGCTTTAATCCGCCCGATGATGCCAGTGCCGATGATTTGGTGCACGAAGTCACCATCTATCAGCACCAGACCGAAGGTCTCGAAAGCGGCACGCCCATTCCTATTTTATATTATATTAATCCAGAGGATAATTCTGATGTCCTGAGCATGCCGTATCCTTTCCCATTCAAGGAGATCCGTCAGGCACAGATTTCGGTCTTTAATAAAGATAGTCTCTATGGCCATACTAAAGGAGTTTACTAATGACAGCATCCAGTGAAACAACAAAAGATATGGCACAGACTGCGGAGAATTCTGTCGAAATGAGCAACAAAACAGAGGCATCGCAATCCCAAACGGAAGCCAAAGAGATCATCACTCCGAAGATCCTCAATACGGATTATCGATATATTAAACTTTTGGGCGAAGGCGCGAGTGGCCTGACATGGCTCGCCAAAGACCGACGAACGGCTCTCGATGTTGCGATCAAAGAACTCAAATTCGTCGATGACTTCAAGTCACTGGAACTCTTTGAACGCGAAGCAGAAGTCCTTCAATCGGTAGACGTTCGCGGTGTTCCCAAGTGTTACAGAAACATCACAGATGGATTTACGAGTTATATTGTCCAGGAATATATTCCTTATCCGTCGCTCGAGAAGATGCTCGAAGATGGCGAGATTTTTGATGAAGAAGAAGTCTATGTCATTCTGGACAAAGTCAGTGAGATCCTGTTTGCTTTGCAGACGCAGTATATTCCTGCGATTGTGCACCGCGATATCAAACCCGGCAATATCTTGTACAAACGCGCAGACAGTAGAGATGATGAAGCCCGCGTATGGCTGATCGACTTTGGTGCAGTCGATAATGCACACAAGCAATCGAGCGGATCGACCATCGCCGGTACATTTGGCTATATGGCACCGGAACAATTGCAGGGTGAAGTGTCACCGCGTTCCGATTTTTATGCATTGGGTGCGACGGCATTGCATTTGCTGACGGGAGTTTTCCCATACGAAATTCCGAACGAGTGTTTCCAGCTGAAGTTCCATCCCGTCATCGAAGAGAATGCCCCCAATACGACCAAACCGACGATCGAGCTCTTTGACAAACTGCTCGCGAGCAATGCAGAACATCGTCCACAGGATGCGCATGAACTTCGCAAACTCATCCACGAAGCAGCAGAATCGTCAGCCAAATACCGGGCTGTCATAAGCCAGACAGAATACGACGAGTATCCCGATTGGGAACCTCGCACCCGCCTTGGCCGATGGATACGCGATACCCGCTGGGGAGAGCAACATCACGCCAAACAACTCGCCAAAAAGCGCAAGCAATGGCGCGAAAAACAAGAGAAACTTCGTGAACGGCTCATGCGGGAACTCGAAGAGAGAGAACGACTCGAAAAGCAGAGAAAAGAAGAGGAAGAACGCCGTCTCGCCCTTGCCCGTGAAAAGGCCGGTCTTTCTATCGACTGTACGGCACGCCGTGTGACTGTGACCAAACTGATGGAGGGAGGTCGCATCGTAGACTCGAGCCTTCTCGAAGGCATCTTTTGTTACGAGGGCAATTGGTTCCCCGCCTATATGACCCCAAAACAGAATTCAGTCACTTATAAATGTACAACCGAAGCAGGACCGAACGAAAAGTTCAGTGAGAATACTTTCAGAGTCACTTTTCTGCCGCAGGAAACAGATATTACCATTGCAAAAAACCAGGTAGTCTGGCTCACTCCTGATTTGTATACCAAGCTTTTAGGCCGCAGAGCACCTACCTATGAGCAGAGACGGTAATTATTCAGCCCTATGTTGTCATCTTAAGGACTTGGGGTGAGTTATCCCAGGCATCAGGCAGTAGGCAGAAGGCATCAGAAAGTATTCATTAGGGCAAGGGGATAACTTCTGAGAACAGGTCGGGCAATATGCTTGATAAACTCCTGCCTGACACCCCTGTTGCCTTGGCATTGTAGAGACCTGATAAAATGCCCGGCCTACTAAAAAAGCCACCCAATTGGGTGGCCTTTGTTTATCCGCAGCAGCAGGATCCGCCTTTTTTCTTTTTTTTGGGCTTTTCTGGCTGAGGACCAAATTGTTTGGCAAAGGGGCAATCCTCACAGGAATGACCGCACGCCCCTTTGCCCCCGCATCCCTTATCGATAGGGGCAAACAGGTTTCTAAGTTTTTTCACCGATGTATAGATGAAATATCCGAGAGCGGCACAAACGACGAAGCCTATGATGATGTATTCGAGCATATTCTGTGATAAGTAAATTATTACTATTCACTATTCAGTATTACCTATTCACTTTCTTCAGTGCACAATGTGCAATGATTTGTTTATTCTCAAACATTTTTTTAAAGGATCGAAGTTTTGAGAATAAAAAAGTAGTGAATCGTGAATAGCGAATAGTGAATCATTCATTATGCGAACAAATGGCCGATCACATTGACGAGCATTGCCAAAAACCATGCGATAGCGAACATACCGAAGAACTGTGCTGCAGCAAACTTCCATGAATTGGATTCACGTTTGGCGACAGCAAGTGAAGCAATACATGGCGAAGTCAGAAGCATAAAGAGGATGAGTGCAATGCCATTGATTTTGTCATAATTGCTCATGGCCGCTCTCAATCCTTTGGCACCTTCATTTTCGTTATCTTCGGCATTGACTTCATCAAAGTTTTCTTCGGGTTCAACTTCACCAAGGGCATAGATGATGCCCATCTGTGAGACGAAAACTTCTTTTGCAGCAAGCGAGGCGAGTACAGCTGTCGAGACCTTCCAGTCAAATCCGAGGGGCTTAAAGATTGGGGAAATGGCATGACCGACGATCCCCATCACGGAGTGATCCAAGACCTGAGCATCGACTTTATTATCGATCCTACTTTGAAGCTCTTTGGCAGCATCCACTTGTTCTTTATCAGCCAGGAGTGTGGGATTCTCTTTGCTCAATTTTTCTTCGATTGCCTTGATTTTGTCGGCATCTTCTTCCTCATCGAGCTCATCTTTTTCGACCTGTGCAGCGATCATTTCATCGAGTTCAGTCTGATATTCCTTGAGATCGAACTCTTCATCATTTTCGTGTGCCTTCATCACGGCTTCGTAAGCACTAAGATTTTCGGCATTGTCTTTGTCAGCGCGTATTTCTTCAAGTGCCTGTGCAGTATAGGCTTTTTCATCCTCGTCACTGGGACGCGGGAAATACCCGGCTGCCCAAAGAATGATTGAAAGTGCCAGAATGATGGTACCAGCTTTTTTGACATAGAGCCATGTGCGTTCCCACATGTGCATGAGAACAGCGCGCAAAGTCGGCATGCGGTAGGGCGGAAGCTCCATAACAAAGGGTTCTTCTTCGCCCTTAAAGACGGTCTTTCTGAGGAGGAATGCAATGAAGAAAGCAAACAGGAAACTAAAAATATAAATCGAAAGCAGAATGAGAGATTCCTGGAGCGGACTGCCTGGGAAAAAGATGGGAATGAGGAGCAGCCATATAGGCTGACGTGCACCGCAGCTGATGAACGGCAACACGAACATCGTAGCCAATCTTTCATTCGTACCAGCAATAGTTCGAGTCGCCATAATCCCGGGCACTGAACAACCCATACCGGTAATCATTGGAATCAGAGAGCGGCCATGCAGACCGAGTTTGTGCATGAATTTATCGACGAGATAGGCCGTTCTGGCCATATATCCCGTATCCTCGAGGAACGAAACACCGAGGAAAAGCAAAACAATGAGCGGGGTAAACCCGAGGACGCCACCGACGCCCGCGATAATACCATCCGTCAGGATACTATGTAAAACGGGGCTATTCTTTTCGAAATCCCCACCCGAAAGTGCTTCATTGATACCACCGAAAATATTGTCGTTGATGAAATCTGAAGCGGGATTGCCCAATAAGAATGTAAAGAAGAAAATGAGTGCAATAATGACAAAAAACAGGATCAATCCCAAAACGGGATGTGCCAGTACCTTATCGATTTTGTCACTCATTTCGCGAGCATTTTCGCGGGGTTTGGCTTTTTGCACTTCGCGCAAAAGACCGTCAGCAAAACCGGCATATTGTTCGGTCACATAAAGCTCGATATCCATAGCGGTATCGGCTTCGATATGCTCTCTTTCTGCCTTAGCGACCGAAACAGCCCGCGCACCTTTGGACTGTGGCATGATTTCGTCGACGTATTTCTTGTCATTGAGCAAAAGACGCGTTGCCGTCCAATCACCATTCATTCGGTAATTCTCGGGAAGTTCCACGACGATCTTATTGATCGCATTGGTCAATACATCTCCGAGGCGAAGCCGCGACGGCTTAACCTCGCGAGTTGCAGGATTGACGATAGCTTCTTTAAGTTCATCAATACCCACGCGTTTGGAGCCTACAGTCTTTATCACCGGCATCCCGAGCAAAGACTTCATCTGATCGACATCGAGCTGCATGCCCGATTTTTCGACCTCATCCCACATATTCAAGACGAGGATCATCGGCAGCTTGAGCTGCATGAGCTGAGCCACAAAGAGCAAGCTCCTCGAAATGGCTGTGGTATCGATGATGGCAACCAGAATATCGAATTTCCCGCTTAACAGCTCATCCTGCGCGACTCTTTCTTCCGGGGAATGAGAATTCAGCGAGTAGGTACCGGGAAGATCGACCACTTCGACTTCCTGATCATTAATTTTGCAGGAACCACTGCGGCTCTCGACCGTGACGCCCGAATAATTGCCAACATGCTGGTTGGCCCCCGTCAGACCATTAAATATTGTCGTTTTGCCGCAATTCGGATTACCGGCAAGCGCGATGGTCAGGGGTTTGACTTTGTCACTCATGGACATTTCTCCCTATAATCATGATATTCAAACGTGGTTTAAATACCATCTGTAAAAAAATGCACTTTGAGTGACAGAAAGGATGCAAAATTCCTTCGTTTTTGTATAAGATAGACGAGGGAGAGTTATCCCTGTTCGGTCAGCCCAAAGCTGATTACCTCTAAGTTCTTAGTAGCTTATATAAACAGCCCATGCGCTGCGGCAGGTTTCCAGACAATCCGCAGCGCACTGGCCGAACTGAAGCACCCACTACGGTGCTTTTTTTTATATGAGAAATATCAGACGTTCCAATTACATCATGGGTAAATCGATGATGGCACCAAACAGAATGTCTGCCGACACATCTTCTTTTGGTTTGACATCCCTGTCTGGAATGTTGATGTTGACTTCCGCCGTGAGCTCGAAGTTTTCCATAACCATGTAATTCAAGCCTACCCCGACATAACCATCGGTGCGGCGTTTGCCTAGTTTTTCTGCCATATTCGGAATCGAAATGCCGCCATCGACCAGAATCTGTGCAGATTCTGTAAGCATGTAATACAGACCGATACCGAGATCAAACGTGAAGTCCGTCTTTACCTCTGTCCTCTCGCCATCTTCATCCTCATCCGCCATATCCAACGTATTAGCAGAATACATCGGGAAATCGACGGTAATAAAAGCGCCAAAGCCCGACATTTCGTTGTCGCTGTCGATGTTGATTTCCAATCCCGGTGCCATCGAAAATCCGCCGTCCCAGCCAAAATCAACATGGAAGTCGATATCGAAATGCTCCGTATCCAACGGTGTAAAGAGCACATCAAAATCGAGCCCCACACCACCCCATGCAAAGGCCTCATCCGTGGCCATCGAAAGCCCCGTTGTAATGGTCATAAAATCCAGAACGCCATAACCAACCGCGATATCACTTTCCCAACCGGGTTTGCCATCGTGAATATTGATCAATCCAATCGTCGGGGCAACCTCGACGACACCTTTGTCTAAAAGTTCTGTCGTATCAATTGCAAATGCATTGTTTGCAAACATAAAACATGACATTGCGGCAAGCGCCAAACCAATTTTTTTCATAGACACACCAAAAGCCCCACAAGAGGCGAAAGAGTTAAAAAAAACAACCCAAAATTTCCGGATTGATGTATAAGTAATATCAGTCAGCGCATTTTTGGCGTCAGGAGAAGGAGTATAGCCAAAAATGCGCATGGACTGATAAAAGCATGGGCTTTCACACCACCAGGCCATTCGCCTGATAGAAGCCATGATTTACACTAAATCAACTGTAATTGCCTCCGCTTCGTTGCGACGAAGTGCAATTTCAATGTTATCCACTTTAATCCAGACAGGATCACCCAACAAAGCCGTGCGTGCTTTAAAAACTCTGCTCTTTGGCAAAATTCCCATATCAAAGAGGCGCTGGCGAATCGTGGAATCCGCATTTACCGTTTGAACTATACCAACATTGCCGTCTTTCATATCGTAGATATTCATAACAACTCCTAAACGATGACAACCGGGGAATCCCCCCTTTCTGTTAGATGCATCTAACAGCTATTTTTCAAATTGTCAAACACTTTGTTAGACTAATCAAACAATTTAAGTTTGATCGAACATTTGAGATCGGCATAGCAGTTATCCGGCACGTCGCTATTTTGGGTATCACGCGAACTGCGCGTGATACCCAAAATACGCTCCTTCTGACTGCGCGTTTACGCCGCGCCCAGGCGCGTCGTTACACGCTTTTGCTGCGCGGCTATCGACGATACGCCGCGCAGGCGCCCCTTCGGGCCGCTTTTTTGAGAAAAAAGAATGCATAAATTACTTTTCATTTTCCTTGGGATTTTGCTTTCAGGATGCCATGCCGCACAGCCACCGGACGGCATCATTGCCCTGACGCCCTCACTTGCAGAAGCAGTACTCACATTTGAAAACGCAAAACTCATTGCAGTCAGCCCATTCGATGAGAATCCTCAGGTTTCGTCACTCCCCCGAATCGACAGTGCAGGCGGTATTGAACGCATGACCGCCATGCGCCCGCGACTTGTACTGCTCCATTCATCGGATGCACAGTACGCAGCCAAACTCAACGATATGGGAATCGAAACGCGCATGTACGCCATGGATACGATCCAGGAAGTTGAGCAGACGGTACTCGATCTTGGTACCTTTCTTCATCAGGAACAGACTGCACAAGCCGCAATTGCTCACATGCAGCAAACGCTCAAAGCGAATGCGTCAACCTATAAAACCTCCAATCCCAAACAGATACTTGTCATTGTCGATCGTCTGGATGCGCGCATGCAACAGTTTTACCTTGCACAATCGGATGCCTATCTCGTCGATCTCGTCGAGGGATGTGGTTTTAAAGTGATTTCACAGTCATCCAGGCGGTGGGAACGCATCGAATCAGAAAAACTCATCCATATCAATCCAGATTCAATTCTCTTTTTGGCACATGATTCCAAAGACGCCATTGAGGTCCAAAAACAATTCGAATTGCTTTATTCCAACCTTAAAGCCGTTCAAAATCGCCGTCTTTTCGTGTATGGAAATGCTGGCATTTCGATTCCCGGTCCCCAAATGGGGGAACGACAAACGACTTTGTGTGAATTCTTAAATCGATGATAAAACTCGAACATTTCAGCTATCAATACGGCAATCACACGGCGGTCAATGACATTTCGTTTGAATTACAAAAAGGCGAAATTGTCGCTCTGATCGGCCCCAATGGTGCCGGAAAATCGACCACCATGAAAGTGTTGACGACCCTGCTTCGCCCATGCTCAGGAAAAGTCACTGTCGCCGGTTATGATGTCGAAGAAAATCCCCTAAAAGTCCGCGAAAACCTCGGGTATTTGCCCGAAACAAACCCTCTCTATACCGACATGATCGTTTATGATGCGCTCCTATCGATTGCTGCGCAGAGGCTTGTTCCTCCACACAAACGGCAGGATGCCATCCAACAGGCAGCCCATCAGTGCGGCATTCTCGAAGTCATGCATCGCCCAATTTATTCCTTATCCCGCGGGTATCGCCAACGCGTGGGATTGGCTCAGGCGATTCTGCACCAACCTCAGGTTTTGATTCTCGATGAGGCGACTACCGGACTCGATCCCAACCAGATTCGAGAGATTCGGGATCTCATCGTCAAAATTGGAAAAGATCGCACCGTCCTCATGTCCACCCATATTCTTCAGGAAGTCACAGCCATCGCAAAGCGCGTGATCATTCTCAATCATGGGGAAATTGCATGCGACGGTGAAATTACTGACTTATTATCCCAATTGTCACAAACACTCAAACGGGATAATATCACCATAGAGGATTTGTTTGTTTATCATACCTGTCGTTAGCGTTAAGCACCAAATCATGAAGCAGCACCTCCTCAATAGTTACTACTCAGCCGGGGCTCTGCCCCGGACCCCGCCAAGGGGCTTTCAGTTCGCAATATCCAATGCGCTGCTTTTCCCGCGCCTATCGGTGCTCCAACTTGCGCATTAGATTTGCTCACAGTCACCTCAATTCGCACCGTCCACCGGACGGTGCTCTTTTCGGTGCCTTGGAACCCACAATCTTTTATTGTTTTTTTCATCACTTTTGTAACCCCAGCCAAATTATCTCTCGATGGGCCCCTCCCCCA
>DGWW01000115.1:0-956 GCA_002395385.1 Myxococcales bacterium UBA4248
TTCGGCTCCAGGAATATTCTTAATTTGACTGTATTTCTGGATGCAGTATATGAGAAATCGGCTTTCGTCTGTCATAATCCCACCTCTGGATATTCATAATGGCCAGTGAGTAGCTCATCTTGGAGTAGGGTATAAAGTAGAAGAGGACTGAAATGCCACAGTTTCGTGGATTCATCCGATAAATCACGATAGAGTTTTGTGTGATAAAATATTTTGATTGCCTGCCATTCCGTAATATTGCTATTTGCAACGATGAGATCAATGATTTTCGGTATAATGGCTACAACAAGGCAGGTATTAAATTTTTCTATATTCATAGCAATACTCCTCGTTGAAAATGAATCAAGGAAAGAGCCTTTTCGGTTTTGAATATCAGCTGATGATATGTATTTTTAATTTTTAAACGCGCAATGGCTTCTTTTGTGGAATAAACGCCAGAGAGATACAGATTAATCGTCAATTTCATATCATCATCTGCAATGGGGCCATAGACAAAGTCATAATCCGTTGAATTCTGAATGCCCTTTCGACAATCCGCCACATACCCCAGCCAGGCTTCATTAGGACCATCAAAGCGTAGAAGACTGCATTCTAAAAATGCAGTATTTTCATCCATATCATAAATACTCAGATAGGGTTCCCCTGTTTTCCTGATTGCAGTGACTCGTTTTGCAAAAGCCTCCGCCTGGGCCCTGTTTGTCGTGGTATAAAATCCACAGCCGAAATCCAGCGCTCGTGTCTGTTGTACCAATTTCGGTGTTTCAATAATAACGTTGCTGCCGTGGTAAAGAATCATGTGTTCGCTCCATGTGGTGCTGCCTGCCCCGGCTGGCTGCGGAAAAGCCATCTGCGAGCGCTTTCGTGCCCGCTGTGAGTCATTGTATCATAAGCAGCAGTGGATTTGCACGTGATGTGTGGAATATGTGGTGCCGGGCGTATCGCGCAGCGATAGCCCG
>DGWW01000115.1:1006-25046 GCA_002395385.1 Myxococcales bacterium UBA4248
GCGTATCGCGCAGCGATAGCCCGGCGGGCGCGCGTATCGCGCAGCGATAGCCCGGCGAGCGCGCGTATCGCAGATAGCGCGCCCCAAAACAGCAAAGCGCCGTGTATCCCGCAGGGATAGCAGCGCAGGCGAGCCGTATGCGCAATGCGCATAGGCGAGTACCAAGAAAATACATACATGTCGCACCAGTCGATTGCAATTGAACGCCGCATCGTTGCGTGATAAAACCCGACAGACAGAGGGAAATGGTGCGTGCATCTCTGCGCACAATCCCGGTAAAGATGTTCCGTGGAACGTCTGTCACAGCTTATCCCCAATATAGACGCACGCTCCCGTGCGTCTCTTAGTATAACCCTAACAAGGACAGGAAAATGGAAAAGATCTTAGCAAGACTTGGTGTAACGACGAAAGTCGCCGACGAGAAAACCGTAAACGAGACAGCCGCTCGCTTTAAAGAGCAGAAGCTCACGCTGCCGACTTTCGCCATGTTAGCCGACCCCAGCAAAATTCCCGCTGACATCAAGGCCAAACTCGCCGATGTCGATCCGGATGCCCCCAATCCCCTCAACCTGTACCGCGTCCATTGGTACAATGGCGAAGACCGCAAGTCGATCGTCGATGTCCCCGTTCACCTCGTGCTGACCAAGGAAATGACCGGCGTCGATGCCACCATCATCACGATGGTCGGCTGCCTCGCCCCCATGATTGGATCCCACAAAGTTCTTGCTGCCTATGCTTGCCTGGCTCCGCGCGTCATCCTCGGCGCCTTCAACCCCACCAAGCACCGCGCCGTTTGGCCGTCCACCGGTAACTATTGCCGCGGCGGCGTCGCCATCAGCCGCCTCATGAATTGCCGTGGCGTCGCCATCCTGCCCGAACGCATGAGCAAGGAACGCTTCCAGTGGCTCCGCGAATGGACCGTCAATCCCGACGAAGACATCATCGCCACCTACGGCTGCGAATCGAACGTCAAGGAAATCTACGACAAATGCAACGAACTCGCCAAGGATTCCAAGAACTTCATCCTCAATCAGTTCGCTGAGTTCAACAATCACCTCGCCCATTACTTCTGCACCGGCACGGCCCTCGAAAACGTCTTCAAAAACTTCCAGAAGACCCATGCTGACGCCAAGCTCCGTGCATTCGTATCCGCCACCGGTTCTGCCGGCACCATCGGCGCAGGCGATTACCTCAAGGATCACTACGGCTCCAAGATCGTTGCTGTCGAAGCCCTCGAATGCCCGACGCTCCTCTACAACGGTTTCGGCGATCACAACATCCAGGGTATCGGCGACAAACACGTGCCCCTCATCCACAACGTGATGAACACAGACTACGTCCTCGGCCTCAGCGACAAAGCCTCCGACCACATCTTCTGCCTGTATAACAGCGAAGCCGGCCGCAAGCTCCTCGCCGAACGCTATGGCGTCAAAGCCGAACTCCTCGATCGCCTCAAATACCTCGGCCTCTCCTCGATCGCCAACATTCTGTCGTCGATCAAGATGGCCAAGATGATGAAACTCGGCAAAGACGACGTCGTGATGACCGTCGCCACCGACGGTGCCCGCATGTACGGCTCCGAAAAGGGCCTCATCCTCGGCCGCGATTACAACGGCAAAGCCGATTTCGACGCACTCGATGCCGCCGAAGCTTACGGCCAGTACATCCTCGGCCTCAACACCGACAACATCATCGAACTCACGCAGCGCGACCGCGAACGCGTCTTCAACCTCGGTTACTTCACCTGGTGCGAGCAGCAGGGCATCGATATCGAAGCCTTCAAAGCCCGCGAATGCCAGTGCTTCTGGAAGACCATGCGCAGCTACGTCCCCGAATGGGATAAGATGATTGAAGCTTTCAATAAGAAAGTTACCGGTTAATCATCAAGTCCCCCTCTCTGTTGGAGAGGGGGATTTAGGGGGTGAGGCGTGCTCGCTTTGAGCCGTGTCACGGAACGTCTTTGCTCGCTTTGAGCCGTGTCACGACACGGCTCTACAGCTCGCTGACGCCCGCTATTTGCAATACGCGGGCGTTTGTATATTTTGGGCGTGCCTATGCGCGCTGCGCATACGGCACGCCAACGCCCGCTATTTGCAATACGCGGGCGACTTTCTTATGGAATTAAAACAGGACAATCATGGCAATTCACAATAGATCTCATCACAACCATGCGCTGATGTCGTTGAACCGATTGCGCAAGGACAAACCGGTTCAGGGTACATTATCCTGTTTCAAACCAGATGAACAGTCTGTCTTATGCCTGTCCATTATGGACTGCGTCGACTTTTTGAAGACGATTCCGGATAATTCTATTCAACTGATTTGTATTGATCCCCCCTACAATCTTAAACTGGCAGGATGGGATACGTATGACAATTATATTGACTGGGCTTCACTATGGATAAAGGAGGCATATCGTGTACTTTCACCAAAAGGAAGTATGGTCATTTTTGGCGGCATCCAGTTCAGACAGGAAAAATCAGGCGATCTTATCGATATTATACATTACATTAGAAACCAGACAAAATTCCAATTGGTCAATACAATAATATGGCATTATAGAAATGGAATGTCTGCTCACAGATTCTTTGCCAACCGACACGAAGAAGCCATCTGGCTGGTCAAAACCAAAGATTATTATTTTGATTTGGATTCTGTAAGAGAGCCATATTCCGATAAAGAGCTTGAACTTGCATTAAAAGACAAAAGGTTGAATCCTGAAAATACAAAAAAAGGGAAGAATCCAACAAATGTCTGGGAAATTGGCAGACTGAATGGCAATAGCAAAGAACGTGTGGGGCATCCCACTCAAAAACCTGTAGAAATTATCGATCGTTTCGTAAAAGCATTATCTTATTCAGGCTCTATTGTATTAGATTTCTTTGCTGGAAGCGGGACAGTTGGACGAGTTTGTATTTCGGAGGGACGTCATTGCCTGATGTGCGACAGCGATGTCTCTTCTATTGATTATTTTAATAAACATCTCGATCTTATGTGTGAGCTGGGACAAAATCCAGAATACTCATCAGCAGGCGATGTGAATGAGTTTTTTGATATGATTCATAATAAGGAGTCAAAGAATGAAGAATAAAGGTCAATCAGATCGTCTGACTGTGCAACAAATAGCGAATGATGGTGTTATAGGTATTTTTGATGAAAATGCTCAGATTCACGATGCAAGCGTAGCTTATACATCTTCTGTGGCACATATGATGCTTACGAATGAGTATCCAAAATTAAAGTTTCGGTATCGAGCCTCTCTCTTGAAGCATGAGATTAACGATGCATTACAAAGAATTGATTCGACTCTTGGACAGACTTTATTTCTCAAAAGTGCATCCATTAAGCCTGATGGTGGAATCGTCGAGGTATTGGATGATCACGGTGATTGGCGAGTTATTCTTGTGTCTGAGGCGAAGTATCAGGGTAAAGATATTGATAATATTAAAGAGGGAGTACTTGTAGGAAAAAACAAAGATCAGATGCTTATGGCTGCTGGCAATGCCATTGAACGTGCTCATAAGAATATTCGTGAGATCGCAAATTTCATGCTTTTAGAGCGATATTTTCCTTATGTTCTATTTCTTGAAGGATCGAATTTTTTAACACAAAATATAACAATTGATCGTCCAGATGGCAGTGTATACACTATAGCTTACGATAATGGGACGTTGAATCGCCTGGATAGACTGACTGCAGCAAATTATGGTATGCCAATAAACACCAATTTATGTGAGAATAAGTTCGTATCTGGAAATGGTTTGACGATTATGCTTCAAGCAGCATCCATTTATACGAAAGGAGACGGCGGACACTGGGACCAACGTGAAATGCTGGATATTATGATTAGTATTGCCAAAACCTCCCTTCGCATGTTGGGACAGGATTTATTTAAACAACTCACCAATAGTTAAAAAAATCGTTCTCATTCCCTCGCCCATCGGGAGAGGGAGGGGGGACAGACGCAAAGCGTCTGGGGGTAGGTGAGGTCAATACGCCGCGTTTTGTATATTGTGGCGAGCCTATGCGCGCGGCGCATACGGCTCGCGAATGCGGCTATCCCTGCGGGATACGCCGCATTTTGTTTATCCCTCCAATTTCCTCGCCATTCCCATACAAAATTGCTATACTGTCAATTGCGCGGATGCTTTGACAATATTCCGTTGACATTCATGATTATTATAAAGACCAACTCAAATAGAAAACCAAATGGATAATATAATTATCACAAATCAGGATCAAGCGGGCATCGCCGACATGCAATGCTGGGTATTTCGCAAAGCACAGGTCAAATGGCATAAAATGCCTTCGGAATGCGCCGACATTTTTGCAAAGTATGATTTGCTTGGCTTTATTGCAGAATGTTACGATCTGCTCCATGTCAGCAGTTATAACCATGCATTGAATGAAGTTGAAGAGGTCTTGAAATGTAATGGAGTGGAAGTATGATTCACTTGACCGATGGCGTTATTCTATATCACGGAAGTTACATCGGAGTGTCCGATATTGATATGTCACGATGTCATGCCGGGCTCGATTTGGGAATCGGTTTTTATCTTACCTCATCTCTTGAGCAGACTCTGGCATTTGTACCCGCTTCCATTCGAAAGGCAAAACAGCGAAAACTGATACCACAGGAATTTCGCATCGAAGATGGGGTCGTTTCCATACAAGCAATTGAATGTTTGTCTTTTGTCAAGAGCATGCGTTATGGCGAATTCTAATTTTATTGTCACAGATGCACTAAAAGAAACAACCGCCATCACGGTCATGCGCTGTATGCTGATGTCTTATGCAAGAGACAATCCTATATCATTTGAACAGGCGCTGCTCGATTTCGCCAAATCTGATACCTATGAGGCTTTGTTTGATCTCGAAACAGAAATTTGGAAAGAAGGCCCGACCTATCTGAAAATACTTTATGAAAAAGAACGCAATAACACCCCAGAATGACAATCACCCTTTCCTCTTAAGTGATTTTAAATATATCTTTTGTTCATTGGTAATACGATAACTTTCGACTGCTTTCTGGATCGTTTTGTTGTGCGTCCATACATCCAGTTTGTCATTTTGAATATACGGAATAATCGAATCATATTGTTTGGCGAGTGCAGTCGCGAAGTACCATGCGATCATCATATTGATATAATATTCATCGGAATGAATGGATGATACGATTTCGGGATAATCGGTTTTGAAGGCATCATCCAGATAGTGCTGCATCAGCATGCCGATAGCAAAGCGCACAGTATAAACATGATCAGAATGGATCCACTGTAAAATATGACTGAGCAATTCAGCGCGATGTTTTTTAAATATTTTAGGCGACATCTGATCGCAGGTGGCCCAATTATCCACGAATGGCAAAAAGCGAGTGACTTCCTGAATACAAAGTTCAAATTCCTTTAATTCAGAAATGACAAATGCATGCAGCTGGTTTTCGTCGAAGTACTGGTGAGGAAGTGCATTGAGAAAACTACTGATATCGGGGTTTTGATACAATTGTTTGGCATATTTTCGCAGATTGGGTGTGCGAACTCCAATGACGCAGCGAGGCTCGACCGTGGGTATCAGCTTATATTGGAAGTCCCGGTATTTCGTATCCTGAAGGCGGAAGAGTTCTGTTTGAATTGCTTGTAATAATGTCATACCACAGGAGTTATTGTGATTATCTACGATGCGAACTCATCGAGTATGGTTTTGGGGCGTTGCGGGGCTATGCCCCGCATCGGGGGTAGGCGCGTATCGCGCGCCGGAATGCGCATCTTCATCGTCAGCTGCGTTGTCGCCGTCGGTCACGTACCAAGTACGCTCTCTCCGGCTTCGCCTTGCTTTCTAGAATCTGCATCATTCCGACGGCGCGAATGGTTATCTTTACGCGATAGCGCCGAAGGGGGCTCGGCCCCCTTCCATATCAATATATCTATTAGAATCCCTTGCCCATAATTTCATAATAGTCGTTTCCGTCGAGATCGTCATGCCACAAGATGACATATCGACCATTGGCGGCGCAGGCGATTGCGGGCTGGTTCTGTGAACCGGCATAGATTGGGCTGACGAGAGATTCTTTAGACAAATCATTGGAATCGCTATGCACGGCGACATTGCTTCGCTTATTGCCCTTCGAATCCGTGAATGATTTTGCAGCCCAGGTAAAGTAAGTCACGCCCTTGTCAGACATGCAGATGCTCGGGTCTGTTGCATCTTCGCCAGCGGCCGATACGAAATCATGTGCGACGCGTTCACTGCCGTCCTTATTGAAGCCGCGCATGCGAATGCGGAAAACGCCGTTGCCATCGGTATCGTCTTCCCAGGCGATCGTGAAATCACCGGTACTGCTCATACCGATCGAGGGATCGTGCTGCTGATCATCGAGGTTGACATTGACCGTAAATTCTTCGATGCGCTGCGAACCATCCTTCTTAAAGCCGCGGGCACGGATGTCGCCATAACCATCGCCATCGGCATCGTCTTCCCAGGTGATAACGAAATCGCCGCCGGCCTCCATGCCGATATCGGGCAGGCTGCGCTTGCCTTTTGACTGCATTTCGTTGTCCGAGACTTTGACCTGAGCAAACGTCTCATTGCCACTGGCGTCAAATCCCCTCATATAGACATCGCCATCCTGCCAGGTGATGACGTAGGAACCGTCATCGGCCATCGCCACCGCAGCCATATTGGCATTTCCAGATGTATTGACCTTGGTTTCCTTGAGGAGTTCTTTGCCGGACAAATCGAATTTGCGCATATAAACGCCGTGATCCTGATCGTTCGTCCAAACGACGACGAAATCGCCGTCGGGATTCATCGCAGCTGCCGGGTGATGCTGATGGCCTGTGGTCGTCGTATTGACCGTGATTTCCTTCCCTTTGAAGCATCCCGTTTCGCACATGATGCGTGCCCGGATATCGTGATTGCCTTTACCATCGGTATCTTTTCCCGAATCGCTGTCATTATCGTAGGCTTCATCCGCCCAGGCTGCTACGAAATTGCGCGAAGTACGGCTCATGGCGATGGCGGGATTTTCCTGATTGCCGCTGCTGATATCATTGACAAAACGATGGGTAAATCCGACATTGCCATCGGTCACTTTGTAATCGACGGGAGTGACAAAGTCATAGTTGACAGTAAACTTGTGATAAGTCGTATTGGCATGTTCAATGTCCTCGACAGAGAGCGGTGCCTCGGGGGTTTCGTCGGGATATTTGGCATAATCGACATTGGGCGAGTCAGGCATGGGGGTACAGAAAAATCTAGGTTTTCCGCCCTTAAAATAGCTGTCGGGTCTCGTCGTAATTGTCGAAGCCTGGATTGTATAATTGGCGGGATCGAATGTGAGGATTCGCATCCATCCGCCACCAGCCCCGCCATGATCGTGCGTATGTTCACATTTTCCATCGGCAGGATTTTCGCTTTGATAATCGACGAGCATCTCGTTAAACCAGTTGTCGGCATTACCTTTGTTGATGCGGAAAGTACTGGAACTGACGTGTCCACATGCAACTAATATAATGTTGTTATGTCGCGCAGCGAGTTCTTTATAAACTTCATAACCGCTGGCACCGGTCGCCAGGCTGTCGGGACCGGATCCTGCGGTATATCCGGATATATATTTATTGGAGCCGTTGCGTTTTTCGGTATCTGCATAACTGCTCAAATAAGCATGCGTCGTAATAATGACCTTGTGATCGGGGTGTTTGCTGATGATATCCTCGGCCCAGCAAATGGTATCTTTGCGAGGTGCAAATTCGACCGTCATGAGAAGGAATTTGATGCCCGAAACCGTCATGGTCAGATAGGCATTTCCTGTGTATTGAAATGTCCCGAATTTGGCATAGGACCAATTCAATTTATTAAACCGGTCATTATTGAACTTTCCAGCTGAAGAGACCCGCGTGCCACCACGGGAATAGTAACATGAATCTACAGCAGAGCTATTGCTGTCGCACATCAAATAATCGTGATTTCCCGTACATGGCAGATAAGCGAGATCGAGCGGATCGATATATTTGGCATACGCCGTATCGTTCATCTTCCAGGCCGAAGCGTCGTTCGTATCGGTCATATCCCCGAGATGCAGGACGGCTTTGATATTCCATTCTTTGTCTTTATAGTGCTTGTTAATCCACTCGAGCTGTTCATTGAGGATCATACCATTACCGGACGGACGGACGTATTCCTGGGTATCGGGCAAAAAAACGATCGAGAATTTTTCGCATTTATCCCCGCACACCGGTTTGCATTGTTTGGATTCTGCATCGAGGAATTCACCTTGTTTGCATTCTGCCTGTGTTTTCCATTTCATGCATCCATGACCATCCGAGTCCATGCATTCCCGATACTGCGCAGCCAATACCTGAGTTTCGCCGGCAGTGCACTCACTGGTGCATGCAGCCACACATTCGACAGGATTATCCTTGCATTCCATTCCCTCGTTACAGGGTTCGGCAGTTCCCCATGCGCCGCAGCCCTTGCCATCCGAATCGACGCAAACAGCAATGCCCTGATTGTCGCACTTCTTTTCTCCGACCGTGCATTCACTCTCGCATGTTTGCTGGCACTGATGTGTCTGTTCATCACAAACACCATCGCATTGCTCGAAAGTCTCCCACGAGCCGCATCCATTATCATCAGGAGTGCATTTTTGCAGTACGTTTCCGTTACAGCGCATCATCGCATTGGGGTCGCACTGGATACTGCAATCCGATTTACAGCCAGTGGTCGCCTCATCACATACAGTCCCTTCGGTACATTCTTTCAAAATCTGCCATGTGGAACATTCAGCACCATCTTTTTGGCAAATCCAGACGGCATTGTCCTGACATTTCACGGCATTTTCTGAACACGGCGACTGACAGGGATCGGGAGTTGTCCCTGGATCTTCAGGCTTGGTTGGGTTTTCCGGAATATTCGAAATTGTCTCTGTATCAGAAGAACAGGCAGCAAAGCAGACCGTCCCCGAAGCCATCATCGCAATCAGAATCGTTTTAAATTTATTCATAACACCTCCACTTCAAGCAGGCAAAGCACCCAAAATATCTTATAAATACGCTAGTGCAATTCAAGGAAAATTGTAATTCATAATTCATAATGGAATGTGAATTTTTATGGTTTATTTTTTAAGCTTGTGGCGGTTGCACATTTAGATCTTTTATCATTGGTATATGCGGCCTTTGCACCTGCGGTGCATACGGCCAGCATACGCCGCTATTTGCAATACGCGGCGTTTATTTATATAAACCGCAATCATTATGCAAACGCACGCTATCGAGTCGATAAAGATCACGTCATAAGATACGAAAAAGGGGCGACGCATGGTCGCCCCATAAGATTATTTACCCAACATCGAATCGATGTCGTACGATTGAACTTTAGAACCTTTCTTCGAGGATGATTTTGAAGATTTCTTTTTAGACGAAGATTTGGAATCCGTTTTTTTGGTTGAACCAGAATCCGTCTTTTTAGTCGACCCGGAATCTGCCTTTTTAGCCGAATCGGGAGCAGGCTCTTTTGCAGGTTCGGCATCGACTTTTTTAGGTTCAGGCTTGGTGTCTTTTGGCTGAGCAACAGCCGGTGCGGGATGTGCAGGTGGATTTGCATCAGCACCAGGCCTGCCGGGAGCACCAGGTCCACCAGCCTCACCATCAGGAATCCGATCAGGTATCATCATGATATTCATTGTGGGGCTCGTCGTCATTTTGGGGACAATCGCAATGGGATAGTCCCGGAACCCTTCGGCTTTAGCGACAAGATTCCATGTTCTATTCGGTCCCGACATTGGAATAGCGTACGGTGAAACCGTGAGCGGTGTTTTTCCGATTTCAGAATTATCGTCTGCACGATAGATGACGGCCCCTTCGGGCATGGATGAAATGCTGATTTCTACACGCATCGGATCATAGACACCATGTCCCATCCCCTTCATGGCCCCTTTGGACAAAGCCGTGATATATGCGGGTTGGGCGGTCTTGGTCTCTTCAGAACCGGATGTTTCAGCTCCAACTAAAAACTTCACCAGCACGAGAACGACAATCACCGTGATCAATAGAATGAGCACACCGACCAGAAATATGTTTCGATTGAGCTGTTTTTTGTCATCGAGAGACAACCCCACTGCGGTTGCAACCGTCGATGGCGTCTGCTGTATAGATTGTGTGGTTACAGAACGCCCGCGTCGATTCAGTCCCCGAATTTTAACAGCGTTAAACTCGTTGATCAGTATCTGGTCGTCCAGCTCAGACAGCGCAGCCTCGAGTTCACCAGCATTGGCATAGCGTTCAGTTGGATCTTTTTTAACACATCGTGCGAAGATATTGCCGAGAGACGAACTAAGAATCCAGTCTTCGATAAAGATTTCATTGGGTGAAATGATGGACATTGCGACATCCATCGGCGATTCACCTTCGGCAGTCTGATACCCCGTGAGCATTTCAATTGCCACGAGCCCGAGTGCAAATACGTCAGAAGCCTGTGTAATGGTTCCGCCTCTGAGTTGTTCGGGGCTCATATAAGCAGGCGATCCCATCCAGGTTCCAGTCTGTGTCAGTTTTTCCTGTTTTGTCGGATCATCAATCGCCTTTGCAATGCCGAAATCGAGCACTTTTGCAAAAAGTTTTTGAGGATTATCGGGCGGTGGCGGCATCAACCAGATATTGGCAGGCTTGATATCCCTGTGTACAATACCATGCTGATGTGCCTCGACAAGTGCATCGAGGACTTGCAGAAGCAGATTTTTCGCATCAATAAAAGAGAAAGTCTCGCGCATGGCGAGTCTTTCATCGAGTCCTCGCCCTTCGAGGAATTCCATGACATAAAAGAGCGTGTCATCATCTGCGACACCACTGTCGAATATTTTGACGACATGGGGACTTCGAAGCTGCTTACAAAACTCGATTTCACGTTCGAATCGTTTTTGAGCAAGTTCGTAATCATCGATGTTGTGTTTCAGGGTTTTGACAGCCACCCGGCGATCATGATCATTTTTATCGACCGCCTCATAAACTATACCAAATCCACCCTTTCCAACCGTTTTAACGATTTCATAGCGCGCATTGAGAAGCGTTCCCGGAGCGAACTCATTTCGCGGTTTCTCCGAAGAGATTCCCCGCTGTGTGGAATCAAATTCCGAAGCGGAATTATTACCGGTAGCATTCAGGGCTGAACCAGCGCTCGATGGACTTTTTAGTTCTGTATTTTCAGACATGATTTTTTTTCAAAAATAAAGCATGGGAGGGTATTTCATCACAAATTCGGATGAATAGATACTCGTAGAAGCTGTCTACCACACGTTATGCGTTTTGGGCAAATAAAGGGAGTTGTTAATCATGCGGTATTGTTTTGAATGAGTAATGTGCAATGTGCAATTGTTTTTAATGCGGAATGCGGAATTATGAATGCAAAAACATTGGGTGTTGCGGGATTCGTTGAGATGGTATGATTTGGGTGATTTTTTTACAAACGGATTTGTTCGCATCTAACGATGCTCACTTTGTAATGCGGAATGAGGAATTAAGAACAAAAAAACGGTCTCGGAGGTCTTCCGAAACCGCTTTTGAGTTTAGCAATAATTACACCAGTTATTCTAAAAAGCTATTTGATATCGAGTGAGGTCTCGAGTTCGTGAATGGCATCGATGGTCGCCGCATAGAAACAGACTTTCTTTTCGTGCCAGTCGACGCATGAATAGCCTTCGCTTGTACGGCAATCGCTGTCAGATTCACAGGATTTCAAGCACATCGCCATTGAGAATGCCGTCTTATCGCTTCCATCCTGGCCATACCCTGCAATTGTCGTTGTTTTATGGATATCATTAATAAGAACCGAGCCTTCGGGACAAGTGGCAGTCTTGGCTTTTTCGATATCGCCGGTATCGAATTTTTTATCGGCCAAAGCGACGAGTTTAGCGCCTCGGTTTTGCAAGGCCATTTGGATGAGATTGCTGCTCTGTGAAAACACGAGGTGTGCATCGAGTGCTCCGACAAAACAATAACCATTGGGGACGTCCAGTTTTACATTCGCTTCAACTTTCTCAATAAATTTCAATCCCCAATTTGCCAGGGAATCCTTGCCCAGACTTTTCAGAGTACTCATAAAGCTCTTGGCATCTTTGATAAACCCAGGTGTAGCAGTAAGCGTGCTATTCCTGAAGCATCCAAGTGCCATACCTTCGGGAATCTCAGCAGCTAAAGCTTCGCAACCGGAGATCTGAGAAGTATTACCAAAAAAGTTAGGAACAATAATCTGATCTGAATTGTCAAACTTTGGGGCGTAACTTCCCATTGTCGGATTCAACTCAGCGCCCGTAATCACGGTATCGCAAGAGTCTCCCGTGCATGTGCATGGCATACCCACCGATGAACCCACGATGGGTGCTATGCATTCGTGGGCAGCCGGATCGCAGATTTTTGACTCGCCCTCGCAATCGATGCGATTTTCTTTACCTTCGGGCGTACAAGTCACGAGCGTATTGCCGTCACACTTGGCTTCCTGTGCAGGATCGCATGCGGGGGGCTCTGTTGTCTTAGGTGCACAGGCATTGTTGCTGCAGATTTGGTCATTATCCAGCGAGCAGTCGACTCTTTCGATGACACCATCCTTGCATTTGAGGAGCGTAATGCCATTGGAATCGCAGGCGTCGGCTGTGCATTCGGGTTCGACACCTTTGGGTGCACAGGCATTGTTGTTGCAGATTTGGTCGTTATCCAGCGAGCAGTCGACTCTTTCGACGGCGCCATCGTTACATCGAAGGAGCGTTATGCCGTCGGAATCGCAGGCGTCAGCTGTGCATTCGGGTTCTGTACCTTTAGGAACACAGGCATTGTTGCTGCAGATTTGGTCATTATCCAGCGAGCAGTCGACTTTTTCGATGACACCATCCTTGCATTTGAGGAGCGTAATGCCATTGGAATCGCAGGCGTCGGCTGTGCATTCGGGTTCGGCACCTTTGGGAACACAGGCATTGTTGCTGCAGATTTGGTCATTATCCAGCGAGCAGTCGACTCTTTCGATGACACCATCCTTGCATTTGAGGAGCGTAATGCCATTGGAATCGCAGGCGTCAGCTGTGCATTCCGGTTCGGTGCCTTTAGGAGCACAGGCATTGTTGCTGCAGATTTGGTCATTATCCAGCGAGCAGTCGACTTTTTCGACAGCACCATCGTTACATCTGAGAAGCGTAATACCGTCAGAATCGCAGGCGTCGGCTGTGCATTCCGGTTCAGTCGGCTCTTCGGTTTTCTTGACACATGCATTATTGCTACAGATCTTACCTGATTTAGAACAATCCTGTTTGATGAATTTGCCTTCATGACATTTGTTGAGCGTCGTCTCGTCGAGGCAGACATCTTCAGTGCATTTAGAATCATCCGGATTTTCATCGGAATCAACACAAGCGCCATTGCTGCATATTTTTCCGGAATCGGCACAATCCTGCGAAACGATTTTGCCATCATGGCATTGATTCAGTGTATGCCCATCGGCAGCACAAGCGTCGACGGTACATTCGGCGTCATCGGGAATCGAAGGAGACCCATCGTCACTACAGGCAGAGATACCAAAGGAAAGCGTGACAATGGTAAAAAGGGTGATAAACTTTGAGTGAAGGGACATTGTGTAATCCTCTGTACATGTCAATAAAGTCGTGCAGACGCATATCTGCTGCCAGCCAAAAGCGTGTGTGCATACGTCTGTACAACTGAATACATTCCAAATAGAATTGCCGCGCCTGAACGAAGCACAACGGCGCATAAGCATAGCGAAATTTTTCGTTATTTCCAATGGGGAATTGTGGTAGCATGTATGACATTTCATGATGCATTCATAATTATGCATGATGCATTATCGAATGATTTGAGCTTTCGAAGAAAAATAAAGCATAGGGGGTGAATCGTCAATTTTTGCGCTCGCCGAGCGCAAAAAAAGGCCCGAAAAATATTCGGGCCTTTGAATTGCTTGTTGTATCTATTCTTTAATCTTAGTGGATTAAGTTTCGGGGCTGAAGTCTTCGGTCATTTTGGTAAAATAGTCGATATTGGCCTGATCGAAGCAGACTTTCTTTTTGGGCATATCGTCGTAGGTCTGACCTTCGGCGGGCACACCATCGGGCATTTCGACGCAGCTGTAGCCTTCGTCCTTGCGGCAATCATCGTCGGTGTTGCAGGATTTGAGGCACATATCGAAACCAATGTCGCCTTTGATTGTTGCTGTTAATCTCATCATTTTGCCTAAAACTTTCTTCAAATCCATACTAATAGGCTTATCAAAGTTCATCGTGTATGAGAAGAGAGTGCTTCCAACTGGGCAGTAGTTATCGACTTTAGCAGCATTAGCCACAACCGTAGCATGATCACCGGTATTGATTTTCTTAACCAGTCCATTGGTTTTATCCAGTGGATTGGATGTTAAAATATCTAAACTACCTATAAGAGGAAGATTTGTCATTGAGGCAGCGATTGTACCACCGATATCTATCGTTGCAGCAAGACAATATCCATTGGGTGCTGCGAATTCAATACCATTGGCCAACAAATCTGCGATTCCAATGACTTTGGCAGCCATTTCAGCATCTAAAAATTCAGACATATCGATATTAATGATTCCCAAAATGCTCAATTTTGTGGTGGGCAAGTTTTTCATCAAATCAGTGAGCCCTTTTGGGAATGTGATTTTGGAGTCGCGGAAACATCCTAGTGTCATCCCTTCGGGCACGACAGCAGCAAGTTCATCGCATCCTTCGATATTTTCTTTGCCAGGGAAGTAATTGGGAGCAACGATTGTGTCGGTATCTTTGATCTGGTTGAAAAGATCCGATGCAAAACCTTGCACAGTAGAGTTTATGATGCTCTTTATTTCTTTGCCAGAGATGGTGATTGTGCAATTATTGAGGCATTTGCAGGCGCCACCGACGACAGATGGCACAGAAGGTGTGACACATTCCTGTGTGGCTTCGAGCCATTCCATACCTTTTTCGAGGCAGAGTTCTTTGGGAGATTTGACGACACATGCACCGGCTTTGCAGCTTTCATTTTGGGCACAGGTCTTTGTAATTATGTGGTGATCTTCACAGATTTTTGCAGTAGTCGCATTGACACAGGAAGTCTCGTAAGTATTGACTTCGCATTCCCAGTCGCATGTAACCGTTGTGACATCACCAGTTTTTGTCGATTTGCAGATTTTATTTTCCTGTGTGCAGTCGATGCGATCCAAAAGACCAGAGCTTTCGTTGCACAAAACAGCAGTTGTCCCATCGCATGCATTTTGAGAAGTCTTGCATTTTTCGGCAGCAGGAGTGACGCATTCTTTAGCCGCCGCATCACATAATTTTGATTCTTCGGTGCAGTCGATGCGTTCTTCGACGCCTTCGGGCGTGCAGGTGACGAGGATCGCGCCATCGCATGTGGCCTCGGCTTTAGGATCGCATTTGACGGGATCGACCGGTTTCTTGACGCATGCACTGCTGCTGCAGATTTTGCCATCTTTGGAGCAATCGACGACTTCGATTTTACTATCTTTACATTTGGCAAGGGTGAGGCTGTTGATGCAGGAATCTTCGGTACATTGCGGTTTTTCGACACATACACCGGCTTTGCAGACCTGATCATTCTGGGAGCAGTCAATCATTTCGACTTTGCCCTCGCTGCATTTGGCCAGTGTCAAATCATTAAAGCAGGTATCTTCGGTGCATGCCGGTTTTGGGACACATGCGTTATTATCGCAGATCTGGTCTTTTGCGGAGCAGTCTACGATTTCGACCTTGCCATCATTGCATTTGGACAGCGTAATGCTATTTATGCAGCTGTCGGCCTCACATTCGGGTTTGTCGACACAAGCGTCGTTCTGGCAGATCTGATTATTCTCGGAGCAGTCGATCTGTACGATTTTGCCATCGTTGCACTTATTGAGAAAAAGGCTGTTGGCGCATGCGTCTGCCGTGCATTCTGGTTCGGGCTTGGGGTCCTCGGGGATGGTGGTGTCTTCGACGCAGGCATCATTGCTACAAATTTTGTTGGATTTGGTGCAGTCCTGCGCAACGAATTTTCCGTCCACGCATTTATTGAGCGTCGTGCCGTCGAGGCATACGTCGGCGGAGCATTCGGGTTCGGGTTTTGGTTCGACAATCGGATCGTCCGTTTTGACTTTGCATGCATTGTCCATGCATACCTGACCATTTTGAGTACAGTCAACGAGGGAGATTTTGCCGTCCCGACACAGTTTAAGAACGCTGTCATTTAGACAGGCATTTTCTGTGCATTCGACGACGGGTGGAATCTCAGGTGTATCGGGGATGTGAACAGGGGCGGCCGAGTCGTCGCTGCAGCCAGCCATGCCGAATGAAAGCGCTGCAAAAGCAGAGAGCGTGATGAATTTTGCGTTTAGCGTCATAATGAATCCTATGTTCAAGAAGGTAACAGGTAACGACTCAGCAGTAGGCTGGATTTTATTTTTTTACAAACGGATTTGTTCGCATCTAACGATGCTCACCGTTGACAGGGAATGGGGAATGAGAATCAGGGCTGAACTGTTACGATAATAGGAATGTACATATTAAGTTACGAGCGTACAAATGTATATTTTTAGGCGCATAATATATATAAGTTTCGTTCATGATATATATTATATCAAATTCAAAAAAAGCCGATTACTTTTAAAGAATCGGCTTTTAGATAGAGCTAACTGGTTAAATTATTCTGCAGGTACAACAGCAGAGAATGAATTCGTCATATTAGTGAAATAATCAATATTTGTTTGGTCGAAACAAACTTTGACTTTGGGAAGATCTGCTGTGGTCTGACCTTCGGCAGGAACGCCATTGGGGAGTTCGACGCAGCTGTAACCGTCTGCAGTGCGGCAGTCAGCATCTTTTGTGCAGGATTGGAGGCACATATCGAATCCGACAACCGCCGATCCCATATCAGCAGTTTCTTTATTGACGCCATAGCTCAGCAAGACGCTGCCTTCGGGACATTTTGCGTTCTTGGCTTTTTCATGATTGTGATTTGGCGTATTGACTTTTTCGAGCAATTTGT
This sequence comes from Myxococcales bacterium UBA4248, assembly GCA_002395385.1. GTDB lineage: Bacteria > Myxococcota_A > Bradymonadia > UBA4248 > UBA4248 > UBA4248. The sequence continues at coordinate 18,031 of DGWW01000115.1, forward strand.
TGACTTCGCTCATTTTGATAAATTTACTAATCTCTTCACTTGTAACATTTAAAGCGATATCAATATCAGCCAAGAGGCAGTAGCCCTTGTTTGCCGTGAATGGAATACCATCTTTAGCGACTTGATTAACCATGTCCATTATTTTGGTGATATCAATACCGGTCGTATCTACCTTCATTACTCCAAGCAAGAGAGGTACAAGCTGTCCAGCTGTTGTAACCATGCCCTGGAATCCCTCATCCAACTCAATTTTATCCGATGTAAAACATCCAACAGCCATCCCTTCGGGTGCAACCAAGCCATCACATCCTTTAATGCCATTTGAGAAATAGTTAGGTGCCGTAATTTTGGCGTCATCGGCTGGGAGCAATTGGCTAACAAATCCGCCCAAAGTCTCGTCATTTATGAGCGCATCTCCGAGTGCAGCTTTCAATTCTGCTCCGGTAATTGTAAATTTGCAGTTATCGCCTGTGCATGTGCAGGGCTGGCCGATAATTGAGGTTACTTCGGCAGACTTATCGACACATTCACCCTCTCCCTGACAGATTTTGTCTTTGCCGCACGATTGCTCTTTACCCCATTTTCCACTTGCATCGCAGACGATATACTTTGCATCATCTAAGCATTTTTTAGCGTCTTTTGTACAGGTTGCGGCACTTGCTTCGATGCATTGTTTGTTGTCACAAATCATCTTGCCAGTTGCACAATCCTGTGAATCCATTTCGCCAGTCTCGGTATTGCAGAAATGTCGAACCGTGCCTTCGCATTTGTCATCAGCAGCTGTGCATTTGGGGGTTTCAGCAGGCCTGTCCGCACATTTGTTATCTGAGCAAATTTTACCAGCTTCACCGCAATTGACCTTGTTAATCTTACCGCCAACACATTGCAACCATGTAACACCATCGGCATCACAAGCGTCGGCAGTACAATCAACATTACCAGCTGGCTTATCAGCGCAAGCATTGTTGGAGCAGATCTGACCATTTGCAGAACAATCGACTGCTTCGATTTTGCCGTTGTTGCATTTGTTCAGGGTTGTACCATTGGCATCGCAGGCATCGGCGGTACAGTCGGCAGAGGGGGTCGGCGTCGGAGTTGGATCGTCTTTCTTATCACCATCATCACCGCATGCGGTGAGAGCAAACGAAAGCGCAGAAATAGCAGAAAGGGCAAAAAGTTTACGTGTCAATGTCATGTTATTGATCCTTATATGAAGTTGAAGCTGTGCCCATCCAGGATTGAATTTCACAGATGGCACAGGAAATTACTGACGATGCGTGTATTTAACGAAATTCATATGAATTTCAAGGCGAGGTTAAAATTTTGTGTATTTGATGTCGTCGCCCATGAATTCAAAATTCTGCTCATTATAGCAGAATTTATATCCATTTCTCTTGATACAGGACATTTCACCATCGCCATTGCAATCCGCATTGGAATTACATGCTTTTGCACATGTTTTATTGACAATGACAGATGGTGATTCAGCGATGGGATAATCAAATTTGGACTCGATCATGACCGATCCGCTTGGGCATTTTGTCAGCTTATCGACATCCCCATAGGAAGCAGCGCCGCAGAAGATGCTACCATCGCACCCAACAGCCGAGATAGTGCAATAACCTTTGGGAAAATAAGTAGGTGGAGCGACATTTGCCTGGGATGCCGCTATCGTCCGTAAGCATGCCAGTTTTCCGCCTTCGACGCCCGTCATGTCGATATTTTCACATCCCTTAATCGTGGCGTTTAGCACTGGTGCTGGAAGCGGAATATCCATCATTTCACATCCCTCCCCTTCGCAGGTGCACGGAGAGCCGATCCATTTGTCGATCGTGCGAACAGAGCTGTCTTTATCGTCATCATCATCGCTGCATGCAGCAAAACAGAGGGAAGTGGCGAGCAGGATGAGTGGCAGAGCGTATTTTTTTGTCATTAGAAACCTCATGAGAATGGCGCTGCAGGCGAAAAAGTGCCGTCTTTGTGCGTCTATTCGAAGGAATTGGCATGTCATAGGGCATGTGTGCCGATGACGCTTACAGGACATGTAAACGAGATGGTTTGGAATTTGTTCAAATGTTTTTTTGCGAGTTTTTGATTATGGAAAGCGGCGGCGTATTGGGCGAAGCCCGATAGCCGGCCGCAGGCGCAGCGCATTTGGCCGAAGGCCAAAAAGCCGCGCCCGAAGGGCGCATTGGCGCAGCCAAAAGCCCGTCCAAAACAAAAAATTGACAATGTCCGCGATCTGTCGTAGGCGGTAAAAATGTGTCACAATGGGGGAAGCATGTTATTTCGTCTTTGTGTTTTTGGGACAATTTTACTGAGCATGACCGCATGCAAATCGATGGATGCAGTGGGTAGTGCGATACAGTCGGCTTCGGATCGTGTCGATGAAGTTGTGGACGATGTGTATACGACCGTCTCGAATCAGCCGATGTTTCTCGGTGTGCGCAGGAATCCCTGTGGATGTGATGACGCGCTTGAGTTTGAAGTGAATCTGGGGGGACAATGGCGCCATGTTTTTTTGGCTGACAGCCCGGCACTGAGCGATCTGCGTTCAGAAGCGCAGCAGCATGAGGACGGGGAATTTTTTGAATTTTATTTTGATGATACGCAGGAAATATACGTTTCAGTTCATGGGCAAAAGTTTTATGTATTTCGTCCAGTTACAATGAAACAATAAAACTGTATTGTCGAAGATTAAGATGTGAGATAAAAGCGGGAGTTCATGCGTGTTGTGATTTATCACAGACGGCATGCATGAGTATTTGATGTGAACGCAAGATGAACAAGCCGACCCTAGACGCAGTTTGCCCGAAATGCGGCAAGCCGATAATGACGCCTCAAAAGAGCTATTGCCCTTCGTGCGGGGCCCGTATTTTTCGCAGCACGAAGGGTGAGAGCACGGCCGATCCGTATCTTGGCCAGGTGATAGACAATACGTTCGAAGTAGAATCGATACTCGGTACGGGCAGCATGGGGATTGTGTACAAAGCCCGTCATCGTGCGTTGGACTGCCATGTTGCGCTGAAGATATTAAAGCACGATTTGCTGACGGATCGTGTGGTGCTGGCGCGTTTTCAGCGCGAGGCCCAGGCGGCGAGCAAGCTTTCACATCCGAATGTCATCCGCATCCTTCACTATGGCAAGACTTCGCTTCAGGCGCCCTATATTGCGATGGAATGTCTTGAGGGGATGGAGCTTGGCGTATTGATTCCCAAGCAATATCCGCTTGATCAGCGCCGCGTTTGTTCGATTGCCCTTCAGACAGCCCGTGCGTTGAGTGCAGCCCATGCGGCCAATATTGTCCATCGTGATTTAAAGCCAGCGAACATTTTTGTGATTCAGCGTTCCGGTATTGAGATGGTGAAGGTTCTGGATTTTGGCATTGCCAAAGTTTCAGACATCGAGGGTGAAGGTCTGACGCGTGAAGGTGCCATGTGTGGAACGCCTGCGTTTATGAGTCCGGAGCAGGTCATCGGCAAGCAGGTCACATACGCATCGGATTTATTTTCGCTCGGCAGCGTCATGTACTACATGCTGACCAACCGTCTTCCGTTTCAGGGAGACAACATGGTGGACATGGCGCGCGCGATTTTGACGGACATGCCAGTTTCTCCGAGCAAGGCGCGTTTCGATCATTATATAGATCCCCATCTGGATGCCATTTGCATGAAAGCTCTCGAGAAAGATGTGAGCAAACGGTACCAGACCGCCCTCGAGATGGTCGCGGATCTTGAAAAAGCTTACAATGAGATTCCGACCAGCAATGCTGCCCCCAAACCCAAACTCGTGGTAGGCGGAGATGGATCCAAAGTGGATCCGACGGGTGCAACCCAATGCATGCTTACAGCTTATCCGGAGGAAGAAGCGGAAGATCCAGCTCTGGATGGCGGTACAATTGTCGAAATGCCCGTGATGGCAGCAGTCGATGATTCGGAGGTGATGGATACCACGAAAAGCGGCATTGCCGGCGCACTGGATGTCTTTGGCCAAGCGGTTTCGGAAGTGCTTGGCAGGCAGCCGGAGGAGCATAAGCTGGCTCCCACGGATAAAACGGTCATCAATACCAAATCGATGTCCGACAGCGATCTGGAGGATCCGGAAGAGGCAAGGGAACAGCTTTTACTGCACAGAAAGCGGCTGTTGCTTGGCATGATCTGTATCATTTCCATCCTTTGCGTCGTGGTAATCGTGATCATGGCGTTTATTTCCTCCCTGAGAAAAGAGAGTCAGGAAGAAGAGATTCCAGAAGAAATCGCAGAAACGTCTGTCGCCTCCGACGCAGTTGTGAAAGCGACCGATGAATCCGATGAAGATCCCGAAGCCTCCAAGGATTCGCCGAAAGACACGGAAAATACAGTCACAGCACAATCTTTAGAGGATACAGAGGAAGTCGAGGCATCCCAGACCAGACGATTATCCGAATTAAGTAAAGAGCATTCCCAAACCGGGCTCATTGCCGGATTGGCCGTGGGCATTAGTGATATCAATCCGGATGATTTATCCGATGCTGCCCAGTCCGATGAGGGTAATGGCCTTGCGGGGGAAGAATCTGACGCAGAGCCTCCCGCCCCTCAACCTGATACCACGGCACAACCGGCATCCCCCAAGCCCAAGGCAGAGCCAGCCCCCCAGAACAAAGCAAATACAGCGAAGAAGTCCCAATTGCCTTCCGCTTCTGCGAAGCCATCTGCCGCCTCTGCGAAGCCATCTGCCGCCTCTGCGAAACCATCTGCCGCCTCTGCGAAACCATCTGCCGCCTCTGCGAAACCATCTGCCGCCTCTTCTAACCCCAATTCGATGATTGTAGATTTCGGTGACGTCAGCGAGTCCAAGAAAGAAGCAGAACATAAGCCCAAACAGTCTGCCGTATCCAAAAAAATTGCAGAAGCAGAAAAGTATGAGAAACTGGGCAATCAAACGAGGGCCTGTGATATTTATCGTGCCCTTTCGGGCAAGAAAACTGGCATTGCCAAGTCAGAAAAGGAATTCATACAGAGTAAGCTTCGTTCCTGTAATCGGATACAGATTTAACAGGAGTCGGCAGTGTCACGTAGAGCTCAATTGATACATGATCGGCGAGTGCGTTTTGTTTTATGGGGGTGCATCGCCGTCATCATGGTTGGCATTTATATGTGCCTGAATCCCATTATCTGGAAGACAGAATCTCATCGCTCTCCCGGAGCATCAATTTCATTGGAATCGGTGAGTGATTATCTGATTGTTGTCGACAGCTCAGTCATCGAGCCCTCCCCTGGCAGTTTTTCGGAGATGTCATTTTCCCATGCGTGGCTCAATACATTTGAGCAGGAAATAGGCCCGGTCTCTCTGATGAATGCGGAGCGTTTCCAGGATGCAGATTTAACGCGTTATCGTTGTATCGTGTTGACCGAATCAGCATCAGACCATGAGACATGGGTTCCGAAGATCCGCAGTTTTCTCGAGCGTGGCGGCACCGTTATTATGGAAATGCCCCGTGGCAGTCTTCGCACGATGGCATCCGCAGACGGTAAAGGCGGTATTCGTACAGCCCAGAATCTCACCTACATTTTAGGTTTGGAGCAGAGTTATGTGGATGCTCTGGCCTCAGTCAATCTGACTCATTTAACCTATCTCGTCGGTTCGGCCGGACCGCTTGACAATTCTCAGACATGGATGACGATAGATGGTGTTCCAGTCATCTATTCCAAGGCGTATGCTACGGGAACCGTCATCACGGTCGATTTCAATTTCGGCATGTTGATTACAGCCCTTCAGCAGGGGCGTCCTCTGGATGATTTCAGCATACGCAACATGCGCGACTCGAACCGCATAGAGACTTCGGATCTGGCACAAGCGGATGGTTTAAATCTGCCGATTGCCGATATTTTTGAGCGATTCCTAATCTATGGTGTTTTAAGCCAAACCATGCCTGTTGTAGGCTTCTGGCCATTTTTCGACAGTCTGGATGGTGCTCTGGTCGTGACGCAGCATGAGGAAGGCATTGGCGATGCTTCGCTCTGGATTTCCTCCTATGAAGCAACGATAAAAGCAACCTCGACCATCTTCGCGACCGTCCCACTGTCCATGTCAGATGAAGGCATGGACACGCTCAGCAAGGCCAATGGCGAACTTGGGCTTGCATTTGACTGGAATTTTGCCGAAGATTCACGATCACGTGAACCTATGGGAATTTTTCGATTTTCACCGGTATGGCGTCAGCTGAATCTGGAAGAACAGGCGAATGCCTTTAGATCGCGACTGGATGAACATACATCCTTATTATCATCCCAATCCCGGGAAGGGTTATGGACGGATCACTATACGCTTGGATTTAGGATGATTTCGGCGGCGGGGTTCAAAGCAGATGCATCCTATCGTGCAAGTTATGAGCAGCCGGGATATGCTTTTTCGACGGGAATGCCCTTCCTTCCCCTGGACACGAATGGCCTCATTTTCAATATTCAGGAATACCCCATTTCTTTTCCTAAATTAGAGACTACCGAGGATACCACTTTACTCGAAGGCTACCTCAAGGACAGTGAAAACCGAATGCATGAAGTGATCGGCGTTTCTTTTGAGCCTGGTCGTTTTGCCCGCGATCCCGTAGCAGAAGCCTTTATTTCCTGGCAATCGGTTTATAAGATGGCAACCTCCCACAGGCATTGGGTAACGAGTATATTTAATTATTTTCGTTTTTCACGTGCACGTTTTACAGGTGAATTGAAGACCAGATCATCAGAAGTAACGCAGGGAAGCAAACGCAATTACGTTGTACGCATTGAATCTCTGGCCCCTGAATCCGGCATGTCAGTGAATGTTCCCAAAACCATTGGAGAACGTCATTTTGTAGAAGCCAGACGAGGTGTCCAACGCGTACGTGAAGATGCAGCCCTGAGCGACACCATACAACCACGTGAAGTTTCCATCCTTGAATTTGAACGCATACTCGTGCCTCTGACCAAAGGATTTAATGCCATTGATGTGATTTATGAATGAGTTTGAATGTAACAATTCAGCCGGGGCTCTGCCCCGGA
>DGWW01000117.1:0-16317 GCA_002395385.1 Myxococcales bacterium UBA4248
TTTAAAATCAATACTTAAGAAAGATGGAGGAGAGGCCCAGGGCTGTCGAGTTCTAAAAATGCTTGACTTTATGAAAATCGCAAAAAACTTGTTGATTGCTTGGTCTGAGCCCTGAAAGGGCGAGAAGAGTACAGCCCGGGGTGGAGCGTGAGCGTAACCCCGGAAAAGATGATTATCCCATGCCGTTTAGCCCTGAAGGGGCGACAGGCAAAAATCAATAAAAATAGAACTCTACGGCCTTGGGGTCCGGGGCAGAGCCCCAAAAAAGTTAATGGGTAGCCCTGTGTTTCATCCAAATATCTAATCAAAATAAAACAATTTTCTTGGGATTTGACATCCATTTTTGGTGTTTAAACGTTACACACGTATGCCACAGAGGCATACATTGACCGTTAACATTGGTTTGGCCCTGGTCATCGTCCAATGACTATCTCAAAGGAGGGCAGAATGAATACGCACTTTTTTAAAACGATAGCATGTTTATTTCTCATTTTATGTGCGTGCATCGTCTGCCCCATGTCTGCCACTGCACAGGGAACAGAGCACGAAACACTCGAAATGTCCGTCACTGATTCTCAGATTGAAGCTTGGCTCGGGCGGGAACATAACGTAAACCACCCGGTCAAATCCGGATTGGAAAAAAGAGACGAAGCCACGCTTCACTTCTACTTCACGCGACAATATGGTCAGCGCGCAGAATCCGTCATTGCAACAGCACAAAAAGCCAAAGAAAAGACACTTAGGTTTTTGCCTCCCGAAACTGTCGAAGACATTCATGTCTACCTACTCGGAAATATCAACGAATACTTTGAGGCACAGAATGCAAAAGGACGCGCACCACAATGGGCTGCAGGACTCACCATCCTGCGAGATGGCGTCATTCTCATCCGCCTCGCGCCCTCTGGCACCGAACGCATCGAACCCGAGAGAACACTCGCACATGAACTCAATCATGCTGCACTGCGACGCTTTGCACAGGATAACTATTTTCCGCACTGGTTCTACGAAGGATTGGCGATGACTGCCACAGACGACTGGAACCTCTCACGCGCAGAAACTATTGCAAAAGCCGCGATGGCAGGTCATCTGCTCGACCTCGAAGGTATCGATATCGCTTTCGGAAAACAAGGCACTATCGTCGATCTCGCCTATGCCGAAAGCGCACACTTCGTCTCATGGCTCGCCAAAGATCACGGCGACGACGCTGTCAAAAAACTCATCCATGATGTCGCCTCCGGAACGCCATTCGACGATGCTTTTACAGAAATTTTCGGGCGATCCCCCAATGCTGCATTCACCATCTGGCGCGACAATATGTCACGCGAAAAAAGCCTCTTTGCTTCCTTCTTTTCACATGACGGACTCTTTTTCCTCATTTCTATCTTTGCTGCCATCGCCCTCGTCGTCGCCCTCCATCGTCGATCCGCTATCCGAAAACGCCGCCTCGCCGCCATGAACACCGAAATTCCAGATACCGTTCTCCCCAGCAATCTCCGGAATTTCGGACCATTCCAAAATAAGTAGTGATTCACAATCCACACCCAACTAAAACTCAAACTCACTACGCATTCACATGCCAATCTCAATCCCCGTGTCGCGTTCAATGCTCGTTTGGCATCCAGCCACAAATGTAGCTTGTGAGGCGACTATCGTCAGACTCTTCTTTTCTGTTCGCGTCACACCGGTATAAATCATCTGGTTATTCAACAGCGGGTGTCCCACCGTCTTCGGCAAAAACATCATGATATTGCCATACCCCGATCCCTGCGACTTATGAATGGTAATGGCAAAAGCACTTTCGAGCGCATCAGAAGGCAAAAGTGAAAGCGGATAGGTCACGTAATTGCTGCCATTTTCTTCACAGTCCGATTTATGCTGTGTGCGCACTTTCTTGAGCAATAAATGCAAACGTCCGCTTTGAGGTTCACCCAGAACAATGCCGCAATCACCGTTATAGAGTTTGAGTGTCGGCTGATTCTCGGTAATCATCAGGAACTGACCGACATAAAAGGAATCGCTCAATTGGATGCCAAGCGCTTTTCGGACGTACGCATTCAGCGATTGAACACCGCGTATCCCTTTGCGCTCTGCCGATAATATCCGCGCAGACTCGGTAAACTGCCAGAGCGTATCCAATACTTGCGTCGCACAAAGCTGCTGTGTATCGGCGTCGATACATTCGTGATTGTGATTCACCTGGATTTTTCGTACCAGTTCAAGGTATTTCGGTTCAATATAGAATGCATCACACCAGGCCTTTATGAGCTTTTCGACATCCTTCTCATCCTCTTTTCTGTCTTCCCGAAGCGATACAAACCGAAGTCTATCATGGTCCGTTTGTGAAAACGCAATAGACGAAATAGGTTCAAATACAGGTTTTTCGTAGTTGTCAGGCCAGGCATCTTCACCAGATTTCTTAGCTTCCTGGATGGCCAGCGACAAGCGCCCGATCTTTGAATCGCGGTTAAAACGCTGGGATTCGGACAGTTTCACGGCAACTTTCCCTGTCTTGAGCATCTCGCCTAATACCGCACCTGCCTCGACAGACGGCAGCTGATCAGGATCCCCCAGAATGAATAGCTTGTAATTCTTCTCTGGCAATGCCTGCAACAGTTTGGCAAATAAATCGATATCGATCATGCTCGCTTCGTCTATAATAAACAGTGTTTTTTCTGGAAATCGATGCTGCGCATCGTAATTAAACCGGTTACTTCGCGGATTGTAACTCAGCAATCGATGAAGTGTATAACTTTCCAGTTGATGAAGCATTGTATAGATTTGACATGTCTTATCCTTAAACTTCGTGAGACTATTGAGAAGGCTTTCGCGCATGCGATCTGCTGCTTTTCCGCTCGGTGCCGCCAGTTTGATGCTCCAGTTCAGCATATCCTCATTATCGCTGAGCAGTTTCCACAACAGAAAACAGATGACTGTTGTTTTGCCAGTCCCTGGCCCCCCAGTAATGATCAGATTTTCGCTCTGCCCCCGAATTATCGCATCCAATTGGCTATCGGCGAACGGAAATGTAGAATGCAATAACGGATCAAAAAATTGCTGGCACTTTATCCTTTGTTCATCATTGATTGCATTTGCATGATAAGAAAAGATATCACGCGCTTTTGACTCTATAATACATGTGGCATCGAAATAACGAGTGGCATAGAGATATTTATCTCCCTGCGCGGATGTATGAATAACAAGCGGTTTTGTGGCAGCACCAGGCTCAGTGTGTACATTGTTATATCGAAATTCAATGATATGAGTATAGGATTGCGTTAGTATATCAGTGATGCCTTTTTCGAGTATGCAGGCAAATGCTTCATTTGCATGATCTGAGTTTGCCAATGAGTTCAATTTTTTGCATTCACTGTTCGCCAGTTTGAGCAGACTGTTCCATTTGATCATCCACTTGGCAAGCGCTTTTTGGGGATCGAGCGTAATCCGTGTATTGCCGTCATCGAGCAGCGAAAAATAAATATACAATACCTTTTGGGCGCAATCGCTCAAATTGTTCTGCATTGAACAAAGCAGATTGTGAATTTTACTATAGATCGGCGCAATACCGTTCAAATCGCGAAGAACATCGTAAAATGCTTTAACTTCACAACCGAAAAGTGCATTTGAATTAGTCATTGTCATGTTCCTCCTTTTTGGATGGTTTGTACATTAAGCTTTTGAGTTTACGATAACAAGCATTCAGATCATTATATGATTTCCAGGTTTGCGCATAGATGCCGTACGATGTATCTGCAACACATCCCCTGATGAATGCATAATAAATACCACCAAAATGATCCCTGAAGAGCCTTTCGTTGTACTCAGCTTCCGACTCGCCTGCATTTTGTGCATAGAATTGTTTGAGCCATTGCATCAGGCAATACGAATACAATACGCGTTGTACGGAATATTCGAGATCCACCTTGTTGCGTATGGCTCCAGGGCTCATATATTCCGAATCAACCATGCGATCCGATTTCCAATCCAGAATACAATATCTTTTTTGCCCACGAACGGTGCGCACAAACAGAAGATCGATAAATCCTTTAAAGAAATAATCCGATTCACCAGAGTGATCGGCATTCGCATCCCCCTTCAGCATAAACTCAACTTCAGGAAAATGATTGCCTTCGAGTGATGTATCCTTGAGCGAAAAGTCGTCTTGGGTGAGTAAAAAATCATCTGCAGTCATGGCTGTTTTGGAGCCATCCAATGCATCGATACACGAAATTTCGGGAAGCCTTGCATTCAGCGTGTGCCAGACCAATTGTTGTGTGGTATACAGCCAGTTGTCATGCTGAGCAATGGGAATTCCAAATCTGCTGTACGTCTGCTCGATCAGGAAGATTACATCTGGATCAGTCCTGAATTGCTCAAAAGACGCACGCGCCTTAGCAAATTCTATCTTTTCAAAGACTTCGTGAATGGCATTGCCAAGTTGTCGCCCTCTCGGATAATCCTCATCGATTGCATTTGTTTTATTCGTTCGATACCCATCTTTGAGCAATATCGAAATGTGACTGCCCTGCGGATCGACCTTAGATTCTAGAATGAATTGAGATGCCTGAAGCAATTGTGAATCTTCGGATTCGTCGTTTTCGCCAGCTATATCATTCGCCCTGCCGTTGGCGTCGAATACGACATGCGACAGCGCAACTTTTTGGTGTTCATCTTTTGCTGCCAGCGATGAATACGAATGCTGATAAAGGCTCTTGCCGCCAATCTGACTTTGTAATGCCAGAATAGCTTCATCCCGATCTGCCACATCCAAATGGTCGTCATTGATTGGGTTTAATATTTCCTGAACTTTATCTTTCAGTTTTGTCTGTTGTTCAGGCTCCGGCAGATGCCAATCATCAAAGCATTTACAATGTTCGCTGTTTTCTGCAAGTTTATCAATGCTCGCCTTTAAAAAGTTATCACAAAATGTCCCATATCTTGGCAGTACGAGCAATGCCGATGCACGCGTATAGGCAACATAAAACAGGCGTTTCCACTCCTCGATATCCTCCTTCTTTTGATTTTCTTTTGATTGTGTATCAAATCCTAATTTTTTTATAGAATGATCGTGGTAAGCAAATGGCCCTTCTGCGATATTATTATACCCTCTGAATCCCGCACAACCAATCACAATGGGAAATTCCAACCCTTTCGAAGCATGAATCGTCATCAGCTGAACAGCATTAAAATCTGTATTGCGCGCTACAAGATTACCGTCCTGATCGCTCGTTCCTTCTTCAGCTTTTTGCAGATTATCAAGATGTTTGACGAGATCCTGAATCGTACAACGATGTGCATACAGGTATTCGATGCTGTAATTGCCGATCTGCTGAAATTTGGCGAGCGATTGAAGATTCGAAAGATCGCCGGCCATGCGGGTTTCGATGGCAGAATTGCGGTAGATACATTCCAAAAGCTCGGCCCATCGGTATTTGCGTGCGAGCGCATGATATTCCGCCAGTTGTATGCGCTCTGCGCAGGTAGGATCGTCATACTGTTGGCTGCTGACACGATAGATTTTATTGGGCTTCGATTGGGCTGTATCATTACCTGTTTCATCAGCAGAATTCCCGACGCTAATTTTAAAATCAACGGGCAGGAAAAAATCAGTCATCAGCGCCTCGTTGAGCAACTTGCGATTATATGCTGCAAAATCGTCGGCATCAATGGCCTTAAACAATGCGATCCACTGCATGCATTCACGGCTGTCGAACAGCTTGGCATCTTTATAGCGAACAAACGGAATGCCGAGCTTTTTAAGCGCATTCTCGATGGGCGGGAACTCGGTTTTGGTACGCAGCAGAATGGCAAAATCCGAGAATTTAACATTGCGACGCTCCCCGGGGTTATTCTTATCAAAGATTTGCAGTAGCGTATGACCATCACTGTTTTGAGTACAACAATCGACGATTCTTTCTGCCGCAAAAGTAGCAAAATCGTATGGTGAGATATCCTTTTTGGAAATCCAGACGGGTTGGGTTTCGGATTCATTATAGAATGTTGAAGCTTTCCCTGTTTCCGGAGAATCGGATTCCGAAAATACAAGTTCATCCGATGTAAAGAATTGAGAACCTTTCCCTGGATCAAACAAAGAGTTACAGGCTTCAATCATTTTTTTAGTCGAACGGTAATTCGTGTCAAGCTTCCGGCCATTGCCAATAGTCGCAATGGCATCCCGATAGACGGCAATATCTGCACCCTGAAATGCATAAATGGACTGTTTGGGATCGCCGACGACAAAAATTGAATGATCGTGATCTTTTAAGGGATGCTTATCGTCACCTATAAAAATCGTTCTAAAGATATCCCACTGCAGACGATTGGTATCCTGGAATTCATCGATAATCGCATATTGATAGTCTTTTCGCAGCTGATCAACGAGTGTGCTGGCCTCATCGAGTGCCACAGCCTGATGCACGACTTGAATCATGTCCTGATACGATTCATACTGATGTTCGACCTTTTCTTTGCGCCAGTCTTTATATAGTTTTGGAAGCTCGTTGTAGAGAAACTTGTTTAGTAAATATACTTCATTTAATTTATTATATTTAAGAATTTCTTTATCATATTTATCACATTGGCAAATAAGATTGCTAATTTCATTCAATAATTCAACACAACTTATAAGCTCTGGAGGCCAATTAGAACGTTTCTTAAAATCACCTTTGTTAAAGATTTTTCCACCATTCCAACATTCTAATATTTTACACAAATCTGCTATTATTTTTGTTTCTTTATTGTTTGCTAATGCTTGGTAATGTTTATTGTTTATGAGTATAGAATACAATTCATTGAATCCATCTAATTCTAACAAATCAATAAAGCAAGAAGTACCATGATACCTATCATAAAAATCTGGCTTCTCTGGCTTTTCAGGTTCTTCCGGCTTCACCAATTCAATAATCTCGGGGTGTTCATTTCCTTCCTGGTCCAAAAAATACTTGGGAATGGCATTGACCAGAACTTTTTCGATTTTTTCGATCGTTTGAGCCAGAGGGTTGCCCTCCAATTCGCCCGTGTCACCGCTATCATCATCGCTGCCCATCAGGAGAGTTTGGTAATTCGGATCGGTTGGCCAGACATCGCGTATCTTGCGTGCAATCAGGTTTTTCACAGCTTTGTCATCGATCAGCTGCATATCGAATGGACGCCAGGCATCATAAGCATAAGTTCTGAGCATCTTTTGACAAAACGAATGAATGGTAAAAATTTGCGCGCCATCGATGTCGCGTTTTGCCGTCTCGAAATAGCCCAGCTGTTCTGGTGTTAGCTTTGATTCCTTATTGGGAATCAAAATCCCCGTGGCGAGTACTTCGTCTATTTTTTTGCGAATGCGGTCTTTGAGCTCTCCGGCCGCTTTTTCGGTAAAAGTCACGATCAGGATGCGACTCAGCGATGTGCCCTGCTGGATCATGCGAGCGACGATTTGTTGTATCGTATAGGTTTTGCCTGTGCCTGCCGATGCCTCGATGTACATATTCTTATCGAGAGCAAAGTTTTCGATATCAAAGTTTGGAATCACTTCTGTCTTGAGCGATATGGATTCTGTCATGTTATATCTCCTCGTACAAGAGTACGTTTTTTGGCTTTATACTGCGATGATATTAATAATGCACTATTTCTTTTGGGATTTACGCTGATTATCAGATGTTTCGTTACCTTCTTTCTTATTCGTCTTATAGCGATCCTCTGGCTTCAATTCAAAATAGAGTTGATCACCCTTTTGCAGTTTCTCGACCAATCTCAACTGATGATCCTTTGTATCATTCCATTGTTTAACAAACACTTCGTGATTGAACGCATCAAACCCAATATCTGTGCACAAATTGAACATCTTTCCCTTTTTGAAATAACGCCAGGAACCATTCTTATCGTCTATCAATTTGTTTTCTAGTTCTTCGAAGCTTTTAATTTTAGGACCGTTTTTATTATCTTCCAGAAGTTTAATCGGAGCAGCCACCGCATACTGTTCTATATAGGCATAATAATAAATCGTGTTTAATATTTTAACAGCCTCTTCGGTCGAAATATCAAATTCTCTTGTCAGCAGATTGCTATCCTTGGTACAGCAAACATTCAGTTGCACGTGGTACGTCGCTTTATTACAATTCTTTTGTGCGATCAAAGCAAGTGCACTGATGAAAGTGGTGAGATACCTGGCGTATTGCTCACTTGCCTTTCCTAAAGAAACGCCAGTAATGGCAAGCGTTGCATCCTCTTTGCCCCAGACATGCCAATCTGCATTTCCCTGCAAATGCCAGGTCACGGTAGTCGTAACTTCTTTATATTCGATTATTTGTGTCAGCGATATATCAATGGCATTGTCATCATCGGCTTCGACCAGTTGGTGCTCTAACATCTGTTCTGCAACATTCTTTGCACCCGATTCGATCTTACGCCTGATCAAGTCTTCGTATATCGGATAGGTTCGGAAGCCGGATTCTTTCAGACTTTGCATATAATCGTCAATGGCTTTTGTAATCCTTTCATTGGCTTCTGCTTCTGTGATTGGCATTTTATCTTGTTCGACAGCACCATTGTTCAAGGTTTGGTCTATTCTCTCGCGATATCGGGGATCTTTTCGAATGATGAGTTGAGCAGCATTTTTAATGATATCAATGAGTTCTATATTGTCGACGTCTATGGGCTCATATACAATCTTTTCGGGATCGATATCATCATCATCACTCTGAAATATCTCGCCGATCCTGAACTGAAACGGATCATTCAGATACTTTTTTAATTTACTCAGCGTGACGCGTTCCGGAAGCTCATTCAAATTAGGCTCTAGGCGGCTATTGTCAAAAAAGAAACGAGATGTATCTATATTTGCTTTGTTTTCAATCATGCATCGATACATATTCTGATTTCGAATCGCCCGCTGGGTAAATAATACATTCGCTTCTCGTGTTTCGTCCAAAGGTATTTCTTTTGCTTTCCAGCGCGGCAATCCATCTTGAGATATGAAATCAAACAAATCGTTGATAACGCTCGATGGAAAGAAATCCTCATCCTTTTGCAAATTCTTGTTCACAAAACTCAGATGCAGTGATTCTGTCGTACTCATCAGCTGGCAAAGGAAAGCATATCTATTTTTGAGGGCATTCTGGTTGTCGCCCGGCCAGATATCGCCAGTGCGCAAATCGAGCGAATTGATCATATCGCGTCCCGGGAATCCGGCGGCATCCATCCCCAAAAAGAAACAATGTCGAATGGGAATAATGCGGGTTGCTGTAAAAATCATAAAGGTCAGGCCATTGACAAACAATGAGCCCACAGTATAGCGTGATGTCTCGGCTGCCCCAAGAATCGTTCGTTCAAGACATTTTAAAGAAATCCTGTCAACACCTGCTGTATATTGATGGATAAGTTTTTCGATACCTTCCATCACATTCTGATAGATGATGTTCTCGAAAGCCATTTCCCGTGGTGTATCTTTCATCGCGATCCATTCATTCAAATGCGGAATGAATTTCTTTTCGAGCACATCGCGGCGGATACCATCGATATAGATAGAATTACAGTCTTTGCATAGTCTTTCCAGCGATTCGACGGCATCAACAAAGCGATACAGCGAACCACTGTCGGCACTGTCGATATCGGCGTATGGCTGGAAGATTTCGCCGTTATCCTCCACTCGGCTATCCGTCATGCGAGCAAGCAAAAGGCGTTTGATTCCCGAATTCCAGTCTTCATATAAATAAGTATTTTCATCGGATTGCCCATTAAAATACTCGACTCGGGGCAATTGCCTGTCACGGAATATATTCATGCCCGTCAGCCATCCTTCCCACGATTCTACTTCATCTGGATCGATGCCCCGCACGCTCTGTACTAAAGGATTTCGCACGAGTTCAAAGAACTCCAGACGCGAAAGCGTTTTGGTATTGCATATTCTAAATATACTTTCCAAAGCCCTCGCCGTGAGTGATTCACGCGGTTCACCGTCAATGATGGTATATGGCAGATAGAGCGCGGCATCTGCCTTTTCCAATCCTGTCTTCCGGGCGTTTTTGATTTCTTCAGCCTGTGTGCGTTCTGCAGCAAATATCTGGTTGATCGCCGTTCGATAATCATTGATATTGGGTGCAACAATGAGAATATCGCGAAGCCGTGCGCCATTTTGCAATAATAGACATATTTGTGAATGCAGATGTTCGATTTCGCGAATTTTCGAAGGCGCTCCATGTACAGTCAGCGTTCCGTCATCACCAAATTGTATACTATTGTCCGAATTAATCTGATGTGAAACCAAATACTGTATATTTTGAAGTGTCTTATCATGTCCCCTTTCTAGTGTATCATCTACGCCATTCCATCCAAATTCATACTCTTTTATATATTTATTTTCATCAAACGATTTAAAATCGTAATTGACACTTTCACACCACAATCGAATATTATCACGCCCCGCACGTCCCCATTTGGCGAGCAGTTGGTTGTCTTTGGTTTTGCCAGGCGCATCCGCATTTTCGAATGAAATCATACTATCGCCTGTAAGCGAATTTTCAAAAGTCGCTTTCATACGTCTGTTATCTTTATTGTATTGAATTTCTTCCCAAAATTCCATACAGGGATTTTGTATATATGCATGCACCTCGTGCGTTTTGGCATATTCATTCAACGCAACACGATAAAACTGTCCGATACCCGCATGCCAAAATATAAAAACCGGGGTATCGGATGCCCCCGGAAATACAACGCTTTTCTTTCTGTTATTTTCAAACAGACGTGGTAGTGAGATATATTCACATTGCAGATTCTGCGCTTCCAGTTCCCGGTTTAAATGTTCGAGCATGCAATCGCTGCCAACCATAATTCTTTGGTATAGCTTTTTCTGCCAGGATTCGCGCTGCGGATTGGCCTTGTTAAAAAAATGCCCGTCTTGATCTGTATTCGTCCAGACGTCAATCAGGCCATCCCGGGTTTTGAATGTTCCCGGGCGGCTCGTTTCGTATTCCATAAACAATCGGGCCATTTCACCAGCCAAGTCAAACAGCCTGCTTTCATCTGGCTTGCCGTCGGCATTTTTCAAATAGTTTTCGACTTCATTGATTTCATCCGTACCCAGCGACCGCCAGTTTTCAATGCCGTTCTCCGACAGATTGAACCACGCCAACACCAGATGCTGCAACAATTCTCCCGAAAGTCGCAGTTTAGCAACGGGACTGTTTTGGTTATCCGCCAGTGCTTCAAATAAAAACTTGTCCAAGAACTGCGTATTCAGGTTGGCAAGCGCCCCATATTGATCAATCCATTTCAGTTTAAACCAGTCTCCGAGTGTCAAATCCGGCAGTATCAGCACCGGCGGCTCAAACGGATTCCGCCACGCCTCCTTGAGTTTCTTCATCAAATCTTCTGCGAGCGATTCAAAATTCAATCCAAAATTTAAATGTAACATATGCCTCCAACGGTGATGGTGAAATATAATGATTGTTTTTTTATGTTTCCGGCGCTATGCATTGCATACGCGCCGGTGCGCGCCTATGCCTGCGGCATACGGCGCTCATGAGCCATGTCTCGCTTTGAGCCGTGTCACGACACGGCTCTACAGCTCGCCTGCGCGCCTATGCCTGCGGCATACGGCGCGTGTTTCATTATGAATCATCACTCTATATTCCTGTGAAGCTCGCAGGGTTTCACATTTTGTTGCCCCGGTTGAAGCGTAGCAACTACCGGGGGTAATAGAATTCCATTCTGATTATCCCCGTAGGGGATACCTACCCGAGATTTCATCATGTCTTATTTTCTCCTTCTTCGTCAGAATACTTTCCTTTTTCAATAAAAGTTTTCTCGTTTATTTCCATTCTATTGCAAAATCCATCGTAATCAACTTCTGAGTATGTCGGTATCTTAAGCCCCCATTTGTATAATGTGGCCCCAAATCCCTTGAGGGTACCGACTTCTTGACAATAAGACTCCTTTTCATTATCACCTACTCCAATTGGAAACACCACACCAGCTCTATCACAAATGCGATTTTTATCACTTTGAACATACAAATATGTAATCAACTGATGCACATCATCCCTATTAATGGAGTTATTTCCATCATAATGTTTAAACTTGGCATCCCAGATTTCAGTCGCGAGCTGACCGTTTCCGGGATTACTTGGCTTATAGAAATCAGGATATTTCTGGGTTTTGCCATTATTATCATATATGCCGTCATCACGATTCACAGTTTTTCCAGTACCATTTTTTTCAAATAAATAAATTGCATTCTCACCAGTCGTATTATCCGGATGAACAAAACCAAGACTATTTTTCGTATTAAACAACCAGTCCAAATAATTCTCCCACAACCATGGGCCATCGAACAGAATGCCATGAATCCGATCCTCATCCTCGGCGCAGTCGTAGCGGATATCCTCATGGCGCAATATCGACAAGCACAAATGCTGCAGTGGCCGCCATTCGGTATAAAACGGGTGATTGAGCAGGCGACGGCATTGTGCGATCACGATTCGGCGTTCATTGGTACTGTAACGTTCGGTATTGTTCACAATCAACTGCACATCCTGAAGCGTTTCGTCACTTTGACTGAGTAACCCTACCGCCCATTCATGATGACGAATATATTCAATCGTATGTCTGACCAACTCTGTAATCGGATTGTCATAGTCATATTCCGTCGCCGAATAGGCAATCTTGCCACTAAACGGGATGTTATACCGAATGTGCCTGCTCACATCAATCGGCCCGCGCACTTTAGAGTCGTTGTATTCCCGATGCACGTACTGCTTGTACAATCCCTGTTTCATTGCCCTGCGCAGCAATCCCGGGAAGAAATAGAGCAATAGTCCCAGTTCGCTGTGATTATCACTTGTGTCTGGATCACAATCAAAAAGGTTGATATTCAATACTCGCTGGAGCATATAGTGCAAAAAATAATCGTGTTGAAAGGCGGATGTGTTTACTTCGGATTTATCTTCATTCTCAACTTTTTTAAAGGCTTTCAGTTCAATTATATCATTATTAACACTGTAATCGAATCGCGAGTGAATATAAATGTTGAAATGATAATCATCTTTTGAAACATCATCTGTAAATGTCGCACTGATAAATCCCATTAAACCTTCAGTTGAAAGAAAATAGCGATCCTTTCTTGAATCATGTGTCACCTGCAGAATACGTCTGTTCTCAGTTCCTTTGCTTTTTAAATCCTTTGATGTTTCAAGAGAAAATGGAAAAAACAGAATTGGAGCATCATCCTGCTCACCGATTAGTTTATCAATCGTTTTGCTGAGCTGATCACCATTTTTCCATAAAACTTTAAGAGCATTCAGACGTTTGTCTTCAGTTTCACAGGTATCGAGCTTATAGATATCTTCATCAAATTGGATTTGGTTTCTATAATCCGTCGTTTCGATGGTAAAATGGTATGTGGTCATGATATTTAACACTTCGGGAAACCCCTAGCGGGGTTGATTTTTGGGGATTTAGTCCCCCCGGTAGGCGCTGCGCGCCAACAGGGGCTACATACGTGAAGCCTGATGGGCTTAGTTTTGCATTGTAATTCTAACTATTAGTTGCATCAAAATACGCTTTCTTTAATTTCTTTAAATCATCCTCTGGCCTTGCATTCCCCCTCACATATTCACGCAAAAGCGGTTCAAGGCAATATGTCCATAATTGCTCATAATCGTTATTAAAATTTTTCAACTTTGCGAAATACGCAGGCCCAACGTGATAGCCAGAATTGAGACCATTGACAACATTCACCTTACCTTTATTGTTATTGTCATCGATAATCATTTTGTCATCACAATAAATAGCATCATTCAACGCATTCATTACTTTCACTGCTTGACCATCATCAGCTAACTTATTTGTGAGCCAATCTGTCTTCTCATTCGCCTTAATTTCCTTAAACACAAACCTCCGTCTAAACGCAAAATCCATCGATTCGACACTTCGATCGATGTCGTTCATCGTACCGATGATATAGACGTTTTCTGGGACAAAGAAACCATCTTTAAAAACATCATCAGCGTCTTCCTTAATAAGATTCTGATACTGTGTGTCAACCCTTCCTTCTATTCCGCGATATCCAGGGTCAATGCTAAAGAATAACTCACCAAAAATCTTAGACATATTTCCACGGTTGATTTCATCGATAATAAAAACAAATCTTTTGGTTTTATCACTATCAATTTTTTTAATCTTCCTGTTATCGTCCCACTCAACAGCAGAATCATTAGCTGCCTGCTCTATTGCCTTTTTACAAAAAGTTTTAAACACACCATCTTCACGCCTAAAGCCAATATCCTCACCTTTTTCATAACTCCTCAACCCTTCGACAAAATCAGTATAGTCGTAAGATGGATGAAACTGGACGAGCTTGTAGCAATCCTTAACGCCCTCTTGTTTAAATCTTTTTTCAATTTCACTAAATATGTCTTCTTCCTTAATTGTGCCAGTACTGAGTTTATTGATTTCATCCTCTGTCGCATTCATCAATTTGGCAATTTTCTTTGCCAAATACGTCTTCCCTGTGCCCGGCGCTCCGTGAAGGACGATGTTATGGTGGGTTTCGAGTAGTGTTTGAATGTCTGTGAGCATATTTGATGTTCCTTTATCATTCATATCGGCTGAGTCTTCAGAGTTTTTGTATTCTCTAAAGCTAGCAATTCTGTATTCTGGTTTTATATCATTGCTATGAGAATCGTGGTTTATGATTTTTTTACACAATTCAAGATAATTTTTTGTCGTTATATTGTCACTATACCCCTTCAAACCTAGATGTTTGATTATATCATCCCAGCAGACATGTTTGAGCATTGTTCTATTATTTTTACCAGACGCATCAGTTACTGGAATAAATAAGTCAGGCCTTATGTGATGTAGGTATATAGTTAACCTTCTTATCCCAAATATTTTGTTATCTTGAGAGGTGTATTTTTTAACTGCGTCAAATAATTCACAAAACTCATCATAAGATAAATCATCTAAATTTTTGCACTCCGAAGATATACAAAATAATTCCCAGATTTTGATATTGCCTTCATTATTATTGATGTAGGAACTTAAGTACTTATTATCATAAAACCATTCACTATTAAACGTTTTAAACCATTCGATTTGACTTAGAATGTCATTATCATTACAAGCTGTTTTGAATAACTCGAATGGATCTTTGTCGTTTTCATATCCATGCGCACCATCTTTATGTTTTTTTGCAATAGTTTGCGCAGATTTAATCGATTCATCTACCCATTGATATTTCTCATCTTCCATGTTTTTCTCCTTTATAAAACATTCTAAACGATACTGATGTACTCAATCTTCTCCCCCCTCAATCTCTTCGATCACAAACTTCCCCGCGCCGCGCAGTTTAAGATTGTAGTTCATGCCGATTAAAAACTTCTTTCGCGGGTCGCTCATAACAGGCCAGAAATACTCTTTCTTCTTGATTTGATTGAGTGCAGCTTTGGCGGAACGATCCTTCTTGAATTCGATGATGTAGATATATTGGTCAGTTTCGAACTTCAAATCGATGCGGCCGACATTTGTTCGATATTCGGCATGGACATAATAACCGATCAGTTTGAACAACAAATAACAGAAATTCTGAACATGTACTTCGAGGTCACGTTCGATTTCGTAAGGCACATCGGCCATCAGGGAACGCAGGCGCGTTAAAAATGACTCGGCCTGACCGCTTTCAATATCCACCACAAAACTATGAACATCAAAAACAGTTGTCGACTGGCGACTCGTATAGAATGGTACGAAGAAATTGAGCATTCCCTTTTCGACTTCCTGATTGGGGAATCCAAGCTTGTAGCTATCAAACTTTGGCAAATATTCTTGTAAGGTCAAATAGCCGCTCTGATATAATAATGGGATGACATCATCGTTAAATGAATCGATTTCATTCAATTGTGATTCTGTATATAGAGATTTATTGAGATTGCCGATTTCAAAGTGATGTTTTTTAAACAATTCCACCAGAAACGTCGGCGTCCCATTTCCAAACCAGTAATCACCAATTTCCCGTTTATCCAGAGCTGTAATCAAACTAAAAGGATTATATATTCCATCTGTGTTGCGCTTAAAATGATAGCCATCGTAGCGCAATTTCAATCTTGCGCATGCTTCTTCGTCTGTCATGTCGTTTGCTATGGCGAGTTCATGGATATCTTCGTCAAAAAGCGGGTGAAGTTCACGTTCTGTCATGCCACATATCGAAGCATACCGATGGTCAAACGTCATTTCCATAAGATTGTTCAAGGCACTGAAAACGCTCAGTTTCTCAATCTTTGTTACCCCTGTGAGCAATACGAATTTCAGATATGGCTCGCTCGGCTTTATCCC
>DGWW01000117.1:16386-22840 GCA_002395385.1 Myxococcales bacterium UBA4248
CCGCCATAAAACCCATGCAGCGTATCTTTGTGTTTTTGCTGTATAGCATCGCCGATGGTGTCGAGAACCGGCTTTTCGTATTCGTCAACCAGCAGAACAACCTGACGTCCGGTCTGCTCAAAGGCACGTTTGATAATTCCCTTAAAACGCGTTCCAGGTTCGCTTTCGTTCGCATCAGCACCGTATATTTTTTCCCACTCTGTGAGCTGCACGTGCAGAAGATTATTTAAAGAATTGGGCGTATGATAATCAACCCCTGTCAAATCGATGTGTAATACGGGATACTGTATCCACTCGGTTTCGAGTTTTTCAATGGCGAGTCCTGTGAACAGGTCTTTGCGACCTTCAAAGTAGCTGTGCAGAGTAGAGAGGAGCAGGCTCTTGCCGAATCGTCGGGGACGTGACAAAAAGTTGAATTTTGCTCCATTCGCAAGCTGATATACCAAATCCGTCTTATCAACGTAGACATAGCAGTCGTTTCGTATGCTCGTAAATGTCTGGATGCCAATTGGGAATCTATGTGCCATTGCAAACCTCCATGCTGCGCTATCAAGGAGGCATGCTCCTTGTTGTTCTTACAGAGATTCTATCATGAATGGCATATTGCTTCAAAGGGTATTCGTCGGCATCTGTGCGTCGGATTCTATTGTTTTAGGCCGTATTGCCGCATGGCAATAGGCCGACAGCGAGCTGTAGTGGCGGCATCTTGTGGCCGCCACAAGGCGAGCAAAAAAATATATTGGCCGTATGCGCAGCATAGGCCGATAGCGAGCCGTATCTATGCAGAGACGTGCGAACGCACGTCTGCATAGATAGGCGAGCACGAAATTAATATATTAATATATAACTATTTAGCATCCTTAAATATCGTCAGTGGTTTAACCAGACGTGCGGCCCATGCGCCCTCATTGTGCTCTGCACCTTCGACAAATACGTGGAAAAGATCTTCTTCCCATGTATAACCGATTTCGGCCATTTTATCGACGAACGATCGCGTATAGCAATAGCAGTCGCGTCCAAACTCATCGCTGGAGGCTTCGAGTGTTCCCAATTTTTCGGGACAAGTGCCGCCCGCAGGTGCATAGCCGCCGTTATCGAGATATAATATATAATCGCGATGGCCCGCTGCCACATACATATCTTCGATGGTCGTGCCGTCCTCGTGACTAAAGCGGCCCCAGGCAGTTGTTGGCGAGAGCGCCAGGACGGCTTTATATTCTTTTGGATATAAGTGTGCAATATACAAACTGATTAGACCGCCCATCGACGACCCCATCAGACCGGCTTTCTTTGTGACTTTATATGTTTTTTCGATAAATGGACGCACAGTTTCCTGCACAAATTTTGCATATAAATCGCCTTTTGCCTTAATATTTCCAAACCCGGTTGCCGTCAGGTCTTCGTCCGCAAAGGCATATTCCGAAAGTCTTTCGGCGCCCATATTATCGATACCGACCACCATAAACGAGGCGCCGGCTTTTTCCATATTTTCTTCGACTTTCCAGCTGCCGTATTCGACTGTGCCCGTACCAAAGAGATTCTGTGCATCATGGGCATACAGTACATCAAACGGTCCTTCTCCAGCAGGCATATAAATGCGCAGTGTTCTCGAGTTCAACCCCTGCGGGCTTTTAAAATTATGATATCTTTCGAGATAGGGTTTATCGGGCTTAATAATATAAGATATTTCCCCCTCTGCGGTATAAGTATATCTCAATGACCACGGATCCGCGATATGTCCAGTCGAAGCGCTTAGAAATTTATAATAATTCTTTTCTTTGACATTCTCGGGCATCGGGACTTCGGCATACCAGATGTCACCATTTTGCTTCATGGGCGTGCCTTCCCAGCTATTGAAATCGCCAACGACAACCCAAGGACCTTCACTATACCAATGCATAAAGATCACCGTATTGTCGTCCGTGATGACGGGGAAACCGCCGTTATACGCAATGGCATTAAAGGCATCTTCGGTAGAAACCGTTCCTGCGATGCGCGCACGCGCCCAGTCTTCGGCTGTTTTCAAATCCCCAGCGGGAGGTTCCGGTGTCACCGTCGTTGCGATGCAGCCATAGGAATTCGTTTCGGCCGAAGTCAAACCACAGATTTCGCCATTTTGCGCACAATCATACGTTTCGGCTTTACCATCTTTGCAATACTCGACGACTGTACCATTACAGCGCCCCGTGTCGGGCACATCGCCGCAGCCTCCGGACGGCGCACCGCCGGATTTATCGACACAGCCATACGAATTTGTCTCTGCCGAAGTCATACCGCATGTCTGGCTGTTCTGCGCACAATCGTACGATTTGAGCTCGCCATTTTCGCAGTAATCGACCACGTCGCCATTGCAGCGCCCCGTGTCGGGCACGTCGCCGCAGCCTCCGGACGGCGCACCGCCAGATTTATCGACACAGCCATACGAATTTGTCTCTGCCGAAGTCATACCGCATGTCTGGCTGTTCTGCGCACAATTGTACGATTTGAGCTCGCCATTTTCGCAATAATCGACCACATCGCCATTGCAGCGCCCCGTGTCGGGCACGTCGCCGCAGCCTCCGGACGGCGCACCGCCAGATTTATCGACACAACCATACGAATTTGTCTCTGCCGAAGTCATACCGCATGTCTGGCTGTTCTGCGCACAATTGTACGATTTGAGCTCGCCATTTTCGCAATAATCGACCACATCGCCATTGCAGCGCCCCGTGTCGGGCACGTCGCCGCACCCCTGCGGGTTCTGCCCCGTCGGATTCTGCGGGTTCTGCCCCGTCGGATTCTGCGGATTCTGTTCCGTCGGATTTTGAGGATTGCCCCCCATTTCATCATCCGGATCCAGCACAGATGTATGATGATGGCCGCTTTCATCACATCCCATCGGCAATAATGTCAATGCACTCAAAGCGACACAGTAACCCAACTTTTTGAGCATTCCTGTCATATTTTCCTCATGATTTCGGTCAAATGCAACTCGCGCAACAGTCACATTGCGCCTCATGGCATTCTGATCGTTGAATCATTCAAATTCAATACAAAAAAGTGATTTTCACACACGGTCAAAAATGGCATTAAACCCATGTGGGCATGACGCCCTCATACTACCACCATGGATTACCGATGTCCGAACTAAATTATAACGTGATATTGCCCGACCATTACAAGTCGATTCTCGATTTGCGCCGCACCCAGCAGGCCATCAAATTTCTCAAGGACACTTTCGAGCGCGAACTCGCCAAAGCATTGCATTTAAGCCGTGTTTCTGCGCCTCTTTTCGTCGATCCCAATTCGGGTCTCAATGACAACCTCAATGGTGTCGAGCGCCCGGTTGCCTTCGAAGTTGCCCACAGCGGCGTCGAGCTCGAAATCGTGCATTCCCTGGCCAAATGGAAGCGCATGGCCCTCGGGGAATATGGCTACAACATTGGCGAAGGCCTCTATACCGACATGAACGCCATCCGCCGCGACGAAGTCGTCGATAACCTGCACTCGGTATACGTCGATCAGTGGGACTGGGAACTCGTCATCGACCCCGCCGAACGCACCATCGACACGCTCAAACGCACGGTCGAACACATTTATTCTGCCATCAAATGTGTCGAATGGCTCGTGTGCAACCGTTTTCCCGAAGTCAAGCCAGAACTCCCGAATGAGGTCAGCTTCATTACCTCACAGGAACTGCTCGACATGTACCCAGGGCTCGGCGTCAAAGAGCGCGAGAACGCCTACGCTAAAGAAAAAGGTGCCATCTTTATCATGCAAATCGGCAAGAAACTGTCGAACGGCACCGTGCACGATGGCCGCGCACCCGACTACGACGACTGGGAACTCAACGGCGACATTCTCGTCTGGTTTGCGCCCTTAAACTGCGCCGTCGAACTCTCGAGCATGGGCATCCGCGTCGATGCTGCAGCCCTGCGTTCACAACTCGCCGAATCTGGCCACAACGAACGCGCGGGATTGCCATTCCACAAGATGTTGCTCGAAGGGAAACTGCCCCAAACCATCGGCGGCGGCATTGGTCAATCGCGCCTATGCCTCGTGCTGCTCAAAAAAGCGCACATTGGCGAGGTCCAGGTAAGCTACTGGCCACCTAAGATGATAGAAGAATGCAGCAAATGTGGGATTGAAATTTTGTAATCCTATCTATTTGGGCGCGTGCCTATGCCTGCGGCATACGGCACGCCTGCGCCGCTATGGGCTGTCGCCCATACGCTGCGCAGCCCATTGTTTGGATTTTGCCCATTCCCCGCAGATCTCAATGCCATCGAGTGAAAAGACGCGGTAAACATAAAAAAACATTTTTTCTTCCTGAGAATAATTCGGATGCATGACGGGAAAGACGACATGCAGATATTTCCCGCCTTTTATGTACTGGGCATATATATTAAATTTACCCAGTTCTCTTTCTATATCCCCAATTACATATTCCATCTTTTGTGAATCCGAAGCAAAATATGCACGAAAATGCCTATTTCCCTCCGCTTCTGGATATCCTGGGCAATAATCAGAAAGCGATTCAATCGTTCCGAGATGGTTAGAATCCAGCATAAAGCTCAAACGAAACTGCCCGGGTTCATAATCATGAACGCCCTTAGGAGGATGCAGCGAGTCTGTATAACATATCGGGTTATTGTTATCATCCTCGCCAAGATGCCATGCGCGCAACAGTTTATCATCTTTTCCATTGGCACATTTATTCTGCTGGTGCTTGGTAATGATCGTAGGCTCAATTTTATCACCCGTTACGACTGTTTCACGCGTAATTGGGTGAGGAATATTTTCATAATACCACAAGCAATCTGGATTGACAGCATGTGTATAAATGTCAAAACTATCTTTGTACCATGAAACACCATTAACCGCTTGCATCACCTGTTTTTGCATCTGGAAATAACTCTGTCGTTCGTCAGCTTCTGACGAACCGAAATGCGCTGCGATCCACACGACAAAGCACACACCAATAATACTGGCAATCCAAAACCATTTTGAATGATATATTTTCTTTTTGTTTTTCTGGTTATCGTTCTGCGAGTCATGTTTTTGGCCATCGAGAGAAGCACCGCACAGCGGACAAAAATTGTCTTTATTCTCTAACCATTCATGGCATTTGGGACATTGTATCTGCATACGTTTCTCCTCACTGTCGCATTTATCCTCTGCTCATTCTTAACTCACTTTTATTAACTCGTTAAACAAATTATCTACTTCCTGATATTAATATATTATTTACTTTCATTACCTGCATGTAATTATTTATCCTTTAAAGGCGTAGCTACCACACAGATCGATACCGTCCAGCGGGAAAACACGATAAATATAAAAGAAATATCCTTCTCTGACAGCATCGTCTATTTTAATGACAGGAAACACGACATGAAGAAACTGCCCTTTTCTTAGATAGTAAGTGTCTAGTTCAAAAGAAGGCTTAAGATTATTCAATACTTCACTTCTGACTTCATTATCATCCACAGTCAAAAAGTATTCCCCTAAGGAGCCTTGGTCAAAGCTATCCCCAATGCGATAATCCGAAAGCGATTCGATAAAATAATCGCCTCTATTTTGACCGCTCATGGAGACATAAAGCCGAAACTGCCCGGGTTCATTATCGCGCGTTCCCTTGGGCGGGTGAAAGGAATCGACGTAGCATATTTGCTCATCATTGCTGTTTTTCGTGATATGCCACGCTTTGAGCAGATTATCTTTTTTGCCTTTGGTGCATTTTCCGTCGAGATGCTTTTGGAGCAGGATTTTAGCGATTTGGGCGTTTTTAAAACCTTCTGAAATGGCTAACGGTAAATCCTCATAATACCATAAACAATCCGTATGAATGGATTCTACTTTGGACTTGAAATTATTATCCCAGGTATCCGCTTTTTTGAGCTTGGCAATATTCTCGCGCAGACGTGCCTGATACATCTGAGTCTCATCCGGCTCATATAAATTGTATACAACTATCCCGATCAGGCAAACACAAACCACCAAAATGCCCCAGAACCGCCTGGTCTGATAGAACGGTTTTGATGCTTTTCGTGGCTCATGGCGCATTTTTGACGTTAGAGAGGCACCACACAATGGGCAAACGACACCATCACTCTCGGACCATTCGTGACAATGTGGACATTGTGTTTGCATAATATTCTATGTCCTGATTATGGTGTTTAGGCAGAATTCGCCACGAAAAGATTGCCTTGCAGTCGGGGCATGCCCTCAGGGCTGTCGAGTTCTATTTTTTGCATTTTTGTTTCACCCCTTCAGGGTGATTTTATTGATGAAATTCCTTTTCCCGGGGTTACGCCCTTCGGGCTCACTCCAGGCTGTAATATTTCGCCCCTTCAGGGCTCGGACCAAGCAAGCACCCAGGTTTTTGCTACTTTCATAAAGTCAAGCGATTTTAAAACTCGAGAGCCCTGGCCCAAGGGTATGCATCGCTCCTAATAGACAACGACTGCGCAAT
>DGWW01000116.1 GCA_002395385.1 Myxococcales bacterium UBA4248
TTTCAAGTATTTGGGAAACCAGGATCGTACTCCAGGGCTGAACAGTTACATTATCCCCCCCCGCATGCACTTAAGATTAGACTTGATTTTTGTCCCCAATGGTTTAAACTATGACATTTTAGTCATACCTACCGGTAATAGTGTTAGACACGTTATACTGGCATGAGGTTGCTGCACATTATTTTTAAACAAATTCAATGGAGAGCAATAATCATCTCACAAATCGAGTATTGCCCCCTGTTTTCAGTTTAGTCGCATTCTCCATGGTGGAGATATAAACCAGACTTACAAAGGATTAAAATGATGAAAAAACTACTATTCCTCGCTCTGATTTCACTTTTCGTTATCGCTGCATGCGGCAAAAAAGCCGAAGATCCTGCCGCCAATGATGCCAAAGCCGAAGCAGCCGCCGATGCCAAAGCTGATGACGCAAAAGCTGACGATGCCAAAGCCGATGACGCCGATCCATTCGCAGGCATGGACAAGAAAAAGTATGACGAAGCCGTCAATAACATGACAAACGAAGAACGCAATGCGTTCGAAGTCAAAGCACTCAAACATGCAGATCCCAATGTCCGCAAGCTGCCAATGACGGGCATGACCTTCAATCTGGAACCAGGCAGCAAATCCGAAAAAGCCGACGCGCTACTCAATATCCTGCAGAATGAAAAGGATCTCGAAGTTCTCGAACTCGCCCTGCGCAGCAATATGAACAACCTCAAAGTCAGCAACGACTTTTTCGAGGCTTATAAAAAGGCCGCCACGCACGAAGATGCCAAAATCCGCAAGGCAGCCATGAACGGCCTCATCAACTCCAACAACAAAGCCGTCGAAGGCATCGAAGAAGTCGCCGTCAAATATCTCGACGATGCAGACGCAGAAATTCGCGTTGCCGCATGTAAAGACCTGGCGCACAATAAATATGCCTCGGCCATGCCCAAAATCGAAGAAATCCTCAAAACTTCGGATGATGCCAAATTGCTCGAAGGCTGCATGAAAGGCATCATGGATCAGTGGTATTATTCGCCATTCTTCAAAGAATTCGATGCCAAAGCCTATCAGCTCACGCTTGATTACCTCAAGAAAACACCGCGCAGCAAGGATTTGCCGAGCTGGAGCGTCATCAGCCCGCTCCAGAAACCCGCCAAGGATGAGTGGAAAGAACTGGCCAAAGAATTCAAAGCCAAAGACCTCGTTGCAGCCCTTTCGGATGTCGCCAAAGACGATAATGCCGACAAAATGGCTCGCGAATATGCTGTCAAGGCCATTGCCGTTCAGGGCACCAAAGACGATCTCACTAAACTCGACAAAGCCGTTAAAGACGAAGCCATTAAAAAAGAAATCGCCAAGGCCTTGGAAAGCGCGAAATAATTGGTTTTGGTTTTGATTTGTTCGCCTAGAGCCGTGTCACGACACGGCTCTACGGCTCGCTAAACGCGGCTATTGCTTTGCGATACGCCGCGTTTTTTTTATATGTAACTGTTCAGCCCCATGACAATGTCATAATCCGTTATCAAAGTAAATCCAGGGCATTCGGCACTCGGTATTCGGCAACGGGGCAGCTCGATTCGTTTGCCGATTGCCGAGTGCCGATTGCCGCGTCTATACAGGCTATTCCCAAAAATAGAATTCACATAAGGGCTGAATAATTACACGCCTCCATAGACACGGGAATTCGACTGGTTGTCAAATTTTCTCGATTATGCTAATCGTGATTATGCTAATCGTGATTATGCTAATCGTGATTATGCTAATTGCGATTATATAATATGAACAAACGGAGGGTAAACGATGTTTGTGGGCCGCGAACGAGAGCTTGGCATATTCGAGCAGTGTTATCAGTCTGAAAAATTTGAATGTCTGGTACTCTATGGTCGAAGACGCGTTGGCAAAACCGCGTTGATTCGGGAATTCGTCCAAAATCGGAAATGCATTTTTTTTACCGGAATCGAAAGCACTTCGGACGAAAACCTCAATATGCTCAGCCAAAGCATCTGGCTTTGCGATCATGAAACCGGAGAATGGCCCGTATTTCCTTCGTTTGATGCAGCTTTTAAAGCCATTGCCGATATGTGCAGCAATCAAAAGATCGTCGTCGTTCTGGATGAATATCCCTATTTGGCCAAGTCTTATCCTGCTGTTTCTTCAATTTTACAAAAGATGATCGATTTATACTATCAGTCACAAGGCAATCTTATGCTGGTATTATGCGGTTCTTCGATGTCATTTATGGAACATCAGGTGATGGGATACCAAAGCCCACTCTACGGCCGAAGAACGGTTCAGATCAAACTTGGGCCGTTTTGTTTTTTTGAAACACCAGCATTCTATACAAAGTTATCACCAGAAACTATGGCAGTGGTATATGGTGTGACCGGGGGAATTCCCAAATACATTCAATGTTTTGATGAGAATAAAACCATTCGCGAAAACCTTTGTGACCAATTTTTTTGCAGCTCGGGTTATTTGTATGAAGAACCCTCTAACCTCTTAAAACAGGAACTGCGAGAACCTGGTATTTATCATGCCATGATACGGGCAATCGCATCCGGACATTCCAAAATGTCGGAACTCGCCAATGCGCTTGGAATGACTTCGTCCAGCCTGTCTCCCTATCTGGCAAAACTTCAGGAACTCGGCATTGTACAAAAAAAATACCCTGTTCCTGCGACAGGAGCCAGAAAAAATATATATGAAGTATCAGATATGATGTTCAAATTCTGGCATCTGGTCGTTCCCGGACAAAATAATCTCATTCAGCGCGGTTTTTCAGATCGCGCATATACCAATATTCTCCCAACACTCGAAACTTATATGGGTAAGGTATTTGAACAGATATGCATCGATTATATGTGGAAAGAATATGACAAATTGCCGGTGCAATTTACAGAAATCGGTGCCTGGTGGGGTTCCAATCGTACTAAAAAACAGACAGAAGAAATCGATATCGTAGCCACAGACGGCCGTTCGGCGATTTTTTGTGAATGCAAATGGCGCAACAGGACAATTACCGAAGAAACACTGCAAACGCTTATCGAACGTAGCATGCTTGTCGATATGGCGCATCGATATTATATTGTTTTTGCAAAAAGTCAGTTCTCACAGGAATGTCAAAAAGCCGCAAAACGTCTTGGGATTCGGCTGATTTGTTTTTTAGAAATGTTCGGCTGATGGGCGGGCTATTTGCGCATTTGCTATCACAAATCGCGCAAATACGCCCCGCGTTTCGGCCTATCCCCCTGCGGGCGATACGGCCTGCACGAGACTTTTCAGTGTGACAATTGCCTTTGGCAATGCGCAATGTCCCGAGGTGACATCTACCACAATAGGATGACGGCGGCGTATTGGCGCAGCCAATAGCCAGCCGTCGCGAGCCGTATGCGCCAATGGCGCATAGGCGAAGCCACAAACCTCAAAATAATGACAGGCATATCAAATACCATTACACTGTGTGCCGGGTATCACTGTTTTTACCCTTTTTAAGCCAATCATGGAGGAATGGCGATGAGCATGGAACGGGAAGCAGAAGTTCTGGAAATGCCTACACATGGTGACACGGATGTTGCACAGGCGCGTCGCGTTGCACAAGGCCGGGCTGCGGTTGAACGCTATGTTGAGAGGCTCGAAAATGCGACAGAGCGGCTAAAAAGTGGTCCGGAAGCGGCGGAACTGTATTGTGCGCTTGCCGAACTCCGGGAAGGGATGATCGAAAATGCCCCCGATCTGGTGTCGGAATTTTACCAAAAAGCACTCGAAACCTTTAGTCTGAGCCATGCTGCGAATCGTGGGCTTCGACGTCTGGCGCGCGCCAAAGGCGATTATGAAGCAGTCATCGAATCGCTCGAACGCGAGTTGGCGACATCCCCCAATAAAACGCAGCTCAAACTCGAATTGGCCAGGACATGGCTGTATGGCGCCAAAGATGCAGAAAAAGCCATCGCCATTCTCGAATCGCTCGAAAATGCCGACTCGGAAGCATCGACCATCGTGCCCGAAACCGAAGAAGAATTCGATGCAGAAACCTTCCTGCTGTGGGAAGATGCGCTGCTCTCGACGGGTGCCTGGGATCGATACGAAGGCAAACTGAGACAGGCACTGCGAATGCTCAAAGATACAGGCCCGATGACACTCCATGTCGAAGAGCGACTCTGGATTCTGTATCGCTATATCATGCCCGAAGATACACAGGCTGGCATGCTGTCGAAGCATTTGCGGACACTTCAGCCACTCGATGATGAGCTCGTTCAGGATGAACTCATGCGCGCTCTGCGTGCGGACGATAAAGATGGAATCGTCGATATTTTAAAGACTGCTATCGAACGCCTCGATGGATCTTTAAAAGCCAAATATTATCGGTCTTTGCTCGCAGATATTTCCAAATATATCTTCGATGACAAAGAACATGCGCTCGATTTGCTCAATCATGCACAGACGGATTCTGATATCATCCTCACACATCAGATGATTACGCTGTTGGCCGACTCGGATCATATCGATGTCCTCCTCGAGGCAATGGCCAAAAGCCTCGAATTTGTACATACCCCGCAGCTCAAGGCAGAACAATTATATATTATTGCATGTATGCTTCGCGACGATATGGATCAGGAAGATGCCGCCATCGAAGTCTTCCACGAAGCCAACGAAATCTGCCCAACGCATGAACCAACCATCGAAGCACTCGCCGATTATTATATTCAAAATGAAGAATGGGAACATCTCGTTCAATTGTATGAATATGAAATCAGCTATGCCACAGAACATCAGCTGCCGGATTATACCCCCGAAGTTCTGACTTCGCTGCACGCCCGTCTGGCCTATCTATATGAACACCGGCTTCACTTTGCGCTCAATGCATTCAATCATTACCAGGCAATGCTCAAAGTGCGAGCAGACGATATTGCGGCACTCAAAGGAGCGAGCCGCATGGCTCAGAATGTCGGCAACTGGACAGAATTATTGCAGCTCTATGCCGCCGCCGAAGGCTGCACGCAGGATACGCACGAACATATCTTTTTGCTCGAACGCATTGCTCAAATTGCAGATGTCTATCTCAATGATGCCGATACGGCATGCACTGCACTCGAGGCGCTGCGGTCCATAGAAACCAAACATGACTGCACCATCGCTTCGCTTGCACGATTATATATCAAACTAAAAAAATGGGATGAGCTCATTGCACTGACGAACGAAGAGATCGAAACGACGAGCAATCCCGAATACAAAGCCACACTTTTATGCAGAAATGCAGAGATTTCGGAACAGGAACTTTCCAATATTCCGCAGGCTGTACTCTATTATGAAAAGGCCCGTGCATGCATGCCAAGCTGTCGATCGGCAGCCAAGGCGCTCGAAAGAATATACGCACAGCAAAAATCATGGGAAAAGCTCGTCGATCTCATCAAAAACGAAGCAGAACTCACATCAGATCCTCGCATCAAATCAGGACTTTTGAGGCACCAGGCCAGTATTCTCAATGATGAGCTCGACAGCGAAGAAGAAGCCATTGCCATTTATGAAAATGCGCTCAAACTCAACCCTACAGACGGCATTTCCCGAAAGATCCTGCTGACCTACTATCGCACGAATGAAAACTGGGATGAAGTTCTCAGAATACTCGATGTCGAACTCAAAGCTGGCGGCACACTGGGCGCCAAATGGCTGACGCATTTTTGGATGGGTAGAATCGAACTCTATCGCGTTCACAATGAAACCAATGCGCTCAAATGTTTCAGCAAAGCATTCGAACTCAATCCCAACAATCCCATCGTTTTTAGCACATGGCTCTCGATGAGTCTGCGCTTCGGCCAGGATGAAGACACGCTCGATCAGCTCAAAGCAGCACTCGAATTTATCACCGACGAAAAGATGCACGACGAAGTGGAACTGGCCATCGCCGACCTCACCGTGCGAATGACACACGATCCCAAGTCGATCGAAGATATTATTGTACCCTACGAAAATTCGACCAAGTTCCAGAGCCGTGGCGCACGATTTTTGGCCACCATGCTCGTTGCCGTCAACTCGGCCAATGGCCAGTGGACTTCCAGATTGTCTCTGGCATTGCATCCACGCCAGGCATTCGAAGTACAAAAGCATGCCCTGCTTGCCGGCATTGCCATTGACTTGCCAGAAATCATACGCGATCGCGCTCAAAACCTGCTTTGTCAGCTCAAAGACCTCGAATTGGCACGCCATATTTGGGCTTCATTGAGCCCTGCCAGAAGACCGGCATTTTCAAGAATTCAACCCGATATCCTCAAACATCCATCCAGCGAAGCCCAGGATCTGCGTCGATGGTGCACCATTTCGAATTTGCTCGCCGGAAAAACCGCCGATCCTACGGACATGCTGTTGCCCGATGATCGCGACGAAACCTTGTCATACCGTCCCGATCTCGAATTGCTGGCTGCCTATTTCGAAAGATTCGAAAAATGGGAGAATCTCCTCGCCGTTCTGACCGTACAGGAAGAATCCCTCAATGATCAGGAAACCATCCAGATTACGATTCAAAAAGCATGGGTCTTGACCAAAATCCGTCGCCCCGAAGAAGCACTCGCTTCGATTCGCAAGGCATGTGCACAATGCAGCTACGACAACCCCATGCGTCTATCCCTGTACGACTATCTGGAACACGAAGACGACTGGGATTTTCTGGCCGATCAAATCCGGCAGCACCTCATGCATTCCGAAGACAACATCGAAAAATCGATGCTCTGGCTGCGGCTTGCCGACATTTACCAAAAGGGCATGAACAATCTCGAAGAGGCTTTGCGCTGCCTCGACAGTGCCTATCACGAAGATAGTACTCAGGGAGATATTCTGTGCAAAATCTCCGAAACCGCGCAGAAAATCGGCGAACTCGACGTGGCCCGGCGCGCACTGGATGACTACATTCATTTCCATGAACCGCCGCTCGAAAAACTGCTCGAACTCGAACCCAAATTGCTCGAACTGCACTTTAAATATACCGGTGGTGACACAAACCGCATGATCGCTTTCTTCGATGATTTGGCCAATAAAACTGGCCGTTCACGCGATTGTATCATCATCCTGGCCAGAGCCCATGCGATTGCCGGCGATCCACAAATGGCGGCCAATCTTCTGCTGCAAGTCGTGACCGTCCCCATCGAAGAAAAAGATCTCGATCTGTGGATCATTCTCGTCGAACTCTATCTCGATAAACTGGGCAATCAAAAGAACGGCGAAAGATTGCTTTGGGAATTGTTCAAATCATTCCCGAGGATCGAGTATGTCTTTGAACGACTCGACAAACTCTATAAAACACCGGCAGAACGCCGCATCTTCGTAGCCAACATACGCAAGTTCGTCTCCGAAAGCGAACCCATCCAAAAAGATTCTGCACTCATCCGAAAATTCTTGGGATTTGCAGCCCAAATTCTGGGTTCAGAACTCGGCAATTGGAAAGAAGCGCAGGAACTTTACTCAGAAGCACTCGAAGCATCGATCGAGCCCGCACAAGATCTGGTCAAAAACAGAGCCTATGCACGCTGCCGCATCCCTGGCGAGGCCAAGAGCGCCTATAAGGAATTCTGCGATCTGCTCGTGCATGATCCTTTCCAGGCCGACATTTACCGTGCAGCGCTCGATATCTGCCGCCGAAACGAAGCACGCGATCGAGAACGCATCCTCAAACAACTTGCGGCTATCTTTGTTCCCGAATCGGGCATTGCCGAAGATAATGCCGATCTGCGTCCCAAACTCATGGATTCCCGAGTACTCAATGATGACGTACTCTTTAAGCACCTGGCGCATCCTGATCTGCGCCCGGTTCAGACGCTGCTCCATGAGGCCATGCCCATCATCAAGGACTGTCTGCGCGATCTCATCCCCAAGCGCACCAATCTCGGCGGCGAAAGAGTTCGATCCCAGACGGTGACCAATCTCTTCTC
This sequence comes from Myxococcales bacterium UBA4248, assembly GCA_002395385.1. GTDB lineage: Bacteria > Myxococcota_A > Bradymonadia > UBA4248 > UBA4248 > UBA4248. The sequence continues at coordinate 7,911 of DGWW01000116.1, forward strand.
GATGTGCGGTGCTGCCTTTGGGTGCAATAACTTTAAGGGATTATATGGACACGATGTAACGCCTGTCCCCATCGTTCTCGAAGATCCAGAAACCTACTGGATTTCGGCCGAAAGCTGGGAAGATATGCGCATCGAATTCCAGCGACATTGGGCAGGATATGCAAGCGGCCTGCTCTGGACTGGCGTTTCGAAACTCATCTGGTTTGAGCCTCGCGAAGTCTGGCAACTGCTCGATGGTATTTATTATCTGGCAACAACCAAAAGCATTGCAGAACGCAATGCATACACCATCGAAGCGGCAGACCGCGTCAACGAAAATCTCTCGGCCTTCAGACGCGGGCAACGCAAAGATATCGCACGCATCATCGATGAAATCGATCCCAAGAATATTCCGGCATCCAATGCCCCTAAATGGCTCGACGGTCTCTATTCGACTGCCGATCGTGCAGGACTCATGTTCTCGGGCAGCCTGACTGCCTCAATCCCCGCCATTCTCGAGGCCGAAGGATGGAATCCCAACAAGACTGGCGCCGAATATCTCTCATCGAGATTCAAACTCTCCAAACGCATCCCCGAACTCATTCAATTCGCACTCAGTGACGATTATCTCGAACTGCGATATCATGCAGGACTCGCATTGAGACCCAGCACAATTAGCGGATAACAGTGAATAATTAATAATTAATAATTAATAATTAATAATTGAATGACATATCATAAAAAAACTTCACGCCCCGTAGGGGCGTCACATTCGTAGGTAACAACGTAGGTAACAACCGTGGGTGAGCGCAGCGTAACCCACGGATGATAAATGAATTCACATTGCACATTGCTAATTAAGAATTACGAATTAAAAACAATTCCGAATTCACAGAGTGAGCATCGTTAGATGCGAACAAATCCGTTTGTAAAAAACTTCCCAACAATTACCTTCTCAACGAATCCCGCAATTCCCCCAAAATTGCATTCATAATTCCGAATTCCGAATTCCGAATTCCGAATTGAAAAAGTGAGCAACGTTAGTTGCGAACAAATCCGTTTGT
>DGWW01000113.1 GCA_002395385.1 Myxococcales bacterium UBA4248
AGCAAATCCGTTTGTTAAATAAAACAAAAACAGCGAAGGCCGTTAGGACTGAGCAAATCCGTTTGTTAGATAAAAACAAAAACAGCGAAGGCCGTTAGGACTGAGCAAATCCGTTTGTTAAATACAAATGTGGTCAATCACCTTCGACACCGGAACCCTCGTCGTCCAGGTTCCCCCAGAATCCAATGCGCAGGCTGCCGAAATCCTGCCCCAGTTCGTCTATGACTCGCGCATCCATGCCTTTCGCGGGCCGGCCATAGCCTACCGCCGCATGCTCACCAACCTGACGCGCGCCCAAATTCCATTCGACGACCAGGCCCGCGCTTACGTCGATGTCGATTTCAAATTCCAGTTCGAGCGCGTCCCCTTTTATTATCAAAGCGAAGCGCTCCAGGCCTGGGAACAAAACGGCGGATGCGGCGTGGTGGTACTCCCAACTGGCGCCGGAAAAAGCTTCGTCGCACAATTGGCCATGGCCAGCAAAAGGCGATCGACCCTCATCGTCACGCCGACGCTCGATCTCGTCGCCCAATGGCACCTCAACCTCGAAACAGCCTTCGGCATCCATTGCGGCATCATCGGCGGCGGCACTTACGATCTGCAGCCTGTCACCGTCACGACCTACGATTCGGCCTACATCCACATGGAGCGCATCGGCAACACCTTCGGCATGCTCGTCTTTGACGAAGTCCACCACCTGCCCACGCAGACCTACGCCCTAGGCGCGCAGCACGCCATCGCCCCATTCCGCCTCGGTTTGACGGCCACCCCCGAACGCGAATCCCCCCTCACCTACCAGCAGCTCATCGGCCCCATCGTCTACACCCAGACCATTCGCGCACTGGCCGGCGAAAACCTCGCCAATTACGAGACGATCCAGTACGAAGTCGAACTCGAGGCCGACGAACGCGCCGAATACGACGAATTCCGCGCCTGCTACCTCGATTTCATCCGCGCCAATCACATCCGCGTCGGCACACCCGACGGATGGACCGAATTCCTGCGCCAATCCTCGCGAAGCCCGCAGGGCCGCGCTGCACTGCACGCCCACCGCGCCCAGCGCGCCATCACCCAGCATTGCCGCGCCAAAATGAAACTCCTCACGCAGTTACTCGCCCAGCACCGCACCGACCGCACGATCATCTTTACGGCCGACAACGCTACAGTTTACCGCATCAGCCGCGAATACCTCGTCCCCGCCATCACCCACCAAAGCCCGGTCAAGGAACGACGCGCCATTCTCGAAGGCTTCAACAACGGCACCTATCCCGTCGTCGTCACGAGCAAAGTCCTCAACGAAGGCGTCGATATCCCGGCCGCCAACGTCGCGATTGTCCTGTCGGGCAGCGGGTCGGTCCGCGAACACGTCCAGCGCCTCGGCCGCATCCTGCGCGCCGCCAAAGACAAAACCGCGATTCTTTACGAATTGGTGGCGAAAAATACCTCCGAAGCTTTTACCAGCGAAAAACGACGCCAGCACGATGCTTTTTAATGGGGGCGCGGGCTATCGGCCTGCGGCCGATACGCCCTGCGTGCTCGCTTTGAGCCGTGTCACGACACGGCTCTACAGCTCGCCTGCGGCTGGCTATCGCTGCGCGATACGCGGGCGTATTATTACTCATGAATTCTATGGTTTCTTCTCTGGATGCTGCATATAAAAAAGCTCTTTTTGCTTATCTATTTCTTGTTTTAACTGTTCGTCGCTTGGCAGACATAATTTGTATTTTGTAGCAAAGAGCTGTTCGTTGCCTTTTAATATGGAGTACTTCGCTATATCCTTGCTCGTTTCAGAACATAGAATGATACCAATGGTTGGATTATCGCCTTCAGTACGCTTTAATTCATCGTACATTCGAACGTACATATCCATTTGCCCGACATCCTGATGTGAGATAGTACCGATTTTTAGATCCATAAGAACATAACATTTTAAAACCACATTATAGAAAACAAGATCGATATAATAATCCTGAGTATCGGTACAGATTCGCTGCTGTCTTGCCATGAAAGCAAATCCGCGTCCGAGTTCGAGCATGAATTCCTGCAGATGCGCGATAATTGCAGACTCAAGGTCACTCTCCGAATATGACTCGTCCTGCCGAAATCCCAGGAATTCTGCAATCACCGGGCTTTTGAATAGTTCCATTGCATCGGTTTTGGATGTTGCCAAATCCGGATGATGATTGGAAAGCACAGGCTGCTTGTAATGCCGCTCATAATACTGCGTACTGATGTTGCGATCCAACGTTCGCACGCTCCACATCTCACGCGAGGCTTCTGTCAGATACCAACGGATCGCAACCGGGTCTTCGACGCGGAAAACCTTGGTAAGGTGAGTCCATGTCAGATTTTGCAATCGCGATTGCAAAATCTCAGCATCTGGAAAAATTTGATAAAAAGTCCTGAAATACGCAAGATTTCGTTTGCTGAATCCCTTACCATACCTGTGCGTAAGCTCTACGGAAAGGGCATTGATCAGTTGGGTGCCATAATCTGCACGCTTGTGTCCTTTCTGTTCTTCTTCGACAATGCGTTGCCCGATTTTCCAGTACGTCTCCATCATCAGCCTGCTCACTTCGGCATACGCCTGCCTGCGCCCGGTTTCGATAATGGAACAAATGTCGGTAAAGAAATGATTTTGCGCTAAATCCATGGCTATTCCTCCTCTGCAAAGCCCCTCATCATGCCTCTTGTGCATGTCTCCGCCGCACCATAACTCGCCTTGATGCCCCATGCAACTCGCTTTTTGGCGTAATTACTCGCTTTGCGCTCGCCTTGGCGCGTGTCACGACACGCGCCTACTGCTCGCTGGCGCCCGCTATCTGCGATACGCGGACGGGAACTTTTGGACGCTCGCCTTGGCGCGTGTCACGACACGCGCCTACTGCTCGCTGTCGGCCTATGCGCTGCGCGCATACGGCCTCCGTACCCGGCTAGGCCACGTATGCCAACACAATATGGATATATCCCTGTCAGTACACAAGAACAGCGCGACTGCCATTTGTATAAGCAGCTCAATCGTGCGGCATAAACCCAGGGCTGTCGAGTTCTAAAAATGGTTGACATTGAGGATAAGTACAAGAAACGAGATAATTGCATTAAAATCGCCCTGAAGGGGCGAAATATTACAGCCCGGGGTGAGCACGAAGGGCGTACCCCCGGGAAAAGGGATTTCGTCTATAAAATCACCCTGAAGGGGTGAAACAGAAAAAGCAAGAAAAATGAAAACTCGACAGCCCTGCAGCATGCCCCTGTCGAAATTCCGGTATCATGCGGGGAAGCAGGCATAAATGCTTGTTTTGTTGATATGCAGGATAAGTATACTTATCCTGCTATCATTTTTTAGGGGGGTATGATAGAATCAATTCTGAGGATTGGTGCGGCTTTCCGCATCATGAGGTTTCCAAAAATTGGGGGGTAGGAAAAGTATACTTTTCCAGCACCTGCAGCTCAAGATGGAGCATCGAGCATGACGCAAATCAGGACAATGATGGATGAGAGAATTGAAAAAGAACTGACCGAACTCTATAACGAAGGCGCAACCCCAGGAAATATCAAGGATGCGTTGCGATTGAATGGTTTAATTCAAGCAGAAGACAGACAAAGGTCGTTTGCCACCCGAGCACTTCCTCAATATTATGTTGGCAATCGCAAGGCAAAAACGGTCATGGTCATGCTCAACCCCGGATGCGGCGTGAAAGAGGCAAATCAAAAATTCAAAGAGGACATCAAAAAACGCTCATTGAAAGATGCCTGCAGTATTGAGAATTATCACATAGGAAGTGAAAATTTCGGTCATAAAGATAAGGAGAGGCCCGATCCTTTCGATGTTAAACAAGCATTTTTCCTTCGTCATTGGAAGGGCTCAGGAATTACTCTGCCCAAGAACCTAAATCCAAAATGTGACAAACAAACCAAACAGGATGCAAAGGAAGCCGTTCTTACCCAGAAATTGCAGCTGGAGTTGATTCCTTACGCTTCTAGATCTATTAACAAGTTAAATCGTCAAAAGATTGGTTTGCTCGTTCCTTTTGTAGAAACCCTGTTTGATGAAATATTTTCAGAAAAAAGAAAATATATTATTTTTTGCTCGAATTTGTTTGAAGATATTTTTAAGGCATATAACAAACAACATCCCGACACAGTCATTTTTGAAAGAAGCGTTTCATTTGATGAAATTGGAAATCGTTCAGCAAAATGTAGTGTAATTACAATTCATTACAAAACACACAAACCACTAAAAGCCATCATAGCGCATACATTTCCAAGTCGAGCGTTGTCCTACCGCCTCATGGAAATGTATGGTGAACTGTGTTATAGAGAATATATTAAGAAATAATGGGAGGGAGGAGTATATTATGAAACATTCATCCAGACTCATTTTGGTGACATTCTTACTCGCCACATCTGGCATGTTTGGCTGTGGTGATGACAGTGATTCGGGAAAAACTGGAACATCCCAAAGCTGTCAGACAACTCAGGCCGATTGCGCTTCACAGGGCAAAACGTTCGACGCCACAAATTGCAATTGTATAGATTCACAATCCCCGCAGGGATGCCAGATAACTTCGGCTATTTGCGAATCACGGGGCAAAACATTCGACGCCACAGATTGCAAATGTGTCGATTCACAACCTTCGCAGGGATGCCAGATAACTTCGGCTATTTGCGAGTCACTGGGCAAGAAACTGGATGCCACAAACTGCAGTTGTGTCGATTCTGGTTCACCTCAGGCTAACTGTCCGTTAACCGAAGCGATGTGTGCATCAGCGAATAAAAAACTGGATGCCGAAAACTGCACTTGCGTCGATATCGTAACGCCCCCAAATTGCCAGATGACACAAGCGGATTGCGAGTCACAGGGCAAGAAACTCGATGCTGCAAAGTGCGTTTGTGTCGATTCAGGTTCACCCCAGAACAGCTGTCCGTTAACCGAAGCGATGTGTGCATCAGCGAATAAAAAACTGGATGCCGAAAATTGTACTTGTGTCGATCGTGAAACACCCCCAAATTGCCAAATGACACAAGCAGATTGCGATAAAATCGGCAAATTATTCGATGCCGAAAACTGCACCTGCATTGACGCCACCAATCCGGACATTCCGAACTGCACCACTGGACAACACATCTTTGGCAATGGATGCGAAGATGATTCTATGGATAACTGTGGTCAGCACGATAATCGTTGCGAAACTGCAGTTCCTGGCTGGAAAGACGGCACATGTACGAAGGGATCCTGCGTTGTCACGAAATGCGATACAGGCTATCGAATCGACGGCAATGCATGCGTGTGTGCCGAACAATTCCATAAAGTTGAATCGGGCGAAACCTTCGTTTGTGAAGCCGATTCTGTCGAATATTGCGGCAGCCGCGAAAACAACTGCACCCTGGCGGTTGGCTGGAATACGGGCATTTGCCAGAATGGGGCTTGTGTGGCCCAAACCTGCGTCGAGAACATGCACCCCAAAGATGGCGTTTGTGTTGCCGACGATGCCGAACATTGCGGAAAAACTCAAGTCAACTGCACACAGACAGAAGGATGGGGCACGGGCGTTTGCCAAAATGGTGCTTGTGTGGCCCAAACCTGCGCTGAGAACATGCACCTCGAAAGTGGCGTCTGCAAAGCCGATGATGCCAAACACTGCGGTGCAGCACAGATCGACTGCACACAAACTGTCACCGGTTGGGGGACAGGTGATTGTGTCGAAGGAACATGCCAGATTGCAAGCTGTAATGACAATTATCATTTATCTGGTGGCCAATGTGTTCTGAATACAAATACATGCTGTGGTGAGACCTGCGCCAGTTGCGGAAATGGTGTATGCTCGCACGGCAATTGTACCATTACATGCAGCTCGTACGAAACGGCTTGTGGACTCGAATGTGTTAATACAAACAATCACATTAACCACTGCGGTGATTGCAGCAACGACTGCACAGCGAGTAAACCTGCCCACGCCGAAACCATGAACTGCAAAAGCGCCACATGTGTCATTTCGAGCTGTGAAGCGGGATACATGCTTAATGATGGCCAGTGTGTCGCTTGCGAAGATGTCGAAGGCTATGCCGATTGCGACGGTGTCTGCATCAAGACGACGAACGATCCCAGCAACTGCGGCGGTTGCGGGAATATCTGTGATTATGGCATGACCTGTAGCAATGGCAAATGTCTCGGTAATAAATTCTGCAATGGCATCACCTATAATACTGCCAGTTCGATCGATAACTGCGGCGATTGTGACATCCGCTGTCCCGATGGCAAAACCTGTATCAATGGTGAATGTGTGACGGGTAGTGGCCCGAGCTATTGCAACGACGTCATTACCTACGTCATGAATGATGTCTCGAATTGCGGTGAATGCGGCCACCATTGCGAAAATACAGTATGCAACGGCGGCAATTGCGTCCCCGGTAAGGGGGCCATGTACTGCAACGACATACTCATCGATTCCTCGTCAGATGATGCCAACTGCAATGGCTGCGGTAATAATTGTGCCAAGGGGTACTACTGTTCATCGGGGGCTTGTAAGTCTTATTCTCTGAGCTACAATTCCACTTTGACCTGTAACGGCAAGACGGTTCGCCCCTACTACGATTCTGCCAACTGCGGACAATGTGGCAAGCAGTGTGGCACAAGTGAAATCTGTAGTGGGGGCGTTTGTACAACAGACCCCGGTGTAACCTATTGCAGCGATATATTAGTCAATACGAACGACGATTCGATAAACTGCGGACTATGTGGCATTCAATGTGGTTTCCAGGAAATATGCAACGCTGGCACATGCGTCCCGGGCACGGGGGCAACCTATTGTAGTAATTTACTAACGACGACTGCCTTAGATTCGGTCAACTGTGGGCAATGCGGCCATAAATGCGGCACTCGCGAAATTTGTACCGATGGCACATGTGTTTCGGGCGCAGGTGGAACACTTTGCAATGGTCTAAGTGGAGTTGATACTTCTCTAGATTCGACCAACTGCGGGCAATGCGGCAACAAATGTGGCTTCCACGAAATATGCAACGATGGCACATGTGTTTCGGGCATAGGAGTAACCATTTGCGATGTTACACATGGAGTTAATACTTCCAATGATGAGGACAATTGTGGACAATGCGGCCGAAAATGTGGAGCCGGACAGATTTGCCAGAATGGAGAATGCGGCGATAAATGCGGCGATAAATGGGTCAATCTTTTAGTAGACCCCGCCAATTGCGGCAGATGCAATATTGTCTGTAACGATGGCGACATATGCACAGACGGCTTATGTACCCATGGAAGCGGACCAACCTATTGTCATGGAATAGCCATAAACACTGCCAATGACTCCGCCCATTGCGGTGGATGCGGAAACAAGTGTGATGTTGGAAAGATTTGTTCCAGCGGTGCTTGTATCACAGGCACAGGAGCAACTTATTGCAACGGCGTATCGCAGAATACCGCCAATGACTCTGCCAATTGCGGACAATGCGGTCGAAAATGTGGATCTGGACAGGTTTGCCAGGACGGCGAATGCCTTGTAATGTGTGGCGGAAAACTCATAGACACGTCGAATGACTCAGCCAATTGCGGGCAATGCGGAAACAAGTGTGGTGTGGGAAAAATTTGTTCCAGTGGCGCTTGTACCACAGGCACAGGGGCAACCTATTGTGACGGAGAATCCACAGACACGTCGAATGACGTCGCCAATTGCGGTGGATGCGGTATTGCCTGTACCAGTGGCTATCGTTGTAAAGAAGGTACATGTGTCTACGTCCCAGTTGTCGGCGACATCATTACTTTCGGTCACTACGAACAGGACAACGACACCACGAACGGCAAAGAACCGATTGAGTGGCGTGTTCTTGACGTAAATAGCGATGATCAAGTACTCATCATCAGTCAAAAAGTACTCGACTGGGAGAAGAACAACGATATGATGGTAGGCATATCCTGGGAAAAGAGCACGATTCGTTCGTGGCTCAATGGCTATGATGCTTCATACAATACCGACGGAACAAGTTTCACGAGTGACAATTTCATCAACACCGCTTTTACAGCAGAAGAAAAAGCCAAAATCGTTTCATTCTATTCGACGACGGACAAGATATTCCTGCTCAGTGATACCGAGGCCAATAACTATTTCTCGAGCAATGATGATCGCAAGGCAGATGCCACTCGATATGTCGTAAAACAAGGTATACTTGTTTATGGTTCTACCTCAGGAAAATACACATCAGACGGTACATGCACGGATGTTCACTGTTATGCTAACTGGTGGCTTTCGTCGACGTACTACGATTCCCACAATTACTTCTCATACGTCAGATACGGCGGCGATGTCAACTACGTTGTCACCGGCACCTACTTCTACATCGGCGTTCGCCCCGCCTTGTGGGTGCAATACTAATTTCGCGTGGTTTCGCTCGCCGAGAGACGTTCGACCGAACGTCTCTACCGGATCGCTATAGGCCGCACCATCATTTGTTGTCGCCCGCGTATCGCAGATTGCAGGCGTGCGGCGGCGTATTTGCCAGGTCGCGCCGTGCGGCCCGCACGACGCGATTGGCAAATAGCCAGCCGCAAGCGAGCTGTAGAGCCGTGTCGTGACACGGCTCAAAGCGAGCACGCGGGCCGTATCGAGCGCCAGCGAGATAGGCCGCGCAATCAAAACGCAAAACGGAATCAATGGAAAGTCGGGACATCAGCTGGCCGGATGGGCTTCGAGGTCTGCAACGAGCTTGCGGTACTCTTCCCATTCCGATTCGGGGATTTTTAGACTATTCATTGCCTGTTCAATCGAAAGCTTTAGACTGTCCATCAAATTGACGAGATCTTCGGCTTTGCCTTTTTTTACGCCAGCTTTCTCCCCCTTATTCCAAACAAAATCACTGTAATTGCACATATTGACCTCCTTTTCGAGGAGACGCGCGGGCATGTCTGCATCAAAAATGTCTTTGAGAGCCGCACGTTTTTCATCGATCGAGTTCCCGGATAGCCAGATATTAGCTGGCTGGATGCGCTTCGAGGTCGGCAACAAGCTTGCGATAATCATCCCATTCGGATTCGGGAATGCTAAGACCACGCAATGCTTCTTCGAGATTCAATTTAAAGTTTCGCATCAAATTGACGAGAGCCTCGGCCTTGCCTTTTTTTACGCCAGCTTTCTCCCCCTTATTCCAAACAAAATCACTGTAATTGCACATATTGACCTCCTTTTCGAGGAGACGCGCGGGCATGTCTGCATCAAAAATGTCTTTGAGTGCCGCACGTTTTTCATCGATCGAGTTCCCGGATAGCCAGATATTAGCTGGCTGGATGCGCTTCGAGGTCGGCAACAAGCTTGCGATAATCATCCCATTCGGATTCGGGGATGCTAAGTGTATCCATAGCTTGCTCGACTGAAAGCTTAAGCTTTTGCATCAAATTGACGAGATCCTCGGCCTTGCCTTTCTTTACGCCAGCTTTCTCCCCCTTATTCCAAACAAAATCACTGTAATTGCACATATTGACCTCCTTTTCGAGGAGACGCGCGGGCATGTCTGCATCAAAAATGTCTTTGAGTGCCGCACGTTTTTCATCGATCGAGTTCCCGGATAGCCAGATATTAGCTGGCTGGATGCGCTTCGAGGTCGGCAACGAGCTTGCGATAATCATCCCATTCGGATTCGGGGATGCTAAGTATATCCATAGCTTGCTCGACTGAAAGTTTAAGCTTTTGCATCAAATTGACGAGATCTTCGGCTTTGCCTTTTTTTACGCCTGCTTTCTCCCCCTTATTCCAAACAAAATCACTGTAATTGCACATATTGACCTCCTTTTCGAGGAGACGCGCAGGCATTTCTGCATCAAAAATGTCTTTGAGTGCCGCACGTTTTTCATCAATCGAGTTCCCGGATAGCCAGATATCCAGGAGCTTCAGTAATCCAGTATAGCGTTCATCCTCCTTCGTTCCAAGGCAAATCATGATAGAACTCAGCAAATCATAATTAGCCACGTTCTCGTAGACCTCGCCCACAAGCCGGTCTTCTGCAATGTGGTATGAATTAATTGTATTGTGCCGACACAACGGCGGATCAAAGCAAACCCAAATTGAGTAAACCTTTTTGATATTTTCGTAATGTGAATGCTCAAATTCGATCCCATACTGTGCCGATATTTGACGGCAAGCATAGAAAATCGCCCGTTTAATCAACGGATAACCTGGATAAAATTCGTTCTGCGACTCAACATTGATAATGAGCTTGATGCGTTCTTTCGTCGGTGTGAGTGCATAAAACCGAATGTCGAACGTGACTTTTCCCTCAGTATCCGTCGCATCTTCACCATTAATGCCGTGAACGCGTCCTGCAGTGGTCTCTTTTGGGGGATTAGTTGTTTCGGGATAGACGCCGACCGTCCCGATTTCCGGTTCACCTTCGATATACTTTGTTTCAATATCGTTGACATGGCAATTCATAAACTCCGGCACACATCCTTTTAGTATACAGGCGAGTATGAGTTTATCACCCAAAAGTTGCTTACAGGCGGCGTCGCTAAGGCGACGAAAATCGGCATCAGTGCATGGAATGCTAATATTGGATTCGTTCATAACCACCCCTTATCGTTCACTGAACACAATTGTTCAGTGAACAATTCTATCGCTCGCTTTAATAGGCGAGTCAAGATTATTTTTGTGGCGCGGGCTACCTTACTCGCTAAACAGAGCCAAATCTTAAAGTAGTACTTTGAGATTTTTTATTTTGTATAAAACTTAAAGTACGGAGATGCCGTATTGCATGGCGAGCATCGTGCGGCGGCATATCGTGGCCGGCAAACGCGCATAGCCGCCGCCAGCGAGCCGTATGCCGCAGGCACAGGCGGGCCCAAATACAGCAACAACCGCGTATTCCGGGTCGAAGCCAACCGCATGGGCTTTTGCGATGAACATCATCACCACACAAATTTTACAGTGTACAAAATAAATCAGACATTGCGTTACATTCAAATATCAGCTATCATAGATAAAGTTACGTTACACGATGGCATAAACGATAGTCATTGAGTTGAGGTTTACTATCTTTATTGTCACAATGTAACAAATAGTTTTATCGTGTGTGTTCGTCTCATTTTTTTTTACTCTTTTTTTCAGGGAGGACCTATGTCGAAGTTTCACACATTAATCAAGGCATCATGCATCGCCGCCGTACTCATTTCCTGTGGGTGTGAGTCTGACGCCATACATGAACCAAAACCGGAAGAATGCTCAAATGCGTGCACATTAGACTCCAAACGATGCACCAGTGAAGGTGTCGAAGTATGTCAAAAGCAAGAAAACGGCTGCACAGACTGGAAACTCAATGCAAAATGCGAATCGGGAACGCACTGCGATAAAGCATCTTTCGAATGCATCGACAACGAACAGCCGGTGGAATGCGAAGAAACCTGCGAAGCAAACACCAGAAGATGCGCCCCGGATGGCGTCGAAATCTGCAAAATGATCAACGATAAATGTTTTGGCTGGATAACAGAAACCCTCTGTGAAGGCGACACACATTGCAATTCGGAAACATTCGAATGCGCAGAAGAAGATGACCCTGAGCCACCCAAAGAATGTCCGGAACCATGTGAAGAAAATGTCAGGCAATGCGGTGAAGAGGGCGTCGAAGTCTGTAAAAAACAAGAGAACGGCTGCCTGGAATGGAGCACTGAAAAAACGTGCGAAGAGGGAACTCACTGCGATTCTGAAAAAGTCGATTGTATCGAAGGCTGCGTGGAAATCTGCGAAGAGGGCAAATCCAAACGATGCAGCGACCATAATGAACTGGAAGAATGCAAACCAAATGCAAATGGCTGCGCAGAGTGGTCGGTGATCAAGGACTGCGGAGAACTCTCATGCAACTCAGAAAAAGCAGACTGCATCAACGATTGCACTCCGGCATGCACCAAAGACGCAAAGCAGTGCAATGGTAACGGAGTTGCAACCTGTATCGATCCTAAAAACGATGGCTGCACCGTTTGGGATGCCCCAGCTGCATGCAAAGAAAACCAGTCATGCGAATCAGGCAAATGCGTCGACAAATGTACTTCGGACTGTTCCAAAGAAGGCGCAACAGAATCGACATGGACAAGCCTCAGAACCTGCAAAAAGACCGCCGATGGCTGTTTAAAATGGGAAAATACATTAACCTGTAAAAAAGGCGAAATGATCAGCGGCGGTAAATGCGTCAAAGTATGCGGATCCAATTGCAATACATTTTCGGTCGTTTTGCTACCGGATACACAGTATTATACGCGCAAGGTCGATAAAGACGGCAACAAAAAAACGGTCGATGGCTATCCCAACCCCAATATTTTCGCGGATCAGCTGCTCTGGATTTCGGATAAAAGAAAGGAAAAGAATATTAAAGCTGTCATTCATCTGGGTGATATCACCGACACGAATGATAAAAGCGCATGGAAACTGGCTAACAAAGCCTATATCAAGTACTTGGATAACAAAGATAACAAGGATTTACCCTACATTGTTGCACCAGGTAACCACGACTTTAAACAATGTAAAGATAATGACGCAAGTGTCAGCTCCTGCACATATGCAAGGAAGAGCAATTTTGGCAAAACGGACGGCGGCAACTTCAATGCCGACAGATTCAAGGGAAGAAAGTGGTTTGGAGAGTATTATAAAACGACAAATTCCTACATTACATTTAATGCCGGTGGCATCGATTTCTTAGTCATTGCACTCGAATTTGGGCCTCGTAAAGAAGCTGTCACATGGGCCAACAACCTCATTAAAGAGAAAGAAGCCGAAAGGAAAAAAGCAGGAAAACCTGGTTATAAGGTCATCATTGAAACACATGCCTATATCCAACCCAGTGCTTGTCGCAAGGCAGCTCGTGATGGCAATGGCTATTACAAAGATGGATACTCCAGCGTCGATTCTGCTGCATTTGATAATAATGCCCTGAATGGTAAACAATTGTACGATCAGCTAACATCCCGTCACAATAATATCATTCTGGTTGTCAATGGGCACCACAGCGGCTCTTTCTTCAGACTCAACAAAGGCAAAGCAGGAAACGTCTTTGGTGAACTCGTCGTCGACTATCAAAGCGAAAATGGCTACAAAAAACCGTATAAGACTCAATCCGAATGCCAGTCTTCACACTACAATGGCGGTGCCGGTATGGGATTCTTAAGGATATTGCATTTTAATCCAGATAACGTGACCATCACGGCCAATACACATTCCACACTTGGTAAGGCCAAATTCAAAAACGAAACGAAGATTGCATTCTGCAGCAAAGATAGCAAAGGAAACTACAACAATAAGAAAGACAAAGATGGTAAACAAAAAGATTACTATCCCGAGAATTATTCAGCCAAACCTGGTTTTAATATCGATGCTACCCATCCAGCGACAGAATACCATGCCTTCACGGTTACCGGTCTGGATTTCGTAACGCCAGTTGAATACAAATTTGACAACAAAGTACCCTAAACATCGACACGAAGCATAATTGCACCTAATCTGTTTTAGAATGACGCTCCTTTGTACACGCGGTACAAAGGAGCGTTGTTTTATCACTACCATAGATGACCCCATACCATCGCAGGTGAATTGAATCAGCTCTGTACCACACGGTATTCGAATAACGGTTTCATATTTCATCGAGCTGTGATGTCAGTATATTGAGAATGCGTTATCTCTGGCCTTGAAGCCTTAACTCAGCAGTCACGATTCATTCTAATCGTTGAACGGGCTCCATTGCAGATATGTACCTATTATGCTAATCATTGGAGTATCCATTGTGTCTCTGGTGCAATGGTCAATACGATTTCACAGTTGCATAGACAATATCCTCCCCTCTGCAAAAAAGCCAAATATGTTCCGCACTCCAAATATCATCATTTTTATATCAGCACTCTCAATTCTCAGTCTGTGTGCTTGTGATGAATTTCAAATCACACGAAATGATATCCATACTGTACCATACGAAGACCCAGATATTACGCCACCAACGCCGACTCCCCCATCGAAGCCGGAAGACCCCACGAAGCCAGATGACCCAACGAAGCCAGACGCCCCAACGAAGCCAGACGACCCTGCGAAGCCAGACGACCCTGCGAAGCCGGACGACCCTGCGAAGCCGGACGACCCTGCGAAGCCGGACGACCCTGCGAAGCCAGACGAGCCACCGAAGCCAGATGACCCTGCGAAGCCAGACAAATGCGAACCTGGATTTATTCTCGATGGTGAACGATGCGCAGAAATTATCTGCGAACCAAACACCGGGTTTTGTTGTACCCCCGAATATAAAGGCTGTGAAAAGGGCGGTGCCGTCATTTGCAATGCGCTGGGGACTGCATACGAAGGTTTTCCATGTGGTCCTGCCAGACCCGAGACAGCCGATATTTGTCCGTCGCAATGCACCATTCCCTGTCCGCCAGCAACTTATTATGATGAAAATACGGGCAGCTGTGAACCATTATATCAGGAGGATTGCCTGACATTTATTGATCCCATCATGGAAAAATACGTTCTTAAGTATTCTGGTTGGGATACAAATAACGATGGATGTATATCTCCCAAAGAAGCCGATGATGTCACAGCTATTAATGTCTCAATTGGAGATAATTTTGATTTTGACAGTACCAAAGTTGGCACGCTCGATGATCTCAATAGTTTTAAGAATCTGACCCATCTGAAAACGTATAATATTACTAAGTGCAAACAATTACAGACAGTCATTCTCAAAAACATCAAATCTCTAGCTACTTATTCTTTGGATCAAAATGAAAAAATAGAAACACTCGCACTCCCGCATGCAAACCAATTCGACATTTATTTTGCCGATGATTTAAAAAATCTTAGACATCTGTTTTTGACAGCACCGGGCGATTTTACATACAGTTATTATGCATTTCTGGCCATTACTAAGAATGTTCAACAAAGCCACTGGGCCGATGATTGGGAAAAGGTTAACAAAGATGTAACGCTCTATCTGAGTCGCGACAAACTCTCTCATGCTGTTCCCAGGATCGAATCGTCTACTGAATGGGGAGAGATACTGAAAACAGGCCATAGCAACGATGCTTTGTACCAATGGAAAGCCATCTATGTCTGCGACGATTATGCCACAGACACTTCTTCCTGCGAGCTGGTGAGGAAATAGCAATCCGCATCAAACCTCCCAGGAGGCGGATTTTTTGAAAGATTAGATGACAAGATTTAATCGCCAACGCCGATACATGAAAGACCATTGATAGACCATGACTGGATACTCTCCTTCCAACTATCCGATTTATATATTTTACATAAATTTGTTTTAGACATATTAGAATCTTTAAATATATCCTTGATATCTGTACCTTTTTTGACAGACCAACTGCTGAGATCCTGATCGAAATGCTTTGCACTTCTAAACATTTCCTTCATCGTTGTCACATTTTCTACCTTCCATTTATTCAAAGCTTGATTGAACGATTCGGCACTATAAAACATGCCGTTCATATCACTAACAGAAGATACATTCCAATCATTGAGTGGTTGATCAAATGATATGGCAGAATGAAACATGTTACTAATATTTGTAACTTTTCCTGTATTCCAGCCATTCAGTGGTTGGTTGAATGATTTGGCATTGTAAAACATTCCCCCCATATCTGTTACTGATGAAACATTCCATTTATCGATAGGCTGATTAAAAGAAGAAGCCAAATAAAACATCTCGCTCATATTAGTAACATTTTTTACATTCCACTCATTCACGGCATGATTAAAGGATTCTGCCTTATAAAACATTCGGGACATATCGGTAACATTGGCGACATCCCAACTATTCAGCGGCTGATTAAATGCCGTTGTATTGGCAAACATATTTTGCATAGTCTTAACTTTCGAAACTTTCCAACCATCTAATGGTTGATTAAAAACGATCGTATACATAAACATGCCGTGCATCGACTCGACATTCGATACATTCCAGGTATTCAATGACTGGTTAAAAGCATCCGTATTTAAAAACATAAAGCGCATTGACTTTACCTGGCTCACATTCCATTGTCCAATTGGCTGATTGAATATTTTGGCCTCCCTGAACATAGACGACATGTCAGTGACATTCGACATCTCCCACTTTTCGATATTATCATTAAATGAAGATGCCTGATAAAACATTGCAGTTGCATCGGTTAGTTTAGTCGAGTCCGGAATATCTACAGATGATATTTTGGTCAGATTTGCACAGGATGCAAAAGCAGCCCGTGCAAGCCCGACCGGACCAAATGATCGAATCTCAATCAAATTATTCATATTCTCGTAGGAATCATCGTATGAAAAGGTCAGATCCTCTTTGATCTTAATTTGTCGAATGGCAAAACCATCGTAAGTACCTTTAATTCTTACAATATAACTTTCTTCTGAGGCCTTATACTGATGAGAGATATTTTTACATGATGAGATATGTTCACTGTTCTCATCTCCCCAGTAAACATCAAAATCACATTTTGTCCCCTGTGGTAATGTCAAAGTTTGAGCAGTATTGTTAAAATTCCATACCGTGACAAACTCATCCGGTGCACACCGACCATCTGCTCGGCAAACATAATGATATTTATCGCCAATTTGCACACATTCATCATCTTTTCCGAATTGTGTACATCTCTTTGAACATTTATATCCGATAAAACTGTCGCAAAATTCGCCGGTTCCACAATCACTGTCGTTCTTGCATGACTGTCCAGGATTTGCAGGTGTATCAAGCAGATCTTTCATGTGATTATTATTTGCATCTTGCAAAATACATATATTATCTTTTTTGTCGCAATAACATAGATTTGCATTATTGTTACTGCATCCTTCTTTTACTTTACAGTCATCATCGTCGGTACAACTTTGCGGATAATAACACCCGCCATTGGGCAAACATCCTTTTTCACAACTAGAAGGACAATCACAACTGCCGTCAATTCTGTTACCATTTTTGCATTCAGCTTTGTGGCACTCTCCATATTCATTGCATTTCGCCCCTTTTTCCTCAACCGAACAATAGGATGGACAATTACATTGACCATCCACATTGCACCCATTTAAACAGGGCAAATTGCAACATTTTCCATTGACGTTACAGCCATTCAAACAATTACTCTCACATAAACAGATACCGTCTGAGTTACAGCCATAAACACATTCGGAAGGGCAACAGATCGAACCGGTTGCGTCACATTGATTATCAGTACATCCTTCTGGACATTTACATCCCCCCAAATCATCACAGCCATTGACACATTCATTCTCGGGACAATAACAGGAGCCATCCGGATTAAAACCATTGATACAATCTATGGTGAACGCGCAGTTACCATGTTCATCACAACCACTGACACAGCTTTCGGGACAGGAACAAGCGCCATTTTCCTGCCAGTCATTGATGCATCCTTCCGCCATGATGCATGCGCCGTTTTCATTATTACCAAGAATGCAATCTTCTTTCATTTTACATGTTCCATCCTCTTGTATGCCATACACACAAAACGATGCAGTTATACATTCTCCTTTTTCGTTATTACCAAGAGGACATGGATGTGCCATAATACAAGAGCCATCCTTTTCGTTTCCATAGGTACATGGTGCCTTTTTTTTGCAACTTCCATCCGGTTCCCTGCCTCTATCTTCACAATCATACGAATCCTCTAAACAACTCTTATCATCTTTACACTTTTGAGTTACACATTCTGCTTCAATTGCCCAATATGGCGATTTGAATTCATCCATCATACATGTATATATCTTGCCTTGTTCACAATATGACTCCATTCCTTCACAGCTTAATGGAATCGTCTTTTCTTCGCATCCCAACAAAGCAACTACTCCCAAAAGAGCCATAAATATATTTTTATTCATATCTGCTATCCTTTAAAATGTAATTGTCATGGACGTCGTTTGGTGTGACAGATTAAAAGTAATATCGACACTATCACTATAATGACTGTACTTATATCCAAATACACCGGCGAGTACAGCACCAGAAATAGTCAAAGCACACCCTACTCCCACAAATGCCCATCCCATTGAATGAACAAAACTTTCCTTATAGGTGGCCGGTTTATTCTGATGCAATTGATATTCAGCGACATCAGAAACAGCCACCATTCCTGCGCCAGCACCGACAAATGCCAGGCCTCCGATGCCTATGCCTGCACCAGTCCACATGAGGGTTTTGTAGAGCTCAAGGTTGTCTTCGAGTTTCCTGCCTGAGGATTCCAATTCCTTCTTGAGCGACTGAATCTCGTATTCGCGATCCTTGAGGGTCTGACTGGTCAGATCCAGATCGAACTGGTACTTCCTGAGAACAGCATTTTTGGACATAATCGCGTCCGGTGCTGCCTCCGGGTGTGCCGCAATGTATTTATCGCTCCACATGCGGTTGAGCAAATCGTTGTCTACTGCAAAATTTCGAGTCTGTTCAGTCGCACGCTCGAGAAAAAACAAATACCGCTCTTCGTTCTTCTGAGTCTTGTAAATATTGGCGAGCATGTAATTGAGAACAGGCGACTTGTCGCAAATATCCTGCAGCTGTTTGCCGATGGTGAGCGCCTGTTCATAATCCTCTGCCTGATAAGCCGCGCTCATTCCGCGCAGCCCTTCGTTCCAGGCTGGATTGCTGTCTAAGTTTGGACATTCCTGTGCTGCCGCGCATATCGGCAACAGCATGCCTAACGCCCATAAACCCAATAATCCCAATAACTGTTCAAAATTTTTCATCGTATGCCCTCACCAAAGATGGCAATGAATGCATCAGGTGCAATTCCACGCCTCGTACCAACGACTTTACGCGTATTTCACCCACAGTAATAAAGTATATCATGGTAAATTACCAATTGGTACTGGAACAAAGTACTTTTTCTACTTTTCACACCATGTTAAGATTGATTTACCATAATCGTATGGTCAGAAGAAGATGGAGAAACGGCCATGTCATTGAGAACAAATTTGTTGTACACAGCAGCTTTTATTTGCAGCATTCAGATTGGATGTGGGACTGCCAAAAAAGCGGAAGAACCAAAGGCTGCCGTCGAAAATATGCAGTGCAATTCTCCCGAAGAATTCACTGCATGCATGCGTGCCGGCGAATTCGATAAAACCTATCGTTTGTTTGCCAAACAAATGACGAATGTTTTTTCAAAATCGCAATTCGAAGCAGTTGCCAAACAATTCATCGGCAGTGCGGGAGATTATCAGTCTTACGTCCGCACGGGATATGCAGAAAAGAATGGCAGCAAAATTTACGACGTCGTCGAGAAATATGCCAAAGGTACGGTCGTTACGCGATTGAGCTACAATGCCGAAGATCAGATCGATGGATTATACTTTTTGAATGAGAATCAAGCGTTACCCGGAAACATCCGCGCCGAGTCAGCACCGAAAGAAGAGGCAAATCAAGCCAATCCCGAAGCTGCGCCTGCGGGTGACAAAGCCATCCGCGACGAAAATGCCCCCGCACTGACAGACAAATTCAAAGAGTCCATCGTCGTCGTATCGGGCAAGGATAGCTGCGCGTTGGATGGCTATCTGACCATTCCCAAAAATGTCGAAAAACCGCCGGTCGTCATCCTGGTTCACGGTTCGGGCTCCAGCGACAAAGACGAAACCGTCGGGCCCAACAAGCCTTTTAAAGACATTGCCCACGGCCTGGCCGAACGCGGCATTGCCGTGTTGAGATACACAAAACGCACGCTCGCCATGCAAACAGATGCAGGATGCCGACCTGAAGATTTGACGCGTCTGACCATTCGCGAGGAAACGCTCGATGATGTCAAAGCCGCAGTTCAGCTCATGCAGTCCGAGCCAAAGGTTGATGCCAGCAGGATTTTCGTACTTGGGCACTCCCTGGGCGGCATGCTCATTCCCGCCATCGCACACGAAAATCCCTCGCTTAAAGGTGTGATATCAGTGGCTGGTCCTGTTACATCGATGTTAAAGATGATGATTCGGCAAGGTGAACTTGTCATGCAAGAACTCGGAGACGCACTCCCTGCTGATCAGCGCGAAAAAGCCAATAAAGATATTGCCGATCTTAAAGCTTTTGATGAAAAACTCGCCAATATACCTGATGAACAGGTAATGGCAGGTGCCAGCGCGTATTATTATAAAACTTTCGATCAATATATTGCGCCCGCCTTATACAAAGAGCTCAAAATGCCGATTTTGTTATTACAGGGAGCCAATGATATGCAGGTCAGTGTGGAAGAGTTTTCCAAATATAAAGAATTGTTAAAAGACCATCCTGCGATGGAATCCAAACTGTATCCCGAAACCAATCATCTCATGATGCCTTCGACCAATACCAAGAGTATCAATATCCAAACGGAATATGCGATTCCTGCGCATGTCAGGGATGAAGTCATCGAAGATATTGCAAAATTTATTCTGGCACACTGAGGCATAGGGAATCATAAAAAGGTTCAGGCGGCGTATCGCAGATAGCCGCCTGCGCAGGGCGTACCGCAGGTAGCCCGCGCCAACCATATCAAAATTGCACAAAGCCCTTCATCCTCCCCTATTTTATGCTATGATAATGTCCGGTTTGGATAGCCCTGACATGGGAGGATATAATGTCAAAGAAATGGTTATTTTTAGCGGCTTTGGGTGCAATCTGTTTTGCAGGTTGCAGTGATGATTCAAACAGCATCGGTTCGACGGTCAATGCCGTGTGCGGAAATCGGTCGGTCGAACACAGCGAAGTATGCGATGACGGCAATACAGAGAGCGGCGACGGTTGTACAGCAGACTGTTCAGGCATAGAAGAAGGCTACACATGTCCGCCGACCGGCGGCGAATGCACCCAAAAGAGCGGAGAGAATCCTGGCCCCGAACCCGAAACCAACCCCGTATGCGGCAATAGCAAAGTTGAGACGGGCGAAGAATGCGACGACGGTAATACGGACGATGGCGATGGATGTTCGGCCGAATGCCGCAAAGAAGGGTGTTCGGGCGATGACTGCCAGCAAGCCACTTGCGGCAATGGCGAGATCGAGCAGGAAGAAGCCTGCGACGATGGCAATACGGACGATGGCGACGGGTGTTCTGCCGACTGCAGTACGGTCGAAGAAGGCTACCACTGCGACGTTCCGGGCATGGATTGCATACACGAAGACTGCGGCAATCAATTGGTCGAAGGCGATGAAGAGTGCGATGATGGAGAATATTCTGAGCCTTATGGTGATGGGAAGTG
This sequence comes from Myxococcales bacterium UBA4248, assembly GCA_002395385.1. Classification (GTDB taxonomy): domain Bacteria; phylum Myxococcota_A; class Bradymonadia; order UBA4248; family UBA4248; genus UBA4248. The sequence continues at coordinate 21,193 of DGWW01000113.1, forward strand.
CACAGCGAGCTGCAAGCGTGCGCACTACTGCGGCGATGGTTTTTGGGACGATATTGACCGCGAAAATGGCGAAGAATGCGATGATGGCACGGACACTTCGGCACAGTACCCGGGCTGCTCAGCCGAGTGCAAACGCGTGAATTTCTGCGGCGATGGCACCATTCAGACGGAGCATGAAAAATGCGATGACGGCAATCTTGAGGACGGCGATGGTTGTTCCTCTGCATGTGAAATTGAGCCCAATTACGTTTGTGTGACCACCGACGGTAAAAGCGTTTGCACCTCGATTTTATGCGGCAATGGCCAAATTGATGGCACCGAAGCATGCGATGACGGCAATCATGCCCCGGGCGATGGATGTTCGCAGTTTTGTTCCATCGAGCATTTGTGGCGGTGTGAGCTCGACGAAAAAGGCACGTCCAAATGCGAGAATACCTGCGGCAATGGCACGCTCGACGCCGACACCGGCGAAAACTGTGACGATAACAATACAAACGACGGCGATGGCTGCTCATCCGCATGTGCCCTCGAGAGTGGGTATATCTGCGAAGGCACGTCCTGCGTCGCCAAGGCATGTGGTGACGGCGTCGTGGCTGGCAGTGAACAATGCGACGATGGCAATACGACGGATGGCGACGGATGTTCGAAGTATTGCAAACGCGAATCCGGCTGGCACTGCGATGCAGGCGGCAAGCCATGCGAAAAAGATGTCTGCGGTGATAGCAAGATTACCGGCGATGAGACGTGTGACGAAGGAAGCACGCCGCTCACCGAAGGCTGCAAGGATTGCCAGGTCCAGAAAGGGTGGAAATGCCCGACGGGCGGTGCAGCCTGCGAGAAAACGACTTGCGGCGACGACAAGGTCGAAGGCTACGAAACGTGCGAAGGGGGCGGTGAATGCTGCGTCGATTGCGACATCCAGCCTTCGTGTCACTGCGATTCGAACGGGAAAAACTGTATCAAAGGTAAATGCGGTGACGGCATTCTGGATAGTGGCGAGGAATGCGACGATGGCAATCCGACCGCCGGCGATGGCTGCAGCCCGATTTGTACGAAAGAACCCATTTTCGACTGTGACGGCGGTGTGTGCAAACCCATCTGCGGCGATGGGCTCACCATGTGGGAATCCGGCGAAGAGTGTGACGATGGCAACCTGGTCAACGGGGATGGCTGCTCGAGCAGTTGTAAGATTGAATCGGGCTATACCTGTACCAAATTCGATGGCGCGCCGCCGGAAGTGCTCAATCTGCCCATCGTATACAGAGATTTCAGGGCCTATCATCCTGGTTATACCAACGATCAGGATCATGGCTATCCGGCAACCCTTTATCCCGACGTGCATGGCTATTTCTCTCAGTCCACGTTTGATGCGCTGCCTGCAACCTGCAAGGAAGGCACCACGCCCTACCGAAAGCGCCATTTTCCAAAAGCGGGCACGCCGATTCCCGATTTTCAGGGGAACAGCTGTTATTCGTGGAATTACTGCTCAAATGTCGTCTATCCGACACTCGATGCCAACGGGCGTCCAAGACTTCGCCCCGCAAACGAAATTACAAAATCGCCGGATGCCACGCCCAATTATGATGACTACGAAACCTGTGCTCAGCTCTTTACATGCCCCGAAATATTCGATTATTGGTACAAAGATTCGGACATGAGCGTGACCATCCCGACGACGCTTGCGCTCTCCAAGCAGCCGGACGGAGCCTACCAATACTCATCGGGAACGTTCTGGCCGCTCAAGGGTATTGGTTATCAGGCCCCCGATGCAGCAACACTTTACGGGCGTTCGGAAGTCAAGGAAGGTCTGTTCACAACTGAATTCCAATCGTATTTCAAATACCAGGGCGGCGAAGTCTTCACGTTCTCGGGCGATGACGATGTCTGGGTTTTCTTTAACGGAAAACTCGCCATGGAACTCGCCGGTATTCATGGAAACTGGCGCAAATCCATCACCCTGACCGAAGAAGAGGCCAAGAAATACGACATGTACCCCGGCGGCATTTATCCGATGAAAATGTTCCACGCCGAGCGCTGCAATGGTGGTTCGACCTTTACGCTGACGCTCGCCGGTTTTATCAACATGGGGACGTCGGAATGCAATACCGTCTGCGGCGATGGCATCGTCCGCGGTGACGAAGAATGCGACTATACCGGCATCACGACGGATGTAGCTCTGCAGCATGAGAAAGGGTGTTCAGCCGACTGTAAACTCCAGCCTTACTGCGGCAATGGCAAGATCGAAAAAGGCGAGCATTGCGATTCCAAGGAAGATTGGTGCGTCGAATGTAAACTTCCCAATTGCGGCAATGGCGTTCTCGATGCACATGAGGAATGCGACGGTGACAAGGGCATCAGTGAAGGGCAAAAATGCCTCGACAACTGCAGGATCTCCGGTTGCGGCGATGGCATCGTGGCCGAAGGCGAAGAATGCGACGATGGCAATACCTCCGACGAAGACATGTGTACTTCCAAATGCAACCTGCCGCGCTGCGGCGATGGCATCATTTCGTCTGCCATTGGCGAGGTCTGTGACGATGGTGAAGACAAGAACACCGGGGCGTATGGCGCATGCGGTTTTGACTGCACCTATATTCCACCGCGCTGTGGCGATGGCGTTCTCGATGCCCTCAATGGCGAGCAATGCGATAACGGCACGGCCAAAAATGTCGGCGGTTATGCTGGCTGCAAAGCAGATTGCACGCTCGACATTCGATGCGGCGACGGCGAAATTCAATCCGAGTTCGAGCAATGCGACGATGGCGCCGGCAACGGCAGCGGGAGTTGTACTGAGAATTGTACTATTATTGTGAATTAAACGGGTCGAGCGCGTGGTTTCTGGCTCGTTAAAGTATGTGGAGATACCGTTTTGATTTGATATAGCCATTGTGAATCAAAGTATCTCCCACTCGTTAAGCGTAGACATTTTTTTGTGTGGGGGGCAAGCCCCCCTTCGCGGCTAGGCCAAGGCCTACGCCGCTACCCCCCATGCGGGGACACCCCGCAACGCCCCGTGCATTCCCATAGTTAAGTTTTTGGACAATGGGAGCAAAGCATTCGTTACGATTCAGCTTCATGGGGGATTGAAATGTTTTCACTCTGCATCTACACTCTGATGTGGCAGGGGAACCTTTAAACACTTTCACATCCTCTTCTCTAAAGGTAAAAAAATGAGAAAATTCAACATAGCAGCAATCTTGGCGTGTGTATGTGCTCTGAGTGCCTGTACCGATGATTCCGTCGGAGTACCGAGCCACCCCGTTGGCCCCAATCCACCCGTAATCATAGATGATCCTCCTGTCACGGATAATAAAGCGGGGGTTGGTGAATCATGTTCCACACTGGAGTGTGCAGATGACCTGGTTTGCGAGGATGAAATCTGCGTCAAGTATGTTGGGGCAGCCCAATCGTGTAATAAAACCCACATTTGCCTCGGAGATCTGGTTTGCAACGAAGGCACCTGCGTCAATGAAGTTTCGGGCGAAGGCAAGTCATGCGAGGATGATGCTTCCTGTCAAGAAAATCTAAAATGTGACGGCGGCATCTGTAAAATGACGGCTCAAGTCGGGGAATCGTGTGAAAATGCGATATGCCTCGAAGGCGAATGCATTGGGAATGTCTGTTCCATCTACGTCGCCGAGAACGAAGATTGTTCGCCCGAAATGGGACACATCTGTCAGGAAGGCCTCGTCTGTCATGAGTTTTTGCAGACCTGTTACAAAGCGCTCGAACAGGGTGACGATTGCGATCCATTGGATGATCGCTGCGCGGCGGGCATGTCTTGCAATGAGGAGGCAAATCGATGCATGACCAACGGCGCGCTTGGTGCGGATTGTAGCGCGGAAAACAACCAGTCATGCGACGTGATTCAGAATCTGATGTGCATAGACGGCAAATGCCGCGAACTCGTTGAGGCAGACTGCGATGAGCTCCATGTATGTGCCGATAAATCGACGCTATGTTACGAGGGCAAATGCATCGTATCCCATGAATGCACCGAAGACAAGCAGTGCAAATCAGACACGTACTGCTGCACCGAAGAGGCATGCAAAGTCAAAAATATCTGCCTGCCTTATGGCGAGGGGCCGCGCACGAATATCAATGAGGCATGCCTCTATGAGACTGTCCCCGGCCTGTTCGAAGCAGACATTCAGTGCGAATGGAAAGACGAAACAACACCTGGCAAAACAGCCAATTATCAGGGCGGTGACTATCCGAACCATGCCAATGTTCTGATGACCCCTCTCGTCATGAATACCCCGCATGATTCAGGTACTGCGCAGGAAATCATATTCTCGACCTACAACAACGGTGACGGCGGCACCCCTTCAGGTCAGGGTGCGGACCTCAAATTTTACGGTGTCATTCGCATCATCAATGCAGAAACATGCCAGCTTCACGAATCCATTTATGATCCGAAAAATCATATCATCGCCGGTTCGAATCTGGCCATGGCAGATCTGAACGGTGACGGCAAAGTCGAAATTGTCGCAAGCCGCGGCGGTATGCAGCAAGAGGGAGCAACGGTAGGAGGTGGTATTGTTATCTTCGATTGGGACGATGCAGCTAAACACTACAAAACAAAATGCAATTCAACGGAGCATACGCCGTCCACCTGTACATGGGACGAAGACAACAAACGTTACAATTGTACAAATACCCTCAACTGGGGCGGTTCGGCGATCCATGACATCAACAATGATGGGAAACCCGAAATTATTGGCTTTGGCGGCGATGTTTTCGATGCGGACTGCAAACGCATCAATAAAGGACAATCTCTCAGTGAATTATCCTATACCCCCGCTCTTGCAGATCTGAACCATGATGGAAACATCGAAATCATTGGTACAAAATCGATCTATACCTGGGATAATGCGTCCAATACTTGGAAATCCATGGCGACATTTGCCTCCGGATTACCCATTCATCACGCGATAGGGGATTTCGGAACACCGACTGCCAGTGGTTTCGACTTTAACACGCTCGATGGCATCGCCGAAATTGTGAGTTGTGGCAATAAACTTGCCGATATCAGCACCATCGATGGCAAATCCGTCATGCGCTATACTGTACCAGCGGATGACAAAGGAGGCGGTCCCTGCACCGTGGGTGACTTTGACGGCGACAATTTGCCAGAGATTGCGGCAGCCTACGGCAAAGGCTACTACGTTTTCGATCCTCGCTGCAAGGCATCCGACGCCAATTGCCAGGGCGACAACTTGCTGTGGTTCAAGGCCTCCCAGGATTGGTCGAGTGCATCTACAGGATCCTCGTTATTCGATTTTGACGGCGATGGCGCAATGGAAGTCGTCTATGCGGATGAATGCTACACGCGCGTTTATGACGGCAAAACTGGCGATGTCCTGTTCTCTGCTTATCGTGCAAGCGGTACATGGCATGAATACCCGGTCATTGCCGACGTCGATAATGATCAAAGCGCCGAAATTGTCGTCGGATCCAATAACGATATCGCCTGCCAAACAGACGATTTTGAAGGAACGACTTATACGGACATCATTCACAATGGCCTGCGCTGTGCCAAGGATAGCGAATGCAAATCGGGCACATGCAAAAAACGCAACCCGACAGATCCCACCGGATTATGCCTGTGTACATCGCACGACCAATGCAAAACAGGACGCATGGTCAATGGCGTTGAACTGGACGAGTATTGGTGCCGCCCAGCCATGGCAGTCGATAAGGGATACTTAGGGGCTAATGCCAAAGTATGCCGTGCAAAACGAGAATTGAATCCCAGAGTAACCGGCGTTCGTGTCTTAAAAGACAAACTCGACCGATGGGTAAGCTCGCGTAACATCTGGAACCAGCATGCCTACGCAATTACCAACATCAATAACGACCAGACAATCCCCTCAACAGACAAGTGGCTTCCAAACTTCCTGACCACGATGCAGAAGGATGGGGTGTTTGCCATTGCCAGTGCAGGGGAGAAAAAACTTAATAACTTCCGGCAGAACACCCAGGGAACAACCGGTGCCGGGAAAGCCCCCGACATCACGGGAAAACTCGACAAAGAAAAGCTCTGCGTCAAATCGAGCGAATCGAGCGGCATTACCCTTAAAGGCATGATCTGCAACCGAGGCACCAAGATGGTCGCATCTAAAATGCCCGCATCTTTCTACGAACTTGACGCCGACAACAATCAAGGCAAAAAGTACTGCACGGCCTACACCGCATCGAACGTCCCCGTCGGCGGTTGTCTCGAAGTCTCGTGCACACTCGAAGATACCGATATCGTCGGCAAAACCATTCGCATGGTTGCCAATGATGACGGCAATGGCGGCAAAACCACGGTCGAATGCATCGAAGACAACAATACCGATGAAGTCAAACTCGAAGCCTGCGAAATCAACTAATTATCCCCATGGCATCCCCATCCGGGGGTGCCTGTGGCGCACCCGGTTATTGGGGCGAATGTGATGCCCTGCGGGGCATATCATTTTTTTATTATTCATCATTCATCATTGGCGCAGGCTACCTACGGTACGCCTTGCGCAGGCGGCTATCTGCGATACGCCGCCTTTCTATTTTGGAAACGACCAGTCCCCGGAAAAGTCGACATCCCTAGGGTTCCACACAATAAACCCGAACGCCAATCGGATCGATCACTGCCGATGACTGGTCTTCCCGAGCCTCTATATCAAATCTCAGCGTTTCGACCACTCCCGGTGTATCGCATTCCAAATCGTATGCCCATCCGGTTTCGGAATCAATTTCAGACAGCTGAATCGTCGGCATGGCAGCCTCTGAACCAGGCATAATTGTAAAATCCCCTTTTGCGGTATCGCTCTTGATCGTCAGTCTGCGTTTGCTTCCTACCGGCAAAAATACAGGCGTCTGCGTATCATAAGGCTGAGTATCCAGCATCAGCGAAAAATGAGGCTGACAATGGTTTACCCAAAGATCAAACTGGAATGGCTTGCCATAACGCGACGCAGACTCCGTCCGTATTTCGACAGAATGAGGCCCTTTGCCATAGATGCACGAGGCATCCCATACAAATTTGTCATCGATAATCGCACCAAATCTACTGCTCAATGTGAGTTTAACATCTTTGTCATGAATCAGCGGAATTTCAAGATGCGTATGTTCATCCACCTCAAAAGAAGTCTGGCCATCGGGCGTAGATACGAGAGAATCACAGGATAGAGGTATATTTAATTTTTTTATAATTTCATGGTCATCCTTATCGCGCACGCGAATCGCAGTTTTTTGTCGAATATGATTAATATCCGGCATATTACATTCCAATGAGAATGACACAAATCCCCAATAATCACTTCCGATCGTATCTTTCTTCTTTTCGAATATCATTTCATAATGAGATATTCCCAACATATCAATTTGATTAATATCGACATCACCATCCGTATCCGTAATATGGAACTGCCATTTATATGCATTTTTGGCGAGTTCTTCTTTCGAGGAAACGAGTGTAAGTTCATCGATACTCGGTTCACAGGAACGCGGTTCGAGTATCATCCAAAGTGCATTGGATTGCGGATGTTCTGAATCATATTGAATATCGACGGCACATAATCTTGTTTTTTCATTTAAATCCATCGACAGGCCCGGAATACATCCACGTTTGAGCTTGAAATCAATTTTCCATGCATTGTGATGATCGCGAACGACAGGTTTTTCGAAAGCACTCTCAAATGCAGGATTCTGACATGTAATCGCCCCGATGGTCGGTACAGTCATAGATGTATTTCCCTGTGTTGGATAAACCCAAACACTCGCCAATGCTTCTTTTTGCTGTTCATCCTGATAATATTCACGCAATGAAATATGTCTTGTGCTCAAGGAAAACGCATCGTTGTTTGTAAATTTTTTGGCAAAAAAGAGCGATGCATTCAATTCAGGCAAACGCCCTGTCGGCTCCCTGACAGAAAAATTCATAAACAAACTCACGAGTTCATTATTTGAATGCGGTGCAAAATAATTGAATGTATATTTTAATAATCCGGGTACATCCGTTTTTTCAATATTAATCAATTCAATAAATCCAACGATATGATTATTATTGGTCAAATAAAGTTCCCACTGATCGCCGATTTGAGTATAATTCTTAGCATTGGTTTCAGATTCATGAATACTCAGTCCTTCCTGATTATCCGGAATTTGCAGTTCAATCACCGGTCGGATACGCGGCAAAAGCGGATCGAACCACATGTCCGCTTCCAAAATATTAGAAATATTCTCAGTGATATAACATATTCTGGAATTATCAGAGCCATCGCACGAGACGCGATTGCTCTTATCTTTAGACCATAAACTAATCGATCTCAATTCAATAGGATGAAGTTTATCAGCTTCCAAAATAATGGGAATTGTCACAGGAGGCGCAATATTATCAGAGATTTCAAGTTCAAAGGTCGATGTTGCAAATGGGCTCCAATCTGCCTTCAAATGAAATACGCCGTCATTCGAGACGACCGTTTGCCCATCGGGCTGCCTGAGGCGATAGGTAATCAGATCTGCGTCATCATCCGCAGCCATGGCGCGCAAAATCAATTTATCGGTAGCCCCCACTTTGAGGGTTTTATTCTTTTCGACATACAATATCCCTCCCCGTGTTTCATTGTAGAGCTGAGTCACAATCACTTTCGGGGCACTATTGGGCCTGGTAACGATGACACGAATGCGCTGCAAATCTTCACTCGGCGGCATACCTTCTGCGATGCAGTGAATCGTCAGTTCATAATTCTTGCCTTGTCTCAATCCGTCCGTAAACTGTGGCGTCCACCGAATCTCACCGGGACAATCCGGATCATCCACGCTCCTTGTGCACGGTTCAAGCGCATTTAATACATTGGCAAACGAACAGTTATCGGCAAAACAAACCTCATTGACGCTCTGTGTCTCAACTCTGACATTTCGTCCTCCTTCGCACAAAGGAATGACAAGTTCTTCACCGGCAGCAACGGTAAACTCGGTAATATTATCGCCTTTGCCAGCAAAGCCCACGGGCGGTCCCCCCAGCACATACAGCGCCGAAAAGACCAGGCCAAAAATGATCACCCCGAGAGAGAGCGTCGTGAGAACACCGACGTAAAACTTTTGATGCGTCACAGTAAAATCGGCATATTCGGAGACAGGAAACGAAATGACGGCCGCTTTTTTAAATGCATCGCGGGTTTCAAGCCGATACTGAAATCCACCGTCAAAAGAGGAGACCCCCTGCTGAATCCCCCGTAGTCCGGAACCATATTCCCCGGCAGACGGAATGTGTTCAGAAGCATCGTAAATTTTAATAATCAAAAAAGATTCGCCCGTGAACTCATCGGTAGAGATCTCGATATCCAGCGCAGTAGTGTCACCAATGTTCAGAGCATTATCGAGCAAACGCGTCATACACATCACGAGCGTATTGGTGGGAGCCGGGCAAAGCAGCTGTCTGTTTACCGTTGCGTAAAATTGAATTTTCTCGCCCGAGTCCCCGCGATGCGCCTGCGTCGTGAGCATATCGATAGCTCTGCGCACAATCGTGTCGGGATTGATCACCATTTGGCACGCATGGCTCAGCTCGATGCAGGTCGGATAAAGACTGACGCATTTTTCGAATGGCAGATTGGTGATACGCTCAATGAACTGATTATCAAACCGTTCGTCATCGACAAAACCGATGAGAATGGCTCTCATGGCAATGAGCAGACGTGCAGTATCCTGAAACATGGGATCGAGGGGCGGTGCCAGAATATTTTTATTGGCATAGCTGTATATTTCAATAATCCCTCTCTGCCACCGCGTCCACAGTCGTTCTTCAAGTCCGTTTTTTAGCCCCACGAGCCGAAAGAATTCTATGCGATAGAGATCGATTTTTTCGGGCGGGAGTTGCGGCGTCTTTTTAAGTTCATCGCGGATTTCCTCGATCAGTGATGCCAGCCCGAGCAGCCTGTGTTTAAGGACATCATGCGCAAGGGCTTCAAATTTTTTACGGATGTTGAAAAGCTTTTCAGCTGATATTTCGTCATTTTTCTTTCTGGTTCTGTCGATCCACTGGGAAAGCGTCCGACCATACAGACGCCCGCTCATCCTGTAAAAAAGGAACAACAGGACAGTAAAAACAATGCCCCCAATGATGGCACCGATATAGAGGACGCTATACATCTTTTGAATTCATAATTCGTAATTCGTAATTCGTAATTATTATAAGCATTCCAAAGGTCATATCTAAAGCATTTTGTTTTTTAGTTACAGAGACTTACACTGTTTTTGCCATCCCTGAATTCCGCATGATGCATTCGCAAGCCATTCTCCTTTAGCTTCAGATTTCCGCCCTTAGTTTCGCCACTCCCCAATTACACATTACGCATTAAAATATTCTGGACTTTCCAAGAATTCGCGCCTAGATGGACGTCGAATTTGCGTTCTGCCCAAAAAGCAGGACACAAATTCTTTTATGACATTTCGAGGCGGTTTGGGAGCATAAAACTTATGAAAATTGGGATTTTATCGGACACACATGGCTATGTCCATCCGTCATTTTCTGAGCTTTTTGCAGATGTGGACGCGATTGTTCATGCAGGTGATATCGGACGCATGAGCGTGATTGAGCAGTTATCCTCGATTGCCCCCGTCATAGCAGTCCGAGGCAACATCGATGGCGAGGAGTTTTATGATTACCCACGTCTGGAACGCAGATCTTTAGATGGAATACGCATCACTCTCATTCATAATGCAGGCGATCCCATTCATCCGGCCTATGATATGCGTTCGCATCTATTGGCGGAACCGACCGATATTTTGATTTCAGGTCATTATCATGGCTATTGGTGTACCCAAATCAAAGGCAATCATGGTCCAGTATTATGGTTAAGTCCTGGTGCATGCGGCAATGCAGGTCATCATCATGAGAGAACCGCACTCATTATGACCATCGTGCCTGCAGCCAAAAGAGTCGGCGACATTCGTCAGGATATCCAGCTTCAGAAAATCAACCTTGGTCCAAGAGAGTTTGCTTTATGAAGTTACTACTCAGCCGGGGCTCTGCCCCGGACCCCGCCAAAGGGCTGAGCACTTTGGAATCCACATTTTTTTATTATGGATGCTTAACGTTATCTCTTCCTGTGCGAATGGGGCCCCTCCCCCATTCCGAATGAAATCGTTACGTTTTCTTATGTTTCACGTTTTGTAAGGCATCATCAATAATAAAAGTCAAGAGATAGGCTGAGTAGTAACTTTATGAAAACTATTCTCATTACGGCAGGCATGCTCTTTTTAAGCAATATTTTTATGACCATTGCCTGGTACGGTCACCTCAAAAATTTATCATCGAAACCCTGGATCATCGCTGCCTTGGTAAGCTGGGGCATTGCTTTGTTTGAATACCTTTTGCAAGTCCCCGCCAACCGCATAGGCAATACAGTCATGACCATTCCTCAGCTCAAGATCATGCAGGAGGCGATTGCACTGACAGTATTTATTCCAGTTTCGATCTTTATTCTGAAAGAGAAGATCACGATAGATTATTTCTTTGCGATGCTCTGTATCATGGGCGCGGTATTTTTTATCTTTCGAAGCAGACTTTTTGGGTAACGATTCAGCCAGCATGCTCTAATCTAAAGGACTGAAGCTGAGTCAACCCAGGCAACAGGCAGTAGGCAGAAGGCAGGAGTAAGTATTCTCTGATAAAAGATATGAATTCCGGCAATAGCCGGAACATCTATTGTTTTTTCATCACTTTTCGTAACCCCAGCCAACCTATCTCTCGATGGAGCCCCTCCCCTCCAGGGCTGTCGAGTTCTATTTTTTTCTTTTTTTTGTTTCACCCCTTCAGGGTGATTTTATTGATGAAATCGCTTTTCCCGGGGTTACGCAGACCTCACCCACCCTGTCAGGCGTTGCCTGACATCCCGCCCTCTCCATAAATGGCGAGGGCAGGATTTGAAGGAGTGGCGCTACGCGCCTTTTGATTCACCCCGGGCTGTAATCTGCTCGTCCTTTCAGGGCTCAGAACAAGCAATCATCAGTTTTTTGCGATTTCCATAAAGTCAAGCATTTTTAGAACTCGACAGCCCTAGGCTCCTCCCCCCCTCTCTCTACAGTATTTGT
>DGWW01000112.1 GCA_002395385.1 Myxococcales bacterium UBA4248
GTTCGAGCCCCGTCTCTCGCTTCTGCTGAAAAGGTCCAATTTATGGGCCTTTTTTAGTACTATCCCCGCGCGGGTAGCTCAGTTGGATAGAGCGTTGGCCTCCGAAGCCAAAGGCCGCGGGTTCGACTCCCGCCTCGCGCACTTTATAATGAGTATGAGGACACGCCTATGGATATCGCTCTTTATAAAGAGCTCGTCAATCATGCTCAAAAATGCGGAGCCGATGACGTTGCTCTCATCTATAGACATATCCTCGAAAAAAATCTTTCCGGAAATATTACGTCCGTAGATGAAATCAAATTAGCCGTCCAGTTCCAAAAAGGCTCTGCTTCCGCTTTTTTTACAAACCAATTCGCCAGCCCAAGTCGTGCTGCTCTAATGCAAATCAACAAGAATCTTTGCCAGGCAGCCAAAATCGCTAATGCATGGGGACAGAACGGCACATCCAATGTCCAATCGGTTGTACGCACATTTAATCAACTCCCCTCCATACGATATAACGACAGAATATGCGACCCACAGAGTTGTTCGGACGACTGCTTTCATGCAGACTGCATACAGACGCAATCTCCAGACATTCCCACTCTCAACCCACCATATTTAAATGAAATCTCAAACAATCTATCCATTCAGGTAGATCAAACGACAAAAGCCATCGATGAAGCACTGTTTTACCAACAGGACATTCTGCTGCACTCTTTCGTCGAAACATGCCTCAAATCCCAGTTAAAACTTCAGCATATCGACGATATCTATACACTCAATCTCCCTCTGTGCCGCTTTAACCCTCTCAGTCCAGACAATCCACTGACAAATCCTGACCAGATGCAGGCAGCCATGCTCGAAATCGCCGACGGATTCTACAATTCCGTATGCGCCAAACTCGAATATGTCAACCCCATGCCCAATCTCGTCATCTCCGGATGGGGTATGGCCGTCCTCGGACACGAAGCAGCACATCTCTCCATCGACATGGCCTCCTCCGGTAAACTCATCATGGATATGGCACAATGCCAGACCGGCACCGATGCTGCCAATTGCCCAATCCATTCACTTTTACCTTCGGATTCTGCCTTTCAGTCAAAACAGGCATTATTCGAAACACTGCCAAAACACACGCTCTTCGTCGATGCCCCCTCACTCTGGGTCAGAAAAAATCACACTTTGCTCGATGTTCACTTCAAAATCGCATGTGAAATCGAAAATGCCAAAATTCTGCGCTATTTCAAACCCGTTACACTCAGATTCGACCTCAGGTCCATTTGGCAAAATATTCTTTCAACAACAAACCTTATGTCAAAAATCTGCCTCAAATGCCACCCGGGCATGGCCGATTTTTCTGCTCCCGATTGCTATTTGCCTCTGACGATATCACTTGGAAAGATCTAGGCAAAGCAAGCTTCTACAACACAATAACCCATATTATAAAGGAAGCCTACATGAACGTCGTATGCATCGGAACAGGTTATGTTGGTATCAACACTGCAGCAGCACTCGCTTACATAGGGCACTCCGTCTGTGGCGTCGATATTGACGAACATAAAATTAACTTGCTCAAATCACACAAGGCACCCATTTCCGAAGCTGGCCTCGATGAGCTGCTCTCGCAAAAGATGAATCTCACGTTCACGACCTGCCTCGAAGACTGCGTCAATACTGCGGATGTCATCTTCATCGCCGTCGGAACCCCCTCCCTCCCCAATGGGCATGCCAATCTCTCATACGTCATGAGCGCCGCCGAAGATATCGCCAATTCCCTCATGCCTATCCACGATGTCACGATTGTCGTCAAATCGACCGTACCCGTCGGCGTCAACAGCATGATCGAACGCCAAATCCGCGATAAAGTCACCATGCGATGCGGTTCAGATGCACTGCTCCACTTCTCCTCGAACCCCGAGTTCCTTCGCGAAGGCATGGCACTTTCCGACACATTCTACCCAGATCGTTTCGTCTTCGGAACAGAGGATGACAAAGCCTATCAGATGCTGACAACCCTGTTCGCCCCCATCATTGACCAAACCTTCGAGCCGCCCGCTTTCGTCGAAATGCCCGATCCGCGCCCCAAAACACAATGCATCCACACCGATGCCATCTCGGCTGAAATGATCAAATACGCATCCAATGTCTTTCTGGCACTCAAAATCAGCTATGCCAACGAAATCGCAGGACTTGTCGAAAAACTCGGCGGGAACATGGATGACATCAGCCGCGGTATGGGCATGGACAAACGCATCGCCCCCTATTTCCTCAAATCCGGCCTCGGCTGGGGTGGCAGCTGCTTCCCAAAAGACTCACTCGCACTTTTAAGCATGGCAAAAGATTACGATTATCAAATGCCCATCGTACAAGCTGCGGTCGATGTCAACGAACGCCAAAAAACGCGGCTCATTCAAAAAGTCATCGACAAACTACACATCCTGCCCGGCAGACGCATCGCAATTCTCGGCCTCTCCTTCAAACCCAGAACCGACGATGTCCGCAACAGCCCGTCCGTCGATATCGCAAAAGAACTCGTCAGAAGACAAGCCATCGTCACCGTGCACGACCCGCAGGGCCTCGATAACGCACGCGTCATCTATAAAAATGAAGGCTTCATCTTTTGCACCGATCCCATCGAAGCCGCACAAAATGCCGATGCCATCATCATCACGACAGACTGGGCCGAATACAAAAACATCGACTGGAAAGATATGGCAAAAGCCGTCAAAACACCATTCCTGTTCGACGCACGCAATCTCCTGCGCAACGAACTCGATAAAGTCAAAGACTTCGTCTATATCGGGATGTAATCGTTTGACTGCGCTTTCGGCCTCACGGCCGATGCGCTGCAGAGGCTCAGGCTATCGGCCGTCGGCCGATACGCCCATCGCTGTGCCGCTTTTTTTTGCTTTGCAAAAAATACGCGGCACTTTTTTTGCTTAGCATTGCGTTCTATAGAACAGACGCCAAAACCACGCGTCAAAATCATCCACACATAGCTTGCAAATTTCCATTTTTTCCCATTTTCATTTATCATGTCTCTCGGTCATCACAAGGCCAGATTTGAATCAACCAGGAGGTCATCCCATGAAAAAATTTACATACATTCTTGCTGCACTCATGTTTTGTCTCCCTGTCACCGCAAGTGCTCAGGATTACTCTTCTTCAGCTCAGACATCTCAATCCAGCAGTGCAGATGCCAATGACCCTTCCAAAATGCTCCCCCAGGAGATTCAAACGCGCTTTGAAAATATCCGTCGTGACCCCGATCCCGATGCACTCGTCCGCGATGCCCATTATTGGGTTTCCAACGAAAATGCACACTACGTCTGGTATCCTTATGTTAAAGATCTCGGCGGCGTCCTCTCGGGTGTCGGCACCGATCAGGTCTATCTCATCGCAGGGTGGAGCAACGCTTCTCTCATTCTCCCGATGGACTTCGACCGCATGATCACCAACCTCCACTACGCTTATGGTGCGGCATTCCTATCGGCCAACAACATCGAAGAATTCCGCTCCTACTGGAAAAGCGATAACCCCGATCTCATCAAAGCTGCACTCGAAAAATACTTCCCCGATAAAGCTGCGGATGCCTTCAAAGCATGGAAACATGGCGTCAAGGAAGTCAACGGACGCTTTAACCGCGTTGTAAAAAAATATACAAAATCAGAAGAAACCGAAATCACCAGCGTTCCCACATTTTTAACCGACGAAACACAATACAAACGTATTAAAAGATTATGGGAAAATCACCGTGTCTTCCCCATTTGCGGCGATCTCACCGGCAATAAGGCCATGATCGATATTGCAAAAGCACTGCGCGATTCCAACATGAAAATGATGATTCTCTATCCTTCCAACGCCGAAGGTTATTTCGAATACACTCCGGAATACCGACGCAATATCGTCAACATGCCCTTTGAAGACAAATCACTCGTCCTGCGTACACGTCAGATGCGCTCACTCGGACTCGCCGAAGAAGAAGACTATCATTATAATATGCAGAGCGGCGAAAACTTCCAGCTATGGCTCAAAACCACCAACATTCCCGATCAGCATAAAATGCTCCGCAAACGCACAAAAACTGCGCGCGAAGGTCTCTCTGTCCTCGATTACCGCCCCGAACCTTCCAAGAAATTGCCAAAACTGGCAGACATGCCCGAATAATTTGTAATCGGTAAATGGGATGCAAAACGAAGATACCTAAAATGTTACTATTCAGCCCCGATACCTGGTCTTTCGAAAGTTCAAAGCATTCGTTCATGCATAATGATGAATGCATAATGCATAATGGAATGCAATACTGAGAGAGTTTGGATGATTCCTTTGGTTTTGCAAAATCATTCAGCATTATGAATAGAAGAGATTTCAAGCATTTTGGGAAACAGGATCATACTCTGGGACTGAATAGTTACCCCTGAAAAATCTTTTTTTTTCTGCATCCCATTCAGCATTATGAATTATTAATTATGAATTATTAATTATAAATTCCCAATATGTCCTTCATCGACAAAATCCGAGACAAATTATTTGGTTTTAATCAATCGCCCCCGATGGATGAAGTACCCAAAATAATAAACAATCATCCGTCAAAGCGAGAGATTCTTCAACCCAAACCCCATGTTGAAGATAATATCAAAGCGACAGATCCATCACAACCCAGTCATATACTCTTTGTCTGCAGTGGCAATATATGCCGTTCTGCCTATGCTGCCGCCAAATTGAAACAACTCTCGCAAGGCATGAATATCAAAATTGCATCCGCTGGAACGCTGCGCATCGTCGGTCGCAAAGCGGCCCCAGACATGATTGACACAGCCCGGGAAAACGGCGTCGCTCTCGAAGACCACCGTTCCTCTGCACTATCCAAACTCCTCATCGATTCGGCGGATATCATTTTCGCTATGGAACCCATGCACAGTGCGAGAATTGCCGAAATCAGCCCGGATGCTTCCAAACGTATACGCTTGCTCGGACTGTTTCTCAATGAACCGACGGATACTATCGAAGACCCCATGGGACAAGCCCCCGAAGTCTATCGTTCTGTAGCCGCCCTCATCGACGAAGCTTTGACCAATTGGTTCAAACGCACGTATGTCTAAAATCATAACGATTCAGCCGCTATACCTGGTCTTTCGAAAGCTCATACCATTCGTTAATGCATAATTACTCAAGTTTCGCACCCACATTTTCAATGTTTTTTAGCGGTAATACAAGAAGTGCTGAAAAATAATGATAATTTTGAGAGTTGTATTAGGAAGCCCGCTAGGGCTTCTATATTCATAGCCCCCGGTTGGAGCCGAAGGCGACTACCGGGGGATCAGAGCATTACCTTAATCCATAGAACCTCAGCGGGGTTCAATATTGAACGCCTACGGCGTTCCTCTTTTGGGGGCATTCACCATCCCCCGGCGTTGCAGGGGGCTATTGATATTAAACGCCCACGGCGTTTAGATGAGGGGTTGAACAGTTATGTTTCAAGCGGTTTTGTGCATGATTTGAGGGTGCGAAACTTGAGATAATTATGAATGCATAATGAAATATCGTACTCAGAGGATTTGGATATTACCTTTGGTTTTGCATAATCATTCTACATTATGCATTCAGTATTATGAATTAAAGAGATTTCAAGTATTTTGGGCACCAGTAGCGTACTCCATGGCTGAATTGTTACATAGTTACATACCCCCATCGCTATTCTGTTTGCCAATTGTCACATAAAACGATAGAACACGCATGTTTTTTGTCTTCATGGATTTGAGGATCGTCCCATGTCGGAAAACACAGAACAATCGCAAGAAACCATTCATAACGAGGTCTTTAGCCTCGAAAAAACAGCCGCAGACCATGAGGCGATTCGCGAAGCTTTTGGTTTGAACAAACCAGCCGAAAAACGTGGCATGTACGAACAGGATGCACGCAAACCCGGTTTCCGACAGTTTGCCGTTTTGTTCATTACCTTGGCTGTCGTCGGTGCAAGCATTGCCGCATGGTTCGGATTTGAGTACCTTCTCGAAAAAGAAGAGGAAGCACGCTTTATTGCCGAGCATGATCGCAAACTCGCCGAAGAAGAAGCGCGCCGTAACCGCATCGAATATGCAGATATCGCTTTTCTCGATTCCATGCCGCCTGCGGTTTCCATTGCCATGGATGACAAACCCCTTTATGCCAGATCCAAAGACGGCAGCTATACCGAACTCCGTGCACGTGAATCGACATGGATTCAAAATCTGCCCATCAAAGAAGATACCATCCTCATATTCAGCTTCGCAGCCGAAGGTTTTAAGCCACTTTCCCGCACTGTTGCTTACTACGACTGGTTCCCGTCCAACAAACCCGGTAAAAATCCACTCGAAAAGGCATTCAAAAAGATCGTCCTCGAGCCCGATGTATCCCCGCGCATTACAGGGTGTGAACAACTCCCGCCAATTCTCGAGACTTCCGGGTGTGAGTGGACTGTCGTCCGGGAAATTGCTTTCCGCGAACGCTATGCCGAAGCCGTCAAATCACTCGTCCCAACCGAAGACCAACAGCGCGCCTCACTCAAATCCATTTTCTCGCGCAATCCGCTGTTAGCCCAAGCTGCCAATGGGTTTGATATTGCCACACTCGATACAGGTGCCCCTATCATTGCCCCCGAATTGCCGGATGCTACCAAATCCCTGCTCAAGACGCTTACGGAACATCCCTACGGTTTGTACGGTGCCATCACCATCGAAACGGATATGCCCGACACGCGCGTATTTTTCATGAGTGAACCACTCATGGTAGTCAAATCCTCGGGGAATATGGCACAGGTCAAAGTGCAGCCGAATGAGCCTTATACATTTGCGGTCTATGGCCAGGGAAAACCCATCGAAATTACGCAACTGCTCAGTCTGCGACTCGAAGCAAACGATGTCCCCAATTATGTGACCGAGATTGCACCGCACCAGTGGCACTGTGAAGTTCCCGATATCAACACTGCACTGCAGATTCCTGCGCCCGAAATTCCGCCAGAACTCAACAGGCCAGAGTATCGCCACCAACTGTGTACCTATTCGATTAAAATTTCCGTCAAATTCCAGGAAATCAAGAAGATCGAAGAAGATGCAGCCAAACAGCGCGAAAAGGCCGCCAAACCACAGACAAAAGAAAACGCTGCCACCGAATAGTCAAAACGCATAAAAGCTCTATCTGCACGCAAAGAACCAGACAAAAATGGTCAGCGCATATCTCGAAGGGATAGTGGTGACCAGGGGAACGGCATTTATAACAGATATGTTATTTGTTTGTGTATTTGAATAATGCTTAAGGTCAACGCTTTAGAGAGATGGGGAAGGGGCCCCATCGAGTGATCACTCGTTAGGGATTGGAAATCGTTAAATATAAGATAATACCCAAAATAATTGTGGATTCCAAAGGGCTCAGCCCTTTGGCGGGGTCCGGGGCAGAGCCCCGGAAGAGTTAATGACTGTGGCTCTGTAACGGCGACGGGGCTGGCGCATTTGCGAACACAAAAAGCCAGCCGATTCAAACGATTTAAAAGAACTCCAGCGCACGCCTGGCACTTTCGGGATGCGTCGATTTTGCACGCTCGATGATTTCACGTGCTGCTGGTGCGTGAGTTTTAGCCAGTGCCATCAGAGTATGATAAACGATAGATTCGGATTTATCCTGGGCAGTGAGTGCCAGCGAAGTAATGGCATTATCGGCAATAACGGGATCTTTCGTCTTTTGGGCGATTTGACTCAGCGCACGAATGGCTGCAATTTTGACGTTAATGTCATTGTCAAACATTTCATTCGACGCATACGTCGAAATCGTCTGGATTGTCTTTTCATTCATCACAAAAGGCAGTGCATAAAGTGCAGCCACCTTGAGGTTTGCGGATCGTTCGGCACGCGCGGTGATATCCTTGACTAAAGCGAGTGAGATTTCTTCGGCGGGGCGTTTGGCGATTTGCGCAATAAGGGTTTGTGCAACAGTTTCGTCCGCATCTTTGAGCATGATCACGCGAAGTGCATCCCCCGAAGTGTCGATCCACCGCGTCGCATAAGCGACATCGCGACGCATCCCAACCTTCGAATTGTATGCCTCCGAAGTGAGCGGCACCACAGCATCTGCCGGAGTTTTTTGTGCCAGAGCCAGCAATTGTGCTCCATTCGGCTTGCCAGCCGGAGCTTTTTCAAGTGCAGCGGCCATCTCCGCAACGCGCATGGCAAATGCGTCCTTTTGGGATTTGAGCGATTCTGCATCGGCATGATTGGCCAAATAGGCTGTGATCGCAGGATAATAATTCTCTATTTGCGATGCATTCTTAACAAAGACAGCCAAGTTGGCCGGTGCACTTTTCGACTGCTCAATTTGTTCAGCCGCCAGCAACTGCACCGCCAAATGCGGACTTCTCAGGCCACGAATCCAATAATCAGGCGAAAGCTCACCCTGCTTCACGAGTGTATCCAATGCTTCAAAAGCTTTATCGGGCGAAGGATTCTCGAGCTGAACGGCCCATGCGGCATTTCGGATCGCGGCATCATTCGATGTGCGAATCACAGTGGCTGCGACAGCCTGCGACGTCTCGTTGTTGCTGCACAGAGCAAGCCATTGCAAAAGCCCCGATTCATCCTGTTTGACTTTGACAAGGCGCTGTGCAATCTTTTCGGCATGCGCAGGCGTCGAAGCATCCAAAATCTCAGCCAGATTTTTGCTCATCACACCGGACTGATTGCTTTTGTCCACTTCGGTCAATGCTCGCTCAAAGTTCGCATCATTGCCTGACTTGAGCAATATGAGCAGTGCTTCATCATAGAGCGTCCTGTCGGCTGCATCGAGCATGGCCAGTGCATAGACTTCCTGCATCGCATCCTTTTGATTGAGGACTGCTTTCATCTGGCTAATCGTCGCCCCGTCGCGGCTATCGGCGAGCGCAGTCATGGCGGCATTGACATTCCCCGGCGTCTTTGAAGTCAGTTCTTTGGCAACGCGTTTTTCTGCCCCCGGGAATTTATGCGCGATATAGCCTTTCATCGCACCGGTTTTGACAAAAATATTGGGATTGTCAAAATCCGCTTCGATAGCTTTTATCAGGGATTTATCCTGTTTTTTGAGCAATTCATAAAAGGCTTTGGGTACCAGATAACTCTCCCCCATTTGGATGAGCGCCGGTTCATCGACCGATTTAGCCCCCAAGGCCTGCCACATGGGCACAACAGCCACATAGTGCATGAGCGCTTCATCGGCGGCCGCAACCACGCGATTGTCGCATACAAACGAAGGAATGCCATGCCCATGCGCCTTAAACGTCGACAATACTTCGGCTGAAATGATCGAACCGTAAGCGCATTTGGTGGCATCGATGAGAACCTGTTTTTTATCGGGCAAAAAGTTCGTCGAACCGTAAGTAGGCAATTTCTTGCGTTTAAGCGCCTCGAACAGCGTCACATCTTTGCTGTCTGGCAAATCGGCAATCAACGGCATGACAGCCCACTCTGCGGGCTTCTGCATCGTCTTGGCATAGCTGTAAAGCACCACATCTTCGGCATGAGCCACCAAAGGAATCAGCGCAAACACAAGTGAAAGCAAATATTTTTTCATAGTCATCATTATATGAAGGAATCAAACAACGATCGGACATCATTCATGCCCCGTGGACTTTTAGCATCTGTCCCAGGATGATGCAATGATGGTTACGGTTCAGCCCCCTGGCTCATCGGATTATTCACTATTCATTATTCACTATTCACTACCTTCGGTATCCAATGACTATTGTTCATTCACAAAACTTGAGTGTGTTATCACAACTGCTCATTGATAATGACTCATCATTTTTTAGTGAATACGTCATAGTGAATAACGAATAACACACCTTGTCACACGAATTCCGCATTCCGAAATTTCCAGGGATATGGTATATATAAAATGAAGGCGCGGCGTATGAAATAGCCGCGCGCGCAGTGCGTATGCGCCAGCATAGCACGCGCATCCAAATGCACATTCGATCATTCAACATCCAGCAAGGGGAAAACGTATGTCAGACGATATGGAATCGACGATTCTCGAAATGATGAACAAACTCGGAGGAATTGAGAAATTCCAAAGCAATCCGTTCGCTTTTATCGGCGAAGTCTTTAAGCATCCGGAACTGATGGCACAGATCGACCAGCTCTCCAAAACACCCGAAATGCAAAAGCAAATTGCCGAAAGCATGAACAACCCCATGTTCCAGCAAATTGTCGGAAACAATCCCCTGCTCTCCGGAATGATGAATGACTATCAAAACCGCCAGGCAGCACAAGCCAATGACGCCAGCGATGCAGATGACGAAGAAGACGGTGAGCCAGAAGGCGTCGCCGTCAATGGCTACGATTATAATATCCCCGGATGGCAGCCCATCGACTGGCTCAATCCCGTCAGCAACCAGCCCTTTTATATCCCCGATGACCCCGAAAAACGCGTCCATTTTGCAGATGTGCTCGCCGAAATCCCCGAAGAATGCCGCGAACGCGTCGAAATTATTGCCGAAAAACGCCTACAGCAGCATCTCAATCCGATGCAGCTCGACCAACTCGAGACAATGGCCGCCAAATACGACCTCGTGCCGCTCGATTTGATGGCGACACTCGGCGGTTTTATGGGTGAAGTCTGCTATTGTTCCTCCCTCGTGATGACCGATCCCGATGATGATTTGTGCGACCTTGCCAAATTCGCACTCGCCAGCCTGCACCGCCGGTCGGGTTTCCCCGTCGCGAGCTACCTCACACAAAACCTGCTCTACCTCGACGATTTTGATGACATCGAAGAAAAGGACTGGGAAAACTTCGTCTGGTCACTCAGCGGAAATCCCGTCTCCGGACGCGACGGCAACTTTGTCGCGACTTGGGACGACACCATGCTCATCTCCGAAATTGCCGCCGAAAACCTCGCCGATAAACCCGAACTCTACCTCGGCGTCTGCCTCGGCATGCTCGGCTGGAATGCCCTCGATCTCAAGGACATTGCCAATCCGCTCACGACTTTGCTCAACAACGCCAAGGACAAAATCGCCATTCGCAATCTGCTCCTCGAATGCCTCGGCGGCAAAAAAGTCTATGCACTGTCGCTCGTCAATATGCCCGAAGCCATTCAGACGGACGCCATGCAGTTCGTCATCGCCAACGACGGACTCAATGCACTGCTCGAAAAAGCCGCACTGTGGCTGCCTTCCAACAACGCACTCACGCAGATGCTCATTGCAAAACTCGACCTGCTCTGGTCAAAAGCCGATCCCGACAGACGCGATGCATTCATCCTGCATGCCACACACCTCGACGATGAAGCACTCGCCCTGGCTGCCCTCAAAGTCGGCGTCGCCTGGCAGCCCGATAAATACCGTCTCATCGCCCTCGACTCACCCTACGAAAATATTAAACAGTGGGCCGAGGATTTGAAAAAATCTTAATACCGTTCGCCTATGGGCCGCTGGCCCATACGGCTCGCTGCCGGCGCTATTTCATACGCGCCGGCTTTTTTATTTTTTGCATTTCTCAAAGGCTGCTGCCGCATCCTTACAGGCAACACAAGTACCCACTTCATTCATGTCGGGATCTTTGCACACATGGGTGCAAAGATGCGACCCCGCTGCACGGCCATACCAAAAACACGCACGTTCTGCGCTCTTGGGGACATATTTTCCCGCTTCATAATTCTGCGCAAGAATGACTTCGCCAATGGGATGAGGCTGCGATGCCGCATACACGAGGTAAGCCAGCTCGCGATTCGGATCCGCCTCGATCCCCACGAGTTGGTTGCCTTCGTACAATTTGGCAAGTTGTAAGGATGTGGGATACCCGATAAAAGGCATTTCCTGAGGGAAATCATCGCCGCGCTCGAGCGCCTTTTGGTAACATTTTAGGATGCTCTGGCCAAACCGGGCGCGCTGCTCTGCCGAAAAAATAGCGGTCACATCGGCCTCGGGCTCATTGTGATAAGTCACCTGATCATAGGCACGGTCGCATGCATCGCGCGATGGAAAAGCATCGACAAATTTATCGATGCAATCGACAGCCGCTTCGCGAGCACTTAAAGTCACTGGCGATTGGGCATCGCCCGCCGACAAACCGAGCAAAAGACCACAGGCCTCGTCGTAGCCGCCGGCCTTTTTGGCTGCATCGACGATAATCATCTCTTTTTTGCCCGATTTTTCCACTTCATCCCGTATCGCCTGATAATTCTTCTCATTCAGAGGCGTACCAAGCATACCCGAAGCTTCTTCGGCAGAATCCGTAAATAAGGCTGCCGCATAGTTGTGCGCCAAATTCAGCCAGGCATTGTCCGAACCATTCTCGGCGGCTTTGTGAAGCAATGCATAACCTTCGTCCCAGGTCTCAGCCTCATTCATCAAAGTTATCGCCAAAGTCAGCTGGGCTGGTGCGTAATTCTTGTCAGATGCCTGTTTTAACAGCGCAGGAATCTGTTTGGATTCCTCAAAAGATCCAAACTCCATCAGGCGCGCCAAATCGTACATTGCTTTGGCATCCCCCGATTTTGCGCGGCTCTCATAAATACCTTTGAGCTTGTTATAAGCAAAATCGCGCATATCAAAGGCCATATTCTTCACGAGCATGTCGAGTGTCCGCTCGTGCCCCATTTCTGCGGCCTTTTTTAAATAAACCTTGGCGGCTTCCTGTTTTTGAGCATCCCCCATGGCATTCGCAAACTCATATAATCCGCGCTGCGAAAGAATATCCGCATCCTGTATATCCCGAATCGTCGTCATATAACGAATGGCATCTTTATAATTGGGATCGGTATGTGTACGCGTTTTAAAAATCTCGCTTGCGAACTGCTCTTTGGCGCGATCATCCCCAATTTCTGCGCGTTCTCTCAAAGCATTGAGCTCCGCAGACAATTCCCCCACTGCATTAAATGGCTTCAAAACGGCTTTTTCGGCCTCTTCGGGCGAAAGCTTGGCAATCTGCGCAATGGGGGTAGGATTCATTCCCTTTAATGCAGGCACTTGCACGCCTTTATCTTCGATCAGAGCAGGCTGCGGTTCTTCGGGTTTGGCTTCCGCATTGGCTGCATCCCCGGAATTCTGCGGTGCTTCTGCGATCACTTCTGGTTGAGGTGTTTCATCGGGCTTTGGCGCCTCTTTCTTTTTTGAACATGCCGGAGAAGCAAACAAACAGAGCGAAAGCAAAATAAAAGAGAATGTACGGTTCATTTAGGTTTCCTTATTATTCTGAAAGCATGCGACCACTAAGTGCCCACAATCGCGTATGCTTATAGATGTCTTCAAATGCCGCTTTAAAAGCCTTTCCCACCCTGCCTTTACAATGACCTTTTATGACTTCATCCATCGGTGCTTCAAAGACAGAAGCCACTTGCATTTCAAACCACAGGGTCGTGACAACCTGTTTATCTTCCGCATTGGCATCACGAACGTAAAATTGCTTATGATGAACCAGATCGAATGCTTTTAAAGCATATTCGGGAAGCCAGATGGAATCCATAGATAATACAAATAATTCCTGCATTGGCGGATAGTAAATCGGCATCATCTCGCGAATCTCCAAAATGCGTTCTACGATTGCCCCCATTTGATCCATGAATAAGGTTAATGAAGGATGGACGAATACATCGAGCTCTTCATTGTAAGTGTCACCGATAACAGATAGCAATTCTTCTTTAAGGGAACTAAAGTCAATTTCATAATATGGAAAATAATAATTCAGCAAATCTGCAATATCTGCCGTCCGAAGCACACCATAATACGTCATGATGGGAACAAATATTATACCAAACAGGCTTCTTTGATTCATGCCCCGGTACTCTTCTTCAAACATAAACGCATCGTCATCCAAATCATCCTCATCTTCATCCCAATCCTCATTGTCCAACCATTCTTTTGGATGAGACACATCAAATAATGATTTAGATAATTCAATATTCGCGTCACTCTTTTTCTTATTCTTCGCCATATAATTACCCTTTTTCCAAATCTTTAGGCTCTGTCAAACGAGCGTGGATACGACGAGCTCGTAGCTCATAGCTTATAGCTTATAGTTGAGAAATCATTTCATGGAAATCATATTTTTACCCACAAGATTCTGATGACTTCTACAAGCTCAAAGCTCAAAGCTCGAACGATTTATTCTTTGAGTTAAATTCATATCAACATCGGTACAACATAACCAATCTAAATTCAAAGTGAGCATCGTTAGATGCGAACAAATCCGTTTGTAAAAAAAAACTCAATCCTTTCCATCTCAACGAATCACGCAATTTCTTGCGCATTCAATCCATAATTCCGAATTCCGAATTCCGAATTAAAAAGGCGGCCAAAGGCCGCCTTTTTAATTAGAACGTCATCCCGAATGCCACCGAATTCGGCGACACATCGAAGTTAAACTCAACACGCGCCGTTGGCGGTGCAATGACTTCTTCGGCTGTATCTTCAAAGACGTCCTTGTTCGTATCGCGAATATGATTCTCTTTGATGAACGAATACAGCGCAACTGCCGTACCGGCGATACCCAGGCCGAGACCACCCGCCAAAAAGATCATGCCGCCATGAACCAGCTTGTCTTTTTTGTCGAAGTCTTTTAGCGTCCCCTCGGCATTCTTGGCATCATCGTATTTATTGCGCGCTTCGGGATAAGCATATCCCAACAACCCAGCACCGACACCGGCAATCACTAAACCACCGATAGCCGTGCCGGCACCGATCCACTTGGTCGTGTTCAAAATATTGAGCTGCGAATTGAGCATTTCGAGGCGGCGTTGTTTGGCGCGTTCGAGCTTCATCTCCGTTGTGTACAGGTGGTTTTGCAGCTGTTGTTGCTTGCTGCCGATTTCGCCGGTACCCGTCGCGAGCTGGTTTTGCAGGTCTTCGAGCTGCTTTTTGTAGGGCAGTTCGAGTTCGGCACGACGCATCCAGATGCGTTCGGTCAATGCCTGTGGCACCGGGAAATCCTGCATGTACTCGGTCGCACGTTTGACGTAATTGTAACTCTCGGTTTCGTTGTTCATCTTGCGATAGATTTCGCTCATTGTAAAATTGACGATCGGTGATCGATTGCAGATCAGCGTCAGGCGCTTGCCATAACCGAGCGCTTCGTCGAGATTGCCTGCATCATAAGACGTTGCCATTTGCGTACTGAGCTCGTTCCACTCATCGGAGTTCATCTGATCGCAATCGGCAAAGGCAGTAGATGCGCCAAAGAGACAGAGGGTCGAAAAGGAAAAAGCTGTAAGAGTAGTGATGTATTTTTTCATTGTGATACCTATGGATGATGTTTGAATAGTGTACGTTATAAAAAGAAAACAAAACATCAAAACAACAACATGTAATTAGTTATCTTTAGATGTTTTTACAGAACGTCCTGAATATTTAATATTATCAGGCACAACCACATAACCATTAATTCTTGAAACATTGTAAACAAAGCCACCACACTTATACGGATCACCTGTATCAGAGCCGCCGCTTTCTAATGAGTCTACTAATCTTTTTGAAAGAACACTAAATTCAAATGTACATTTACTCCCCTTGTTACAGTTATTTTTACCATCCGTAAAATCGAAAGCATTGGCACTTGAATAGTCATCGTTTTTCAAATCAATATCATATAAAAAAGAGTGATGCGATCCCGTTAGAGAATCCGTTTGTAAATAACCATTGCGCGTTGATACAACAGTTGAATTCAAACTTTTTAGCGCAGTAGCCTGAGCAGAAGAATCCTGTAAATCACAATAGTTTATAGCACCTGTTGTATAATTCGTATATTTAAAATACGTACCATCAACAGATTCTGCAGGCAAAACCTGAAGATATGTATCACCAATCAATTCTCCTTTAAACATTGTCTGCGGCACATCATAAATCGTTTCGAGAATCAAACCTTTAGGAATCAAAGCATCAGTCTTATTAAAATACTGTTCATTCAATTTAATATCAATTGGAAGCAAGTCTGCATTTGAAAACCAAAAATAACGTGGATCACCTAATGCACCATGAATAGCCTCAAAATCGCCTGAGTATAAAATTTTATTAGCATGTTCTTCCGTTACATGTTTTGACATATCAATTAATGCAGATGGCAAATTCGGAGACATAATGCATGCATCTAATTGCATGTCATTAGACGCTATAAATCTTGCAAATGCTGTACTGTCTTGCACACCACTCATTGTTTCTATGCACAATCTTTTTTGAGAATTCATAATTGCATTACTCATAACATATAAAAAGCTATCTTTAAAAATTACGTTATCATCAACAGCCCCACTAAACTTAGAACAATTAGTATTAGTTGCAGGACTTGCTCCATCAGAATTAATTATTGTACAATAGTTCTCATTTTTAAAATCTTGAGGAAGATTACTTAACACCCAATATTTAGCCATTAATAATACATTATAAAAATTCTCAATTAATAACCGATTTTGAGGAGGTATCTTTTCAAATGTTTGGGATTCGATTATAGGTTTAATCTTCTCAATTAAAGTATCAACAAGTATTTCAGGTTCTAGACTTTCAAGCATATTAATATTTAAATTAATCTTTAATTCTTTAATAGCTGATTCGTTTTCTTTGAGAGTATCTATTATACTATTCTTCCATAAAGATGATGGTTTACGCAATTCACCTATCAACTCTTTAGACTCAGAATAATCATCAGATGGTATAATGGTTTCAGGATCCGAGACATAAGTATTTACTGCACCAGCCATGGTTGCTAATCTACTCTGTTTATCTCCCGCGACCTGAGCCGTCAATCTAGCCATAACCATCATGTTATCAATGGTTGTTTTTTCCTCTATACAAGTTTTTTTCATTTTTATCATTTCCATATATTGGTTGTATAGAAATTCCAAAAAACCTTCATAACTTAACTTAGAATTTGCTCCTCCAGGTGCTGGACTTGGTTGACTATCATCGCTACCGCTATCAGATGAACCTCCATTTTCATCTGATGAGCCCCCATTTTCGCCATTATCTGATGAGCCTCCATTTTCGCCATTATCTGATGAGCCACCATTTTCGCCATTATCATTATTTTGCATATGCAGTTCTTTAATTATTTCGTTAAATTCTTGTGTAATTACATTTATCTTATCCTTAGAAACATCAATCAATTTTATAGCGGCATCTGCCTCCATATCTCCTTTATAATTAACATGATACTGATAAATTGCATATGCCATCATATCATAAATCAATCCATCCGTACTTTCATTACACATTGCAACAACCGCATTATTATCTAGGCTCTGATTCGTGAATGCATAATGATATGATGATATATATTTATAACTTCCAATACCAGCATATTCATAGTTTTCATTTATTACTTCAGGCCTAAAGCATTCTGCAAGTCCATTAGACGAAGCTGCAAGCAAATTAATAAATCTTAAAGTAGCATAAGTAATCATTCCAAAACTAAGTCCATGATCAAGTGCTTCTTTGGGTATTGAAAACGTATAATTATCTGATGTAAAATCGCCTGTTTTTGTAGGATTATTTAATTGTGCTCTTGTCAGATCAACATCTGCATTTAGTGCATTTGCATAACTAATTGATGGTGTGTGTGAAAAAACTTTAATACATTTTGCATTTTTATATTTTTTTTCTGATTTCTGTAAAGCATCTCCGCTTAAGTGACCAAAACTCATTGTTGGGCAATCAATAACAGGACGACACACTCCGCTATCACAAACAGATTTATCCTCGCAATCTTTTGTTTCAACGCACGAACGTCTACAAACCCCATCCTCACACAAACCTAATATTACACCGTTCTCCATACAATCCGCAGCTGTTGTACAACTAGCGGGTAACGCAAGTAATATACCCGTATCCTCATCCTTCCCATTGTCATACCCGCACCCCCAAAGCATGCTCGCTGCCACTAAAGCTAGTACCAAACTCTTGCGCATAAAAGTCACTCCTTGTACAAAGAATTTTTCGAATATTTTCCACAAAGCCCCGTTTGTTAATTATAGCGGGAAAAGTCTCTTATGCGTTTTAGGGGCACACAAAAGACAATTTGGCATACCATCCTTTGTGTGGTATTGCAAGTGAATTGCTCATGCCAAAGTGATCGTCGTTACTACTCAGCCGCCAGCCT
>DGWW01000114.1 GCA_002395385.1 Myxococcales bacterium UBA4248
ATATGCCAAAACCCAAATGAACCTCTAAAGCCAAACTGCTCTATTCTTTAGATATCACAAAGAGAATGCCTTAATAATTCCGAATTCCGAATTACGAATTAACACAGTGAGCATCGTTGGATGCGAACAAATCCGTTTGTTAAAACAAACAAGGCTGGCGGCTGAGAAGTAACGTAAGTGCGACCCATTTTAAAAAAAAGATTGACCTTGGATGTATCGTCATTGTAGAGGGATTCGAAAGCCTTTCCATGTATTGAGAGGTAATTGTGATTAAAATTCACAACAATCGGATTTTTGAAAATTTTATTCAGGGGCGATTTTTTTTCATTTTGTGACAAGGGCTTGTAAAGCCTAGAAAAAGTCATTTTTTTGAGAGTAAAAAAAATCGGTTGGAATAAAATTCGAAAAAAGTGAAAATATCCCTAGACAAGGCGAATGAAATTCTGTAGGTAGGTGTGAATGGGACATACTACGCTGATTGAGTGTAGTTTCTCTTTAAAAATTGACAGGTTTTGCAAACCATTAAACCATACACACCCTGAATCGCACGAGTTGCGATGTCGGATAAAGAAACACAAGGAGGAGACAATGAGGGGAAACATGAAACGGGGAACGCTCATTGCAGCGTTATTGGCAGCAGCGGCGGCTGCGGGATGTGCCCAGGATGTTGGGGATATCGATCGTACAGAGCCCAACCGCGTGAGAAAATCCGAAATTACAGAAGGTTCCTGGTGGATGCACCAGAAAGTCGTCGAAGTACCGGGTGAATCCCTCCTCGAAGGGTTCGAAGGTCTTATGATGGATACGGACAAAGTTGTCTTCGTGGCAGAGGAACATTACCTGATTGCTTACAGAAGCTATCCTCATATGCCCGGTGCGGATGATCAGGCACTGAATACATTCGGTGATAACAACTATGAAGAGCTGTATGGTGCTGATTACAAAGGTGCAGCGGTTGCCCTTTATCCGATCGCGTCACATTTTGATGTGATTCGTCAGTATGATGCAGCTACGGGCGAACAATCCAACGTCATTTATGAGAACACGACTGACCGCCCATGGTACGAGCGCGATTATATGCGCGTCGAATGGAACAAGAATCCGAAGGCCAACTTCATGTGGTCGTACATCTACGAGTTCCCGCTCAATGTCAGTCTGAGCTATCAGGAAGTTGCTGAGAACGATCCCGTCAAGGCGCCGTATTTTGAATACGATGACAATGGGACGCTCGTGTATTTCGATACACCGACGAACTACATTGTCGAGCTTCCGTTCTGGAGATGGAACTATGGTGGGTGGCTGTATGACATAGATGCCGGTGCTGTCGAAGTCCGCGTCGTTACGAGCTTTGCCAAGGATTTGAATTCCAAGAGTGAATACGGATTCCCCGGTGGCAAATCTGTCGGCAAAACGGGCACGAAGTTCCGTGGCGTGATGAATACGAACTACGAGCCGCTCGATTATCCGAACCAGGATATGAACCGTTTCGGTTTCTTCCGTACCGAACGTTACACCTATGATCCGAAACTCGGTATGATGGATGCCGGCCGCATCGAACTCGCCAATCGTCACAACATCTGGGAACGTGCCTACGATGACAACGGCAATCTGATTCCGGTTAATGAACGCCAGGTTCGTACAATTCCCTATTATATTTGGGACGGTGTCAATGAAGATAGACTCATGGCCATGTCGGAACAGGTCATCGATGAGTGGAACGTGACATTTAAGCGTGCAGTCCATCTCATTAGAAATCCAAATGACAAAGCGGTTTTGATGTCGTACAACTACAGACGTAAGGATGAACCGATTGATCCCAACAACCCTGCCATGAACGATCTTTTGGCTGGTGAACAGGATATCTTTGTGGCATGCCATGTTCCCGTTCGTGCCGATGACAATCACGAGATTTGCGGTGACGAAGGGTATGTGCCGCGCGAAGGTGATATGCGCAAGAACTTCCTGTGGCTTGTCAATCAGCGCCAGGACGTCGGCCTTCTCGGCTATTGCCCGAGCGTTGTCGATCCTCTGACTGGACAGACGTTCTCTGCTCAGGCGCATGTCTACACGGCGCCGATGAACGAGATGGCTCAGGAAATCATCCAGCAGATTAAATTTGCCAAGGGTGAGCTGACGCCGCAGGGCGTTCGTGACAACGATGCCAACATTGCCATGGCACGCGAATCCCGTGAACGCTTTATCGAGCTCTCCAAGATGTCCGACCAGGTGCGTGCAGCCAAGATCAACAACAAGAAGATGACTGCAGAGCAAAAACGCAGAAACCTGGAGCGTACGCAGAAAGTAGCCAAACTGCAGAAGTTTAACTATGCCGCTGCCGATGCCAAATTGCAGCAGATCGTCGATTCCGGGCTGCTGAGGACGGATCTCGACTCCGATGCACTCCGCTATGCAGCGATTGCAACGGGCCGCAATTCCATCTCCCAGCTTTCGGATGAAATGAAAGAAGCAGCCAGTCCGTTCAACCGCATGAGCTTCACCAATCGCTCGATGCGCAACGAAATCAAGAAAGGACTGGGCGCAAAGGGGTTCTGCTTCAAGGATGATGTGGCTGCATCCAGCTATGATATTCAGTACTCTTATCTCATGGACAAATATAAGGATCGTAATGACTACGACAATATCTTCTATGAGATCCGTGCTGACATCTTCCGCGCCACGGCACTCCACGAAATGGGCCATGGCTTCGGGCTGCGTCACAACCACAGTGGTTCGTTCGACTCGATGAACTATTTCAACAAATATTGGGAACTTCGCGGTAAAAACGATCACAACAAGGATCCCAATTTCTGGAATGGAAACATCGATACCATTGGCAAGATGTACAAACTGTACGATTACAGCGATGAAATGCTTCGCGGCGGTTTGCTCATCAATATGTATTCCTCCATCATGGACTACAGCTCCGGTCGCGTCGACGATCATTCCGGTCTCGGAAAATATGACCATGCCGCTATCCTCTATGGATACAGCGCTGGTGCTACCCGTACAGTCAACGGCATTGAACCTCAGAAAGGTCTCGTCGAAGTCTTCTCGGACGGCGGCACGGGCAATGCCACACGTGAATCCATGGGTCGTATCACCCAGGATGGTAAAGCGGGTGCCTATATTTTCGATATCCTCAAGCACAAGGACACGACGGGCGTCAGCACGTTTGACGATTCGACCTCGATTGGCCAGAACTACCTCGAACTCGTTCACTTCCGCGATATCTTCAAAGGTATGTCCGATGCAAACTTCGACTTCATCAACAACCGTCGACTCGAACGCATGGACAACTTCATTGCAGACAAGAATTCGGGGAATCCCCAGATGGTCCGCGTGCCTTACCTCTTCTGCACCGATGACAACCGCGGCGCGCTCCGCAGCTGCCACGTCTTCGATGCTGGTGCCGACTACATGGAGCAGTTCATGAACCTCCAGAGAAATTACGAGACCAACTACTGGTTCCGCGATTTCGCACGTGGCCGTGCACTTTGGAGCACATGGAACGCACTGGGTGCATACGATCGCATCTTCTTCATGCTGTCCGACTTCTTCCAGAGCTGGTATGTCGGCGATCGCAAAATACTCGAGGATGTCCTCGGTGATGACCGCATGCTCCAGGATTCTGTCGATGATGCAGCCATCAACTCGACGTTCAACTTCTTCTCGAAAGTCATTGCAACGCCAGAATATGGTCTCTTCTGCAAACGCAAAGACAATGGCCAGCTCTTCAATGTTGCCGATGGCTCCGAAGCTCGCGAGGAAGTCTCTGAATTCTACAGAAGAGCCCGCTGCGGACGCGATTCTACCTATTACTATGTCCCACAGGGTGAAGGCCGCAACCGCTTTGGTAAATACGATGTCAACGCCGGTTTCGACTATTCCTGGTATGAACTCGAAGCAGAACATCTCTATACGAGTATTTGGGCTATCCAGGCTCTCTTCGATAATGAAGCTACCGTCATCGTCGATGCGGGCGATATGAACACCTACGTGCTCGGTCTCTATGACTACTTCACGAAAGAATCCATCGACCTCGTCGACTCGGTTCTTTCCGAAGATTACACCTACCATAGCCCGCTGCTCATCACCTCCGATGGCAAGGGCGGCGATCAAACCATCACAAGCGGTAATGACGAATCCTTCACTGGGACGCTCCTCTATCCGGCTCCTGCAAAGGCTTATGCATACGACGAAAACGGCAACTATTTCGAGTATGACCCGCTCACCGGTATGACCGATTCCGAATTTGCCAAATACTCGGCCTCCGTCCCGCTGTTCGGTGTCTGCAATTCGAGAACTGACTGCCTCATTACAGATGCCTATCCCGATATGGAATGTCTGTCTGTTTATAGAAATCAGGAAACCGACCGCTGCTATGCGTACTTCGACAGTGTTGATGTTGCCAAATGTCCCGAGGGTACGGTTGCAGAAGCCGTCTATTCGGATGGTGGCGCGCTCTGTCTGCCCGATGATAGTGCCACAGGAACGACCATCGATGAAATTCATGATAATCTCATGGCATCACTCGCATGCACGAGAGACGTTCCCGGTTACTGCGCCGACGGCAAGGCCTGTGTCGATGGCAAATGCATCAATCCTGCACGCCGCGTAGAATCCGATACCGCTCTTTCACAGTCCGTCTACATGACACTCTACCCAATGTTCCTTACCGGATACATTGGCATGGATCATACGCTCTATGACAATCTCTACGTCTATCGCGAAGGATCCGGCCAGACCAATACACCGGCTAAGGGTTATGAAGCCGTCAAATTCGAAGATCCGTTCACCGGTGAGGTCTACGTTGCCAACCGCTTCGTCTGCGAGCCCAATGCAGATGGATCCTATCCTGCCATGTGCTACAACAACAACCACTACTTCACCGAAAATGGCGCGGTCAAACTCATCGAACGCGGTCAGAAACTGAACGAAGACCTCGAATATTACTGGTCGCAGGTCATTGAGCTCAGTGATGCGCTCGAAGCTGCCGAAGCTGCCGATCCCGACAACTACGAACAATCCGAACCCTATCAGCAGTACATCGATGCCTACTATACATGGTACATGACCAAGTATCAGATCGAAGATGTCGTTCGCTCGCTGAACCTCATCCGCAATATCTATGATATCTTTGGCGTGGTCTTCTAAATCGGATCATTCGTAAATCACATCAAGCCCCGGGATTTTCCCGGGGCTTTTTTTATGATCATGGACGCGTGCCCTTCTTCGTACGGGCACGCCTGCGGTCTATTGGCTGCGCCAATACGCCCGCTTTTTTTTTATCATTTCATACCCTTAACATTCGCCAAACAACGTTATTTTGTGGTATTTTTATAAAATTGCGGCCATGGTCGCCCTATGTGTAACGTTTTATGGCAGCGATTGCCCTATGGATATGGATCTGCAAAATGACTGATTTTAGCCACCTGGATGTGAACGACAGTATTTCCGGCAACTCAGAAGAATTTGATTTTAATCTGGATGCCCTCAATTCTGCATTGGATGAAGCAACTGATTTTCCTGTACCTAAATTGGATTTAGGTCTGGATAATGCTGATGATCAGGACCTTCCGAGCCCCAAGGCAGCTGTTGGTCTTCCTTCCCCTAAGTCAGTGAATGGTTTTCCCAGTCCCGAAACTTCTGCAGGATTGCCTTCTCCTAAAAATGGTGTTGGTTTGCCGAGTCCCAAAATCAATGCGGGTTTGCCGAGTCCCAAAGTGAATGCGGGTTTGCCGAGCCCCAAAGTGAATGCGGGTTTGCCAAGTCCCAAAGTGAATGCGGGTTTGCCAAGTCCTAAAGTGAATGCGGGGTTGCCGAGCCCCAATGTGAATGCGGGTTTGCCAAGTCCCAAAATCAATGCGGGTTTG
>DGWW01000310.1 GCA_002395385.1 Myxococcales bacterium UBA4248
TGGTTTTGTTTTTACAAACGGATTTGCTCAGGCCTAACGGCCTTCGCTGTTCAAATTAGCAATGTGAAATGTGCAATGTGCAATGATTCGAGCATTCCCAAGTTTTCACTAAAGCATCTGGTGTCACGCCATCCTTTAGGAATAAACTTATGAATGCCTGATTCATTGCACAGTGACCTTTTTCCATTTGGAAATGGATTGCCTCAACGCAAAAGCGACCTGTGGGATTTTTCCCAAAGCTCGCCCAACGCAAAAGTGACTCGTGGGAATTTTCCCAAAGCCTGCCCAACGCAAAAGTGACCTGTGGGATTTTTCCCAAAGCTCGCCCAACGCAAAAGTGACCTGTGGGAATTTTCCCAAAGCTCGCCCAACGCAAAAGTGACCCGTGGGAATTTTCCCAAAGCTCGCCCAGCGCAAAAGTGACCCATGGGAATTTTCCCAAAGCTCGCCCAACGCAAAAGTGACCCGTGGGAATTTTCCCAAAGCTCGCCCAACGCAAAAGTGACCCGTGGGAATTTTCCCAAAGCTCGCCCAAATGCCCAAAAGAAGTGACAGTGGGGCATGCCCCACTGTCAAAAAAAAAGCGATTCTTTGGTTTTGTTTATGGCATAGCGTACACCGTGATCCCGATGGTGTCTCACACAAAAAAAATAGCCGTTTCGTATGGCCGCAGGCCATAGAAACGGCGAGCGCGGGCGTATGCGTCAGCATAGCCGCGCA
Organism: Myxococcales bacterium UBA4248; assembly: GCA_002395385.1. GTDB lineage: Bacteria > Myxococcota_A > Bradymonadia > UBA4248 > UBA4248 > UBA4248. Next base: position 721 of record DGWW01000310.1, read on the forward strand.
AAAAAACAACGAAAAAATCGCGATCTATTTTATCGACGGCATGACGCTCATGACGCTCTTGACATCGTTATCGTTAAACCGGAATCCGATGCCGAAGAAATAGTCGAAAACGTTGAGGTTGAGTGGATCGTCGAAGCCGGCGGACAGGTAGAACGTGCGAGCCCAGGTCCAGCTTTCGGGCGTAAACAGTGAGAAATAGAGCAGGGTGGTGCCGCGAACGCGCGGGAACGGGTTGTCGTTGAAGGCAAAGACATCGAAGCTGATTTTCCAGTTTTTGCTGAACATCTCGACATCGCCGCCGAGTCCGCCCGTATTTTCAAAGACGCCGAAACGCCCGGTAAACCAACGCCAGGTGGCGGCGTACTGTAAATTAAATTTGACGCTGTCGTCGTTGGTCGTCACCGTTTCGTACACAGGGCCGGAAGTCGAGGATTCGGTCAGCACGGTTTTTTTCTTTGACGTGCCGTGTGGATCCATGACGAGCCCGAGATAATAGTATTTGTTGTATGATGGCTGGAGCTTGACGCCAAAATCGACTTTGAAAGAGTTAGCATTGACGAGATAGTCGCCTCGAAGTGCGATATCGACGTTTAAATCGGAAACCGGTTTGAGCAGGCTGTTTGCGCCGTCGACGGTTTCGGTGCCGGATCGGATGAGTTCTCGTGTTTCAGTCAAAAGCGCCTGAGCCTCGTTGGCAATCGAGTCGTCTTTGAGCAATTTTCCGACGGTGCCTTCGCCATTGTTGACATTTTGAGCAATGGTCTCGACATTCGAAAGTGTACGGTCGAGCCGGTCGATGGATGCCCGAAGCTGGTCGAGGCTGCCCTGGGCCGAGTCGAGCGTTCCGCCGACACCGGAGTCGATATGATTGACAGTTTCGCGCAGCTGTTGCAGCGTCTTGGTGAGTTCTTTTGCCAATTCGGTGAGCTCATGATTGCCAGTTTCGGAAATTTCCGAGGCATTTTTTGTAATCGTATCGACATTGGACAGGATGGACGCGATTTTTTCGGCATTATCATTGGTGATGGAATTGATGCCTTCCATTGTGTGATTGAGGTCATCGAGCAGCTTGGCGATTTTCTGCTGTCCATCCTCACCGCCGAGTACAGTCGAAAGCATTTCGGTGACCTGTGAGACATCTTTCATGATTTTTCCAGCGTCATTCAGCAGTGCTTCTGCACCGCCGGCCTGAATGACATTGGGGATTTTGTCGCCACTTTTGAGCCGTTCACCCTCGAGGCCGGGTGTGAGTTCGAGATGATAATCCCCCAGGATTCCTGACAATTTTTTTGCGACAGTCGCTCCATTCCGGCAGTAATTCTCAGTGTCACAGATGCCGGTGTACATGGGAACATCATCCCGGACATTAAAGACGACATGGGCACGATTATTTTCCAGTTTGATCGACGCGACTTCGCCCACCTGAATACCGGCCACCTGAACTTGCGAGCGTACAGCCAATCCGGTTGCATCTTCAAAATAGGCATGCAGCTCAATGAGTTCGGATCCTTTTCCCCAGGAAGCGGAAAACCGAATGATCATAATGATCGTCACGATGAGGCCAACGATAATGACGAGGCCAACTTTAAATGGGGCAGAGAACTTTTGCATCGATAAAATGGGAAATATCGGCAATGCCAAATGGTGCTACCAAATGATCATCGTCAGAAAATAATCGAGAATGAGAATGGTGACGGATGCGAACACGACCGCATCCGTGGTTGCCTCGCCAACGCCCTTGGCGCCGCCCGAGGCGTAATAGCCTTTGTAGCATCCGATAAAGGCGACAATAAGCCCAAAAACAGCAGCTTTAATCAATCCTCCGAAGACGTCAAAAGGATTGAGGAGTTTGTCGATCATGGCATCAAAAGAGCCAAAATCCACACCGCCGATAAAAATACCGACAAAATAAGAAGCGACGATACCTACGAAATCAAAGACCGCGCACAAAACAGGCATCATGAGAACTGTAGCCCATACGCGCGGTACAATTAAATACTGGACGGGATCGACGGCCATGGTTTTCATGGCATCGATTTGTTCTGTGACACGCATTGTTCCAAGAACGGTAGCCATACCCGAAGAGGCGCGGCCTGCCACCATGATGGCACCAAGTACTGGCGAGAGTTCACGGCACAACGCCAGTGCAACGGTTGAGCCAGTCAGCGTCTGTGCACCAAAAAGCCCAAATGCATAGTTGCACTGATAGGCAAGAATGGCACCAGTGAAAAATCCGGTCAAGATTATGATAAACAGGGAACCCCAGCCGACGAATTCCATCGATATGAGAAGCTGTTTGATCCGGAATGGCGGACGAAACGTGGCCACCATCATTTGTCCGAACAAGTTGAGGAAATTCCCCAGGGATTTGAACAGCTGAATGAACCATCCGCCAAGATTCTCAATCGCATTCACTGCGCCATTCTTATGTTTTGGTTCATCCTGCAAGGTGTGTGACTCCGTGAAAGAGGCCGAAAAAAAACGCCGCTAATATAACAATCTGAGCAAGGGTTTTCTATTCCCTAAAAACGCTTTTTTGAGAACAGTGTAACTGTTCAGCCGGAGCGCTGCCCCGGTGTTACAACTCAGCCGCCAGTCTTGTTTATTTTAACAAATGGATTTGTTCGCATCTAACGATGCTCACTGTGTTAATTCGGAATTCGGAATTCGGAATTCGGAATTCGGAATTATTAAGGCATTCTCTTTGTGATATCTAAAGAATAAAGCAGTTTGGCTTTAGAGGTTCATTTTGGTTCTGGCATATTCAATAACGCATTTCAAATTAAAAACGCGAAGGCCGTTAGGCCTGAGCAAATCCGTTTGTAAAAAAACAGCCTCTGGCTGAGTAATAACGCCCCCTCTGAACAGTTACATTTGCTCATTGCCAATTGCTAATTTTATGTGCTATCGAATTAAACCTGTGGTACAAGCATCTCGGAGTTTGATTGAAATCGGGCGATGCACGTGTTTGTCCATTTTCATACAGACTTTTCAATATCATATAAGGTAGAAACCTCCTATAAGATGATCAGGTGGAAGCCTCCTATAAAGGGTAGAACGAATGAAGCACGAGGCAAAATTTTCGGTAATATTGCCGGCAGGCAATTATGCCTCAGCACAAATAGAAACATTCGAGCAATTGGCTATACGTTATAATTTGCCCGTAAACTTGCCGCTCAATGTGGATCGCGCCGGCAATCTTATTGTCGCATCCGCGCTCTCACTGCGAGATGCCCAATTGCTCAGACGGCAGGTCGCAGGGCTCGGTTTTCCAGCCGATTGTGTGAGTGATGCAAGTGAATCACAGCTGCTTGCTCCCAAAGATGCATCAATTGATACACTTGTCGTGGGTGCACTTGATGTCCCGGATCCCACCACGGATTCGATTGGTGATTTAACATCGGATGCATGGTCCAGTCTTGAAATGCCATCCTCTCTCGATCTGGGGTTGTCTGATGCAGCCGATGTCAGCGGGGTAGGGCGCTGGAACGAATCGAACTGGCTTGAACCGGACGATTCTGCCATTCCACAGGAAACACCGACAAAAGAAAGCACGCTCGGCATGAGCGCGATGGATTTGTTTGCCGCAGCCCAGGCCGCAAATAAGGTGTCAACCTCCAACCAAAGCCTGAATGCAGTCAATATCCTCGGCAATAAAAAACCTGCCATCGTTCACAGTGCCAAACCTGCTTCCCCAAATGGGGATGATATTCCACAAAAACCGGGTTTTCCTCAGTTCAATGCAGCTCCCGATAGCAAAAAAACAATGGGACTTCCTGTTCCCCAGCAAATTGTACCACCTGCGGAAGTAAAGCCACAGAATGCCGCACCCGTGAACAAGAATGTCCGGGGGACACAAGCGCCTCTGCAAAACGTCGTTCCCGCAGAAAAAGCATCGGTCTTACCGGTTGTTTCTCAACCGGCAGCCGTAGTTCCAAAAGATTCCGCTAAAACGACTGCCATTTCAGCACCGCAGAATCTCATTGTATCCACTGAAAATAAGACAACTGCAATTCAGGCTCCCCAAACAACAAATGCATCTGCAGAAGCATCTACCCCAGATGCCTCTCAACATGCTGCAGAGGAAGTACCTTCTTCAGACACTCCAAAAGAAGCACTTTCTGAAAAGGCCAATACGCCCACTCCTATCAAAGAAAAATCAAAAATTCCTGCAACCGTCATCCTTGCATGGATTCTGATCTTTCTCGTTACGATTTGCCTGGTGATTGCTGTTTTCTACGCCTATGTTGAACCAAAAGAAATGCTGGAGCCCTTGCTCAAACCCGTTTTGTAACAATACTCAACTTTACAGGTAAAAATAGGCTCTGTTTTAGGAATGACAAAGGGCTTGGCCCTTTGATGGTACCCGGGATAACCCCCGGAAATCATTATCCTTGGCCCTGGTAACTATTGGAGCACACCTAGATGCAATGTCCAAGATTGCATGGAACACTTAGTTCCATTGTTTTGAATTCGGACCAGTCCTCGCCACTGTATGCCTATTTGTGCTCCGAATGCCACGGCGTTTGGATGCGCTCTCTCGAATGCAGGACATTTCTTGGCCTTGAATGCGAAAGACTTGTTGCCAATTCTGAAGTTGCTTTCGTCGATCTTAACTGCCCGCATTGCCAGACAAATTGCAGGCTATACAGACATGAACTTGAGAATGGCAGTCACATTGACTTTCATGTCTGCCCAAGGTGTGCATCTTGTTTTTTTGATGCCGTCCAGTTTAGCCTAATCGTTGGCCTTCAGCTTAAAGCTGAACGCGCGATTTCGGGTATGCTCGCAAAATCGCCAATCGACAATCTTGGCGTCAAATGCTGCGATTGTGGTGCCACTGTTTCATCTCTGGAATCTCTGTACGATGCCGGCATTGGCTATTGCTGCCAGAGTTGTCATGCCAATCCCCCCATTTTGTCCGAGAATAAACTCCAAACCGTCCAGCTCGTGACTTTTCACGATATGGAAATCAAGGTAGATCACTGGCAAATGTCGACCAAAAGCCGCATTGCCATCACACCTGTCGAACCCTGCCTGCTCGATGTACACATGTTTTCTCTGTCCCCATTGCAGCGCATTGTACGATGTGGACGAAGAAAACTGGCTCTGCATGGCAATCTGCGCAAGCATGTCGATGCCACCGAGGATATGCAGCATGTCACCCCATGGCATGTGTTTCTAAAGCAGAGAGGCGTTTCGGAAAATCTCGACCAACTTACAAAACTTGGTCAATTTGAGCTTTCTTTCAGCCCTCACAGCATTGTTTTTGAATTAAATGCCAAACATGCGGGTACCGAAACAAAGCTCAAGTTTGAAACCACCGTTCGTAGATTGCTTCTCGCCTATGAACGCTTTGTCACCCTGTCTCATCGGTATTCGTTCAAGTCGGCGGATTCGAATGACGAGACCGAATAGGGGAGTGTGTTTCTTTTTTTTTGATGCTTTAAAAGCCTATTGCCTGACGGCAATACAGCTTTTTTTTCGGCCTATTGCCTGGTGGCAATACGGCCGAAATTTTTTTGTTGCAGCTCGCCATGAATTCGTATAATCAAAATACGCATACATGATCACATGTAGGCATTTTGCCTACACAAGCGCGTGTATTTGCCTATTTTTACAGGCATTGTCTTACGTATGATGCTTTTGCACACGCGCTGGACGTGGTTCAAATCCTCCCCCTTCGGTACGGTTTCAGCCGTTGGCTAGTATTATGCGTGACATGCGTTACCCCGAGGAACAGTATGTTTACTAATGATTTTTTCGTTGAAGCCTTTGGCTATCTTGCTTCGCTCATCGTCGTATTTTCTCTCACACGGACGAGTGTAAAAAAACTCTGGATCATCAATGGCATTGGTGCGATTGGTTTTATTACCTACGCATGCATTATCCACTCATACCCAACGGCCTTGATGAATCTAGGTGCCTTAATTATCGATATTGTGCAATTATGGCGTCTTTATCACGTCAAATCGAGTTTCGAACTCGTCAAAGCCGACAGGGATTCTGAATATTTCAAATGGTTTGTCTCAAAACATGCAGATGATCTCGAGAGTTTTTCTCCCGATCAAGGTTATCGGAAAGCTGATAATTTATTTTATTTCGTCCGCGACAATGAAGTTGCCGGCCTGCTTGGATACAATCAAAAAGAAGGTAAGGCCGACATTCTTGTCGATTATGTAACCGAGAAATTCCGCGACTGCAGGATCGGGCGCTATTTCTTTGGTAATGAGCATGAATATTTCCGTTCCCAGGGCATTCATGCATTTACAGCACATGCCAGCAATCCTGCGCACGAAAACTATCTCAAACAATTGCATTTTTCCCATATTTCCGGTGCTGAGTGGGCAAAATCATTTTAGACACCGGGATTTGCTCATACCTAACGGCCTTCGCTTTTTTTAAGGCGTAATTGTTTTGAATTAGCAATGTGCAATTGAATGCAAAACTAAAGGGCGACTCTGATTAATTCGTAATGCGTAATCATGACGTCAGTGGTGTGTCGGGCTTTAGTTTGCACAGAATGCATACTTTGAGCATAGAACTTTGAGTTAGTGGCTA
>DGWW01000198.1 GCA_002395385.1 Myxococcales bacterium UBA4248
GGAACCGAAGATGGCGCGGTGAATGACGACCGGGCGTGCGACGGTGTTTTCGGGGGTCACGTATTCGAGTTCGAAGCGCTCGGGGAGCTGGAAGTCGAGCTGAATCGTCGCGCACTGGATTTGGCGGCCGAGGGAATCCTGGATGAGGATGTCGATTTTGGGGCCGTAGAATGCGCCGTCCTTGGGATTGAGTTTGTATTTGATGCCGTTGTCGGTGAGGGCTTTGGCGAGTGCCGTTTCGGCCTGATCCCAGAGGGAGATTTCGCCCATGTAGTCGTCGGGACGGGTGGAGAGGTAGCACACATAAAAAATAGTGAACATTTAAACTTGACATGATTGACAGTGGTGCTTACCATTGTTCGCGTTGGCTAAAATAAACAGCCAACATAACTTAATATGATAATAACTTACCTCGGAGAACATTATGAATAACAGCTTTTCTGAAAAATTGTCATTAAGGCTAAAGCAGATTGGGATGACCCAAAGAGACTTGGCCAAGGAAATCCAGATGACGGAGGCAACGGTTTCGAGATACATCAGCGGTGAAAGGTTACCGAGTGTTGAAACCCTGAAAAAAATTGCAGATGCGCTTGAGGTGGATGTTTCGTATTTTAAGGAACAACCGAACTCGAAGGTGGAGGATATTGCTACAATTCATTCATTGATAGCCAGAAATGAAAAAGAACTGACACCGGAAGAAAAGTTGTCCATCATTCGCATGTTGAGCAAGAGTTGAGATGAAGCGATTGTCCCCAAAACGATATGACAAGATTCAGAAACATGTTACGAGGGTTTTGTTTTCGTATGTGTTTCTTATATTTCCATTTGATATCGAATCGTTTATTCGAATTTTGCCTAAGGTTGAGCTGAAGTATTATCGGGAATACGAGAATCCGTTATTGTTACTAAAGGTGAGCAATGATGGATTTGGTTTTATGCGGCCAGATGGTATCTATGTAATCGTAATCAACGATGCTCGCCCCATCAAAAGGCAACGTTTTACAATAGCTCATGAATTAGGGCACTTCGTTCTTGGCCATTTCTCCAAAAAAGATTTGGATGAAGAAACAAAGGAGGCAGAGGCGAATTTTTTTGCGGCCAGATTGTTGGCACCGAATTGGGCTATCAAAAGGCTAAAAAATAAGGATGTCTGGTCGATAAGCACAGCTTTTGGAATCAGTGAGGAAAGTGCTATGTATCGATATCGTAACTACAATAATTGGTTTACTTATGGACACCCTATGACAGAACTTGAAAGTCAAATGTCAGAGTATTGCTTTTTTAAGGAGGTGGAGCTGGGAATATATGTCGAATAATAGAGATAGTTTCGGCAATCAATGTCGAGTAAAGGAAATGGGTTGGCAGATGCTGCAACACCTGACCAACCCATGGCAATTGCGGCAAAAGGCGCAAATGCACGCAAAAGTGCTTTTTGCCGCATTTCTTCGGTTACTTCAAATTTTGGAGGTTTTATGAATCGTGCAATCCAAAAACGAATTCTGAAGGACTGTGGCTATGGTTGTCCATTCTTCAGAATTCATGGCGTCAGTGTCGGTATTACAGAGTTATTCGTAAACGATCATGAAAAAGGAGGTGATAACCATGTTGGCGGATATCATTCTTAAATTGGCATCTGATTATCAGACTTTGCAGGATGGAGGTGAATCATTCATTCCAGCAAATGAGGATTTGGAACTTCCCCATAAGCATATCAGTACATCGCGGATCAAGCGTGAACGTTTCTTTGATGTGAATCTTTGGCACGATGTACCGCTTACGTCAAATGGAGTCCCTATTATCTATCCGACGAGCTATGTTCCAGATAGAGTGGCAAATTTCATGGAAAGGAAGAACATTCAAGATCCACAGAATTATTGCCTGGAAATGTTTGTCAATGATCATGATTTTGCAAGACTATGGAAGTCGTTTGACCGAATGCTCCCTGAGTTGATGCGTTTCCAGGCCATTATGGGGATCGACGTCTCCAATTATCGGGATGTTCCCCCAAAAATAAGTGGGGCACTTGATACGCTTGGTAAACTCCTCACTGCAAAGTTACAGCGCAAGGGAATGACGGTTATTCCATGCGTGTCCTGGCGAACGAATCAGAGCTATGAAGAATCCTTTGAAGGGATTCCAAGTAATAGTGTTCTTGCTGTTTCAAACAACGGCATACTCAGTGACGAGTTGTCGCGATATTACTTCGTTGAAGGGGTACATGCTTTAAATAAAATGCGAACGCCAACAGTCCTTATCGTTGTGGGTGCCGAGATGGATGAGTTGAAAGATGTTGTGAATATTCGCTATTATCAAGGCTATTCGCAGAAATACAATAAAGGGGGGCTTTATGGGCGGTAGAGGCGATTATTTGCAAAAAGGTGGTTTTACAACGCAGAATTACCATGTCGTTGGAATCATAAACGGCGTTAAAATTATAGAACGGATTAATCGAAATCCGAAGGAGAAGAACAATTTGCCCATTATGTCTAATACACCATCCACTGCGTATGTCTTGCTGGATGAGAATGGTTGTTTTTTGCAATATCGAAAATATGGTTCTGACAGAAGAGCGTTGTTTGATATTGATTATGGTCGCCATCATTCCACAGATGATTGGCTCCATATTCATTTCTATAAAGGTGGACGTGAAGCCAATACCAGAAGTCTAACAGAAAAAGAGAAAAGAATGATTCAGCCGTTTCTCATAAATCTAACCCATGTTAATTACGAAAACCCAAGTCCAACTAAATCAAGAAAAAGAAGGGGTAAGAAATGAACATCAGCATCATCGAATTAAAGAGATATGTCGAAAATGGATATGAAGTCGGATTTTTATACAACGGCCAGCGATATTCAATTACTCATAACGAATCAAAAGAGGACTTGCTGAATCTCAATATTGTTGAGAATACTCAATGGAGAATTGTACAGCAATTTGCCTCGTTTGATGATTTATCCGCTGATGCGATAATCGAAGACGATTCATTTGAGGCTATTTGGGCGAAAGCAATCGAAATCAGTATCGAAAAAATGGATTTGGCCACACTCATTCGAACCATTCGTTTTGGAGAACTTGAGTTTCGCGTTCGTCACAAGCGGTACTTTGCCGAAGGCGCATCAGGTGGATATTACTGCATATCGCTTGATGAAAAAGACGAAGATGGAGATCCAGTCTGTTATGATTTTGAGGCTAAACCTATGGCAAAAAGTTTCGATATGTTCATGAATGCCAAAATCTTTGACGGTATGACATTCTCCGAAGCCTATAACGAAATGACCATTATCAAGGGGGTGTTTTTCGAAGAATAATCAATAGAGCAATCGAATCATGGGCGCACGCGGCTATTGGCCGCATGCATGCTCATTTACTTAATGAATCTCTCCAAACTTAGAGCCATCTTCCAATTCAACGATATTGACGTTCGCATCATCGGTTTTGTTTGATTTGCGGGCTTCGAGGCGGCGTTTGATGGTTCGCGCACGGCGTGCGGGACGGATCAAATCGTCGTGGATGGTTCGCGCACGGCGTGCGGGACGGATCAAATCATTGTGGATGGTTCGCGCACGGTGTGCGGGGCAGATCAAATCGTCGCGGATGGTTCGCGCACGGCGTGCGGGAGGGATCAAATCGCCGTGGATGGCTCACGCACGGCGTGCGGGAGGGATCAAATCGTCGTGGATGGTTCGCGCATGGCGTGCGGGGCTGAACTACATCGCTGTGTGTTGTGATTAAGCTACCCAAATGGTTGCCAAAACGCTATAACCCCCACTCGCTCTGCCAATCTCGTCAGAGCCCCAAACGGAGTAATACCGATGTCAGCCCTGAACGATCTCATCGCCCAAATCGCCGATTCCACGTTGCGCGAACGCATTCAGCACGAGGTGGACAGGCTCACCAGGCAGAAAAAATTCGGCCTGGTATTCGAATCACACCTACCCGAATGCACGCCGCTCTACGACATGCCCATCAGGCCCGGTGCGCTCGTCGCCGTGCGCGGACAGAGTATGAAAGATATCTATGTGGTGCAGGGAATTAAAGAGCTTACATGTGAGCGGGGGGGGTATAACGCCTACATCAGCTATCTGTCTCCATCGCACCACGCACGAGGCCCATACCTTTCCACTTGGAGACCTCGTCTGCATCGCCGAGTTCGGCGAACCCATTTACCCGACGCTCAAACCCATCGATTCTGTATGCAATGCCCCCGACAGTGACCTCTGGCATACCCTGATTGAAGCGGATAACTACCACGCACTGCAGTTGCTCGAATACCTCTATGCCGGCAAAGTCGATTGCATCTACATCGACCCACCCTACAATACTGGCGCACGCGACTGGAAATACAACAACGACTACGTAGACAGCAACGACGCCTACCGCCACTCCAAGTGGCTTTCCTTCATGGAAAAGCGCCTCAAACTCGCCAAACGTCTGCTCAATCCCAAAGATTCCGTATTGATTGTGACGATTGATGAAAAGGAATATCTCCATTTGGGGTGTCTGTTGGAGGAGATGTTTCCAGAGGCGCATATTCAAATGGTTAGTATCGTCATTAATCCAAATGGTGTAGCACGTGATCATGAAATGTATCGATTAGAAGAATATGCATTCTTCATATATAAAGGAGATGCAGGACCAGCCATGTTAGCAGATCCGTTGTTTACATCAGATGTGGCTGCTAGAAAAATGGGAAAGGCTGCTGAGGACGAATGTAGCCATTCCCAGCGTACATCAGTACGCTGGGAAAGGCTACTGAGAGGGGGAAGTAATTCAAATAGAAGTCATTCTCCTGGCTGTTTTTATCCAGTATATATAGATCCAATTAAACGTAAAATTGTAGAAATCGGCGAAGCTATTGGAAAAGAACAAGATAAAGAATCAATTCCTGATAAAGACGGGTTGGTAACAATTTGGCCCATTTCAGAAGGCAGGGGTGAAGAAAAGGTATGGCGAACTACTCCGTCTAATCTTAGAAGTCTAGTACAATCAGGTTATGCCAAGGTGGGCGCATACAATAAAAATAAGGATAGATGGAGCTTATTATATTTAGGTTCAAAACAGCGCGAACGAATAGAAGATGGTCAGCTTGCCATAATAGGACGTGATGAAAATGGTGTCGTCATTGTAGAAGAAGCTGAAGAACAGGTCATAAAGAAATTCCCCAAAACAATATGGAATCGACAATCACATAGTGCTGGGGAATATGGCTCACGACTTATAAGAGCTATTATTCCTGGGCGAGATTTTTCTTTCCCCAAAAGCCTGTATGCAGTACGCGATACACTCAAAACAATTGTCGCCAACAAGCCCAACGCCCTCATTGTCGATTTCTTTGCGGGCAGCGGCACGACGCTGCACGCCGTCAACCTGCTCAATGCCGAGGATGGCGGCCATCGGCGGTGCATTCTCGTGACCAATAACGAAGTTTCCGAAGCCGAGGCCAAAGATTTGACCAAAAAGGGGTACAAACCTGGTGATCCCGAATGGGAAAAGCTCGGCATCGCGCGTTATGTGACCTGGCCGCGTACCGTGTGCAGTATTGAGGGGCACGATATCAACGGCAATCCGCTCAAGGGCAATTACATCGGCAGCGATATTCCGATGGCCGATGGTTTTAAGAGCAACTGCACCTACTTCAAGATCGCATTTCTCGACAAAACTGAAGTCGCACTCGGTCGCCAGTTCCGCGAAATCCTGCCTATATTATGGATGAAAAGCGGTTGTGTTGGGGCGTGTCCTGATATGGCCTCACCTACCCCCTCTGTCAGCCTTTCGGCTGACATCTCCCCCTCCCTCTCCATTAGAGAGGGAAGGGGAGATAATCCCTACCTTTTTTTCCCAGCCAACCACTTTGCCGTCCTTTTTGACGAAGCATCATTCTCCACATTTCAATGGGAACTGCACGAACAGCCACAGATTCAGACGGTTTTTCTGGTCACGGATTATGAGGTCAACTATCGTGCGATGAAAAGCAAACTCCACGTCCAGACGACTTATCAGCTCTACCGCGACTATCTCGACAATTTCCGCATCAATCATGGGAGAAACGAGCGATGATCAACGAACTGTTTCCATTCCAGACACAGGCCGTAAACGACCTTCGCAGCCGCATCGCGATGGCGATGGACAACTACCGCAAATATCACGTTCCTCAGGTCATCTCCCTGCAGGCCCCCACGGGTTCCGGCAAAACCGTCATCATGGCCTCGCTCATCGAAGACATCTATTACGGTTCGGAAAACTATGCCGAACAGACCGATGCCATCTTTGTGTGGCTCTCGGACAGTCCCGCGCTCAACGAGCAATCGCGCCAAAAAATTGACCAGAAAGCCGACAAAATCCGCTTTGACCAATGCATCACGATTTCGGATGAATCGTTCGATCAGGAAATGCTCGACGACGGCCATATCTATTTTCTCAACACGCAAAAACTTGGCAAGACTGGCAACCTGAGCCGCCGCAGCGATGCTCGCCAATATACGATATGGGAAACGCTCGAAAACACCAAACGATACAAATCCGACCGCCTCTATTTCATCATCGACGAGGCACATCGCGGTATGACGGGCCGTGCGGCAGGCACCGCAACGACGATCATGCAGCGTTTTATCAAAGGATTTGAACCCTATCGCTTTTCTCCCATGCCCGTCGTCATCGGCATGAGTGCTACCGCCGATCGATTCAATACGCTCGTGGGCGACACGACATCCTCGCTGCAAAAAGTCGTCGTTCATCCGGCGAGTGTTCGTGAATCGGGATTGCTCAAAGACAGGATTATTCTGTCCTATCCCGAGGATCCGACCAAATTTAGCGACATGGCCGTGCTGCAGGCCGCCACCGACGAATGGCAGTACAAATGCCGACACTGGCATGCCTACACTGTCATGCAGGGCCGCGAAGATATCCACCCTGTCTTTGTGATTCAGGTGTGTGCGGGATCGGGCGACAAAATCTCCGACACCGATCTCGACGACCTGCTGGCCAAAATCGAACAACGCACGGGCAAAACCTTCGCCGAACACGAGGTCGTTCATACATTTGGTTCCACGGGCACGCTTACCATTCACGGTCTGCGCGTGCATCACGTCGAACCCGAAGAAATCGCCGAAAATCGCCGCATCCGCCTCGTTCTGTTCAAAGAAAATCTCTCGACGGGCTGGGACTGTCCCCGCGCCGAAACGATGATGTCTTTCCGCCGCGCCGAAGACGCCACCTATATCGCGCAGCTCCTTGGCCGCATGATTCGCACGCCGCTTCAAAGCCGCATCCTGCTTGACGATTCGCTCAACGATGTACGCCTTTACCTGCCTTATTTCAACCGCGATACGGTGCAAAGCGTCGTTGACGAACTCCAATCCGCCGAAGGCGGCGACATTCCCACATCCATCGATGGTGAATCCCTCGAAGAACAGGTCTACGTCTCGTGGTCTGTCCAGGCTCCCATCACACGTCATAAATCCAAACCCGTGAGCGCCAATCAACGTTCGTTGCCGTTTAGCGAAGTTGCTTTTCGTGTGAGGGGGGAAGTGTCCCCCCACGCGTCTATTGGTTGTAGAGACGTGCAGACCGCGCGTCTCTACAACCAATACGCCGCGCCCCCCTCGGCCTCACCCGCCCGCGATGCGGGCACCCTCTCCAAAGGAGAGGGAATTGGGTTCGCTGACGCTCACCCGGATAGTACACAAAGCCAAGTCTCCTCCAACGAGGGAGATTTGGAAGGGGCCAGAACCGATCTTCGACAAACCATCATTCATTTTATCAATACCCAGGGCTTTTTGACTTATGTCGTGCGTACTTCCAGAATAAACAGCTATCTCAAGTCTTTGCTGCAGCTTGCGGGGCTATTGACACAGACTGGCATTTATACAAAAGCCAATGAAGAAATCATTACAGACATAACAAACTTCATCCGAGAATATGCCGATGGTTTGCGACTGCAAAAGAAATATGATGAATTGGCGCGTCAGGTGATGGAATTCAGGCTTTCTGTACAAATCTTCGATGCCTTTGGCGAAACCATCAAGTCAGGTTATACCAACGATTTGATTACGATGTCCGAAAGTGATTTGGATCGTCAGCTGCGTGTTGCAGATGCAAAGCTTGGCAATTATGGATTTTCATCTCACTATGGACGCAGATTCTATCGGAACGACAATCCCAATCAATACAAAATTGATTGTATATTGTATGTCGCCGAAGAAGAATGTATTAAGCGTTTAAACCAATATGCCGAAACGAAGTTCCATCAATACAATGATCGATTTAGAAAATATATTGTGAGCAAGTCGGAGGATTGTAAAAAACAATATAGTGACATCATCAAAAACGGCGATGCTGTGAGCGAACACAATTTCTCTTTGCCAGAAACCGTAAACATAAAAATTGAGAAGGAGGGCAAAATATACGACAATCATCTGTATGCGGACAACGACGGTTTGGCGACGATTAAACTGAATACCTGGGAAGAAGCCGTCATCGAAGAAGAAAGCCGTCAAATAGACTTTGTATGCTGGTTAAGAAATCCTCCCAAGCAACCATGGGCTTTGTGCATACCCTACGAAATGCAAGGCGAAACCAAGGCGACCTATCCCGATTTTATCATCATTAGACGTGACGCACAGCTGGGATATATCATCGACATTCTCGAGCCGCACAATCCAGATTTCAAAGACAATCTTGCCAAAGCCAAAGGTTTTGCAAAATATGCCGAAAAAGAGCAACGCATTGGTCGAATCGAATTAATTCGACAGACCAAAGATGCATCTGGTCAAAAGCGATTCATGCGTCTGGATATGGCTCGCGGCATTGTACGTCAAAAGGTTTTAGCGGCCATAAACAATGATGAACTTGATCATATTTTTGATATGGATGGGACAACTTTGGATAAATGAAATCGATGAACAACGCTGCGACTTTGTGATTGCACACCACCCCAAAAGCCTGTGCGTATTTGCCGGCGGCAAATAGCACAGGCCAGAGCAGCGTATTGGCGCAGCCAATAGCCGCGAAACGCAGGGTGTATTGGCGCATTTTTGTAGAGACGTGCGGGTCGCGCGTCTCTACAAAAAATGCGCCAATAGCCCGCGCCACAAAATATTAATATCTATTAATATTCCTTTTCTTCCGCGTCGATATCTTCGGGATTGATGAAGGCATCGAGGTTGAGTTTGCGGATGTTGACATCGAGGACGCGGTTTTTGATATGATCGACGATTTCGGCCTTGAGGTCTGGGGGGTTCATCGCGCCGCGCTCGCCATCCTTATAGGAACGCAGGTTGAGCGTGCCGGTTTCTTGTTCTTTTTGGCCGACGACGAGCATGTAGGGGATTTTTTGTAGTGTTGCCTGGCGGATTTTGTATCCGATTTTTTCGCTGCGGTCGTCGACGAACGTGCGGATGCCTGCGGCTTCCCATTCTTTGGCGATTTCCTGGCAGTAGGGCACGAAGGCGTCGGTGATGGGCAAAAAGGCTGCCTGAACCGGTGAAAGCCAGGTGGGGAGGGCACCGGCGAGGTGTTCGAGCATGATGCCGATGAACCGCTCGTAGGAACCGAAGATGGCGCGGTG
>DGWW01000147.1 GCA_002395385.1 Myxococcales bacterium UBA4248
AAAAACGAGCGAGACCGTTTGCAGGGAATCGGTGGGAGAATGCGATACCACTGAGTATTGTGATGGCAAATCAGCCACATGTCCGGATGATGTTTATGAGGAAAACTGCAAATCTCCAGAACCCCCACCAGTGACAGATCCATCATGTGAAGGCAAAAATGAAGGTGATGCCTGTGGTATAGGAAAAGAATGTTCCCAAATGCTATGTCTTTCGGGCATTTGCACCGAAACGCCATTGCCCGGGGGCACAGAATGCCGTGCTGCCGCTGGTGACTGTGACGAAGCAGAGGTCTGCGATGGTTCGAACTTTACATGCCCCGAAGATGGCATAAAACAGTCCGGAACTGTTTGCAGACCGTCCATTGGAGGATGCGATCTACCGGAAAACTGCAATGGCGAGACAAAGGATTGTCCCAAGGAAGATTATGATACCGATTGCGCATGCCCCGCAGACGATGCCACTCTGGGAATCAAAGAAGACACCGCGCCGCGTACAATAGAGAACTTCCAAAATTTTATCTTAAAAGATCAGGATACATGGGAAGACAATCATAAAGCGATTGATGCCTTCGGGAAGGACAAGATCGTCACGATGGAAGCACTGGTCTTTGACAGAAAGATGACGGAAGTGACCGACAGTACAAAAGAAATCACAGATAAAACCATCAAAAAGAATTTCAAAGCCTGGACGTGGAATGACAAAGATAGAGATACAGAAAACTGGTCACCGCAAGGACTAGCTGGCACGACAAGAGATAGCGTCGTATATCGCATCGCAAGTTGGACAGGTCCTAATAGTTCCGATTTTGTACGCAAAGGACGAATTTCTGTTGTCAAGTTTGAAAAAAAATATGCAGAAGCCAACTATGCCAATGTCATCCTGACAGAAATCAAACAAAATAATGAGTATGATTTTGCAAAAACCCATGCAGGCGGAGTTGCCATTTCATGGCCGTATTTGTACGTCTCATCGTCGGGTGACAAAGAAATACCAAAGGGATTACGCGTATTTGATTTACGCCGATTTGTAAAAACTGACACGAGCAGCGATTGCAAAAATAAGATGGGAATCGTCGGCAAAAAACTATGTGCGTATCAATATCCCTACATGTTACCGCAGGTAGGAGCCTATTATTACCCTGATACACAACCAGCTTCATGCAGTCCCACATTTTCATTTATTTCGATGGATTATGTCGAAAACGAGCATACAATTCTATCGGGAGAATTCCGAAATGAAAACCATGAATACCGACAGTACTCGCGCCTTATACGGTGGCCGATAGACCCAAAGACGCACCGTCTCGTGACGGATGACAAGGGGATCGTCACAGCTACGGCAGCCTGGTATACAGGAAAAGGCGGTGTTCAGGGGGCAAGTTCACATACAGAAAATGGAAAAACAACATTCTATCTCAATGGATTTCACAACAAAGACACTAAAACAGATGGTTTGATTGTCGCTGCCGCCGATGCCAAAACCAACACCAAATATTTAAATAAAGAAGGCAAATGGGGCTACGCACCACAGGGCATGTACATTACAACGACAGACATGATATGGACTGTCTGTGAAAAAAAAGGAGAGCACCGCATTCTCTTTTATGCAGATCGCAAAGCAGTCAAGCCATAAACCAACAGAACACGTTACTCATTAGTCGGGGCTATGCCCCAGCCCCAGGGTGCACGCAAAGCTCACAGATAGCGCAATATCTAAAGCACGTAGAAATCTGTCCTAAAAACTCAGTAAATGAGAAGACAGAACGAAGGTGCGCAATTACCCGTAGTTTGAAAATGCACAATAAAAGCCGCCGTATGCAATAGGCGGCTACCGCAAGCGTATTCGCCAAAGGCGAATAGCTGCGGAAAAAAGAACAAAAAAAAGCGCCCCGAGGGGCGCCTCTAAACAATCATCGAATTAGTTTGCACTTCCGGCTTCGAACACGAACGGGTATTCGATCTGAACGATACCGCCGCCCTTAGGAGCCGGGAATCTCCAGAATTTAATGGAGTTCACGACACAGTTTTCGACGTTTTTATTCTTGATAGTCGATTCTTTTACAAGCGCCTTGGTGACGGCACCCTGTGGTGAAATCAGCCAGACGACGACGACACGACCATTAAGACCTTTGATCTTGTTCAATTCTTTTTCGTAGCAGGCACGGAGTTCACCGGAGTGCTGACGGACGACTTTCTGAATAATACGTTTATCGAGAGCACCGGTAACTTCGGGGTTCTTCATTTTAACCTGAGGACGTGCCTCACCTTTTGCACCGAGGTTAGCGTTGTAGCCCTGGGAAGCGGTACGAATAGCGCCACCGCCGCCACCGCCGCCGGGGCCGAAGCCGCCAGCACCGAATCCGCCCATACCGGCACCGCCGCCGCCTGTACCGCTGGCACCGAGACCGTAACCAGCCGATGCAGCCTGAGCAGAAGCATCGAAGCTCGACCAATCGAGGTTATCGAGATCCATCGCATTACCGACAGCCAACATGGAGTTCATGGCGTTGGCCTGAGCCAAAAGACCGGTTGCCTGAGCAGCGCCGACAGCCTCACCTTTGGACATACCTTTACCCGGTGTAGAAGCATCATTGGCAGCAGTATTTGCAGCAAAAGGCGTATCGGGAGCATCCTTAGTGAGTTCCTGATCTTCTTCGGGTTCTTCTTCTTCGGGTTCTTCTTCTTCCTGCATTTCTTCTTCGGGTTCTTCGACGACGGGTTCTTCAACGACGACAGCAAAACGCGAAGTATTGAGGATACGGTCGACCATCAAAGCATCGACACGGTTTGTAGCGAACAGAATCACGGAGAAGAGTGCGAAGTGGATGAGGAGGGAGGCGACCAAACCGCCGTAATTGGACGAAGAGAGGCTGAACAGAGGTGCGGCAAAAGGAACGGCATCGACGAAGTGGACGAGGATAGAGACTTCACCGAACACAAATTTTGCACGTGTCTCGCCATTTACTTCGCATGCCAGCGATCCCGGAGGAAGTGGCACGGAGCTGCGTGGGGTACGGAAATCGGCACTGCTGGCGGATGCGAATGGGATCTTGTTATTGCCAATGAGAACAAACCCTTCATAAGCGTTATTAAAGAGCAGTTCCCATTTTCCGCCGATGCACTGAGCGACAGCAATTTTACTGGTGTTACCAACAACAACTTTATAATTGCAGGTAGAATCACTGCCTACGGTCACAGTCGTACCGCTCGAAGCAGGATATTGATCGATACTGAGCACGGTATCGCGCCAAACCATTGCAACTTCCAGTTTACAGTTTGCAGACTTTCCGCGAGCGGAGAGGAAGCGGCGTTCAAAGCTGACGGGGCGTTTTTTCTTACGAATGATGGTTGTTGCAGGTGCAGATGACTGTGCAAACTTGCCCATACCGGCAGCAGCAGCACCGCCACCGAAGCCAGCGGCTTTAGCAGCAGGTCTGGCAGCAGCGGGAGCAGTAACCGACGGTGCGGGAGGTGCAGCGGGTGCAGCGGGTGCAGCCGGAGCGGGGGGGGCAACGGGAGCAGCCGGAGCCACGGAAGGATCAGCGGCAGCCATTTCCTGCAACACAGGTGTAGGAACGGAGAGCGTCGCATGATCGCCGTCTTCGCCATCCATCTCACTCAATTCACTGATGCCCATATTCATCACATCCTCGAGTACGAGACGAACCGAAACCTGACCAAAGCGCAGAATCGCACCATTCGTCACCATGACGGGTTTTGTCGATTCAACTTTCTGCTGATTGACAAAGGTACCAGTCTGGCTAATGCGATCTGATAATTTATAACCGTTGGAAACTTTCTCGAGTACTGCATGTACGCGCGAAACAGAGTCGTCATTCAGGCAGAGTTCGCAGCTCGCATTTTTTCCGATGCGAATGGGATTGGCATTGCTCTCCACTACCTGAAGCACCTCAAAATTAGGTCCAAGAACCTCAAATTTCATTATTTTATCCTCATCTCTTGCGTCAAAAAAAAGCGCACGCCCACATGATACCTGCTAGGCATTTTTAGTGGTTTACCAATATTCTTTAATGTCGATTAGAGTTCGTCTACAGTTTTACGCATTTCATCGACGAAATCTTCTCGGGCCTTAATCAGGCTCGACAGCTCATCGAGTTCTTTGACATTGATGTTCGTCGAATTCGGAACCATCAAGTCACCTTCGATACGGTCATCTTCGAAACTGATTGTCTGCATTTTGGCTTCCTGTGCGAAAGCTGTACCGCTACCGAAAATGACACCCAAAACGATTGCTGCACCGATTAATTTTTTCATAATATTTCTCCTTATATGAGACACCCCCAAATATCTCATAACATATTTTTGCTCATGTGACAAGACAGACATTTATGGAACCAGAAAGACCAAACAGATGCATGTTCTGGCCCGCCATTATTTGGCTTCGGGCTTTTTAATGCGATCATAACCGGATTGTTTAAGCGTAAACGTTCCCTTGGCATCGAGTCCAACATCAAATGTGTATTTGCGCGAAGACTGAAGTTCCTGTTCCTGGCCGCCTCGAACCGGTCGGAGGTTGCCTTCCGTTCCCGTTGCACCGAGAAATTCCCAATCCGGGCCAGAAGGCACGGTGCTTTCCTGCGTCATGTCCGGGCAAATGAGTTCACCCGCACGGCGAAGGCAAACGCGCAATCCTTCTTCGGAAGAATTGAATTTTACGATCGATTCACCGATCGATTCACGCAAAAGGTTGGTATCGAGGTTGAGCGAACCAAAGCCATCGGGAATCACAGAAACCTGGAGCGGCAGACGCTGATCATGGGTAATGTAATACTCGATGATGTCACCAGGCTGAACGGTTGCAACAATCGGGCGAACGTAATCCTGACCGCCTGTCGAAATCTTGAGGCCGTAGGGTTTTGAAGAGGGGGCAAACTTTTTGAGTGCACATTTGGTCCCCATCAGAGCACTGTCTTCCGGGACGAGGGCCGGAATGGTGACCGTCGTGTCCGGATGAACCGGCCAAATGATGTGCATGTGCTTGGCAAAGCCCGGTTTTTCAATTGTGAGCACGTGCGGCCGGCCGAGCACTACTTCAGAAACGGCCGATGGGAAATTGCCAATGGCACGACCGTCGAGCATGGCTTTGAGGCCCACACCCTGATTGCTGATATCCGTCAGACGAAAATCAATCCGGCCTTTGAGATAGAGGGAATCCGGGATCATTTCGATCTCGATGGGACCGGTGACATCGGTTTTGGAATCGAATGTCTTAAAGAACGGCACCATACCATCCGCATACGCCATAATGGTATTGCGGTGATTGGATACGAATTCAAAACTGCCTGTCGGTGAAACCTCAACGCCGTTGATGAAAATCGTGCTTGCCCCACCCGTCTTGATATTGACTGGATAGGTGCTGAGATGAACTTTTTCGACGACGGGTTTTGGAACTTCAACCACCTCTTCCTGTTTTTTCTGCTGCTCAGCCTGAATTTCAGCTTCGGACGGTCCGCTGAACGCCAGGAAATAAAAGCCAACGCCTGCGGCCGCAAGAACAAGAATAATAATGATCGCCAAAACGGGCCCGCCGGAATTCTTTTGCTGTGTCATACCAGGATTACCGTACATTTCCATCAGCTCCCTTTGTTTTGCACGTCGCTGTTCTGCCTCAGCCTGCTGTTGCTGAAGAGAATATTGCTCATATTCAGCTCTTTCTTCGGGGGTCATTGATTCATAAAGTGCCATCAGCTGCTCTTCATCCGAGAGTTCACGCTGAGGTGCTGCCGGCTGTGCATACCCGGACGGAGTCTGGGGCACCTGAACCGAAGGGGCAGCAGGGGCAGCAGGCGGCATCTGGACAGAAGGTGTTGCGGGAGCTGCGGGCGGCATCTGAACAGAAGGTGTTGCGGGAGCTGCAGGCGGCATCTGGACAGAAGGTGTTGCGGGAGCTGCAGGCGGCATATGAACAGAGGGCGTTGCGGGTGCCGCAGGTGGCATCTGAACCGATGGTGAAGGATGGGGCGCAGACGGCATCTGAGTGGATGGTGTCGCCGAAGCTGCATTCGAAGCCGCCCCAGTCCCGGGAATCGGAATTGGTTTGGACACCGGCGTTGCTGCAAGTGCCGCTGCCAGTTCTGCATTCATAAACGGGGATTCAACCATTTCCGTTTTTGACGAATCGGCAGAAGGCATATCAATCGCCATGGTCTCATCTGTCGCGGCTGCCGCAGGTACGGCCGCTGGTGATGCACCACGGATAATGGGTACGCGCTGGGAAGGAATATTAAATTCGGATGCAGGAGTGATCGAAGACGATCGATTGGTCACAGTCGTCATTTCATCATCAAGCGCCATCAAATCATCCAGAGACTCCGCAATTGAACGGTTTTCGGATGTCACATACGCTGCACCTGCATCTTCGGGGACATTGTCCCAACCGTCGATCCCTCCCACAGCCGCAAGGATATCGTCAGCTGAACGTATATCGGTCGGTTCATCCGATGTCATGAAATCAAGCGATTCCATTTCGGAAATAGCACTCGAGCTTTGATTGCGATTCAAAGCACCAATTTTAGGAATGCTGGGAAGGCTTGCGCCATGAATACTTGGCATATTCTTACCCGACTTAACTCTATATTCACCCATAATGACTAACCTTCTGGAAAAATTTACCAATGAACGTGCAAAGCGTCGTCGCATCATGCCACAAAGCATCATTTCATTCAAGTCGAATGCGATCTCAAAAAAAATGGTTTTGTTGCCGAGGCTATTTGGCATTTGCCAAATACGCCTTCGGCCGCGCCGCTATTGACATACGCGGCGCATACTTTTTTGACACAGGCTATGTCTGACCATCGTGGATAAATATTGTTATTTAGTTTTCGGCATTGCATATTTCAAAATTTTGGGATTAGAACTTTGAGCGGCGAATTCTGTCTCGATGCTCCACCACCCAAAATTGCAATTTCCCGTATAAAACCCTCACACCAGGCAGAAGACAGATGAAAATATTCTTTTGGGGAATTGTGTTTTTTTAAGCTCTGTTTAACGAGTGTGGATACACTTGAGCATGTAGCTCATAGCTTATAACTTATAGTTGAGAAATCATTTCATAGGAATCATGCTTTTCCCCACGAGATTTAGATTCCTTCTACAAGCTAAAAACGAAAAGCAATAAATAATTGAGTTATCGGAACCAATCATATCCACGGTGGTTAAACACAGCCAAAAAAAAGCCCCGGCAATTGCTTGCCGAGGCTTTTGAACTCGATTTTTTACACGGTATTAACGACCGCAGCGTGAAGAAATATAGTACCAGTAATATCCGAGCTCATCCTTCCAATACTCGCCATCAAATGTCCAGAAGAGATGCTCATCATCGGCACCCATAACTTCATCGACTTGACGTTCGAATTCGAGCAGGGCATTGGGATCCTGTTCCATCAACTCGACACGTGCCGCATATTTCTCGGTTGTTTCAATTTCGATATCGAGTGCACGGTTGGAGAGGTCGCGGAGTTCTTCCTGAAGTCTTTCGAGACGTGATTTACCTTTTTTACCTGCTTCAACGACGGAGAGCATGCGTGCAGCTTCCAATTCCTGAACCATGGTCTGTCCAAGCGAGGATCCCGAAAGCGCAGGATCTTTCTGAATGGTAGCTTTTTCATCATCGAGCATATCGATGTAGGCAAGACCACGTCGGAGTTCACGGTCCTGAACAGAGGCTTCGAGGATCAGCTGCAGTGTAGGATCGTAGGATTCTCTGTCGGCATTCTGAACCATGTGGAGGAAGTCATAAACTTCTTCGGGCTGGAACAGACGGGAAACGAGCGTGTCAACCTGTTTTTTCATGGGATCGTAGGTAGCTTTGTAATCCGCAAGAATGTCGACGACGCGATCATAGTGGCAGTTGGTGTAGTAAATGGTAGCCTGAAGAAGACGTGCTTCGGGATAATATTTATCGCTGAAGTACGGGCTGTTCAGTGTAAGGAGAAGACCGAGTGCCTTCCCGAAATTATCTACACGATAATAAGCCCAGCTTGCTTCAAAGAGGGCATCGAGCCACATGCGGCTGTCACGTGAGAAAGCATTGTAATATTTGATGGAAGTAGACCAGCTATTGGCAGCCTTTTCACGTTCACCCATTTTCCACAGTGTGGAGCCGACCTGATAGAAGACGCGGGCGAGTGCAGCGTATGTGTATTCGCGAAGACGGGATTCTTCTTTTGTGAGGCCTTCAGCAGAGGTAGATTTTGTATCGAGCCATCGCAAAACCTCTTTGAATGAATCGAGTGCGGGCTGACCTTTATTCTGACGAACATAGGTCACGCCTTCGAGGTAACGCGATTTGGGATACAGCGGGCTATCCTGTGCAACCGAGCCGACGAAGAAAACGACATCATCGAGTTTTGACTCGCGGTATGCGGCCATGGCGAGGAGATATCCCACTTCGGATGTCAGAGCAGCCGGAACTTCAGCAGGGAATTTATCGAGGTAATTCTCATAAATACGGGCATATCTTCTCGGTTCACCGGGAAGAACACGTCCAATCAGAACGAGGTAATTGAGTGCCAGGTCGAATTCTTTTGAGCTCGGTCCCTGAGAGACGACCATATCAAAATGGTTCAGAGCTGACTGATAGTACTTGGCTTCATAGAGGGCGCGTCCCAATTCATAATGAAGCTGTGCGGACATACCGACAGAAGCACTGTCTCCGGCAGCGATCGTGTCATTCAGGAGCTGAGCAGCCTGAATGTAATTACCCGATTCGATCATCGCCTGTGCCTGTGTATAGTTTGCATACGCACCTGAACTTGTATCGATCACGGCCGGGGCTGTCGTGGTGGAAGCACCGCCACCTTCAGACCCGAAATCGAGCCCGCTTCCGGAGCCCTCAGCTGCCGCAGAGTTCTCAGTGGACCCCTCATCACCAAAATCCAAACCACCATCCTGAGCCTGTGCACTCAATGGTGCGAACATCATTGCACCAGCGATTAACACTGCACTTAAGCCTAGCTTCCCACTCTTCAGATGCATACCTATGTCTCCTTAGCTATCAGCACCATGCTGATGACCTCATTTCAAAAACTGGTATTAAGCTGCCGTAATTGCTACGTCGCAATTTCTTTTAACATGTAAAGACATTGTTTGTCAATCTATGCCTTAACGAAATTATCCCTTTCATCTTTCCCGGCTGCAATCAGATTTAGACACTCGGACGCGACCCTGAGTCCGAATGTCCCTGTCACAGTTATCAGACTGCCCAGTACCGGACGCGCAATTTTCAGACTTCCGTTATGCGACTGCAGGGATCGATGTGTTTCTTTTTGTGCAGGTTCCCGTGAATAGACGCATCCAACCCCCTGTGTGACCCCAAACGCGCGCAGGCGCTTGCGTACCTCCCGCGCCAGAGGACAGATTTCTGTCTCCGAAATATCCGCAAAACACACTTCGGACGGCTTGGTTTTTCTGGCTGCCCCCATGCTCGAAATGACCGGAATCCCAGCCCTGACGCAATGTACGATCAACTCGATTTTTGCATCAATCGTGTCGATCGCATCCACAACGACGTCCGGTTGCCTGCCATCCGCAAACGGGGCATCCACCACACTCACATTGGAAGCATCCACGACAGCATCGACGCATTCCACTGTTATCCCCGGATGAATCGCGCACAAATGGGATTTTGCAACCAATACTTTTGACATTCCCAAAGTGTGTTCATCCGAACCGAGCTGGCGGTTGATGTGATGAACCGCATAGACGTCGCCATCTACGAGACGAAAAAAGCCCACGCCGCTGCGGGCGAGCGCTTCGGCAGCAAAGCTGCCAACCGCGCCATACCCCACAATACACACGTGAGCATTCGAAAAGCGCGCCAGCATTTCATCACCAACCAGCACGCTTACCCGCGAAAATCTTTCGTCACACATTACGGCAGAACGAGGGAGATTTCGACGCGATCATTCTTCGCCCTGTTGTCCTTCTGTTTTTCATCATAACGCTGGACATCTTTTCCTTTTGCCGTCGTCATCATGCGTCCGTATTCAACACCAAGCGAGACCAGGTAATCACGCGTGGCATCACAGCGCCGCTGGCTGACTTCAAAATAATTTTTCGTGTTTTTCTGTACATGGCCTTCGATCATAACCGTCTGCACATTATACTTCTTGGCGAGTTCGGCGATGCGCTTTAAAGCCTCCTGTTTGACGGGGAGAATCTCGCTCTTATTCTTTTCGAATGCGCTGGCGAGTACGATCACGACACTCTTCATATCGGTGAAGACATAGTCAGGTCCAACGATGGCCTGAGCATCGGTAAAGAGTGCTTTTTGACGCTCAGCGGACTGTGCCTGTGCCTGTTTTTTATCGAAATCGGGCTTAGCCTGTTCATAGGCCTTGGCAAAAAGTTGGCGTGCCTCTTCGGCAGCAGCACCGGCGCCGTCACGGTCACCGTGTGAGCTCTTGTCACCGGCTTCTTTCAATTTGGCTTCTGCAGCAGCAAACACATCTTTCTGTGAATCCTGTGCGCCAACACCGGCAGCCTTTTCTCTTTCTGTCATGGCTGCCTGAATGCGGTTTTCGACATTGGCAATATCTGTATCGGAAATATTTTGTTTAATCAGGCCGACACTCTTGGTCAAGCCTTCATATTTTGCATTCAGGGTTTCCATCTGCAATGTGGTTTCTTTGATTTCTTTTTCGGCAGCAGCCTGGCGTTGTTTTGCTTCATTGGCTTTTGCCATAGCACGTGCCGTCGCATACTGGCGCTGTCCGAGAGCGGCATACGTTTTGGCCTTGCTCTGTTCGCCATCCTGCCATGCATTGAGCGATTT
Organism: Myxococcales bacterium UBA4248; assembly: GCA_002395385.1. GTDB lineage: Bacteria > Myxococcota_A > Bradymonadia > UBA4248 > UBA4248 > UBA4248. Next base: position 10,796 of record DGWW01000147.1, read on the forward strand.
ATTCGTCAAATCGGTGCAAACTTTGTAAGCATCCGGAGCCTGGGTATTGATCTGCGCGGCTTCATCGCTATTGCGGAGCTCTTCGAGCTGTGTCAGCTCGGCGGGTTTATTCTGGGGACCACAACCAGACAGAATGCCAAGGGCAGCCACACTACATAATGCCAACTGGAAAATTCTATTCTGTTTCATATTCCGCACCCCTACTTCTTCATGCTGTCTGCTTTCGATTTAAGAACATCCTCTTCGGCCGTCAGCTGCTGCACCTGAGCTTCGAGCTTGCCGTATTCCGCCTTCAATGCTTTCAGTTTGGCTTCCGCTTCCATTGCTTTGCCCATTTCAACATCACGCAGCATGGATGCTTCAACGAAATCAATATAGACACCAAGCTTGAGCACGAGCGAGCTGACTTTTTCTTTCTCTTCTTTACCAATTAAGATGAGAGCTTCATCGATCCAGCTCGAAATCTGGGACATTTCGCTGTTATATCGTGCCGTATCGCCCGTTTTGATCTTTTCTACCCGGAGCTGATACTGACGAACATCATCCCTCAACACCTTAATATCCTGAGCAAACACCTGGGAAACAGGGATGCTCATAAAAATGCCCAATCCCAGAAGGACTCCTCGTCCTAAGCGCTTCAAATTCTTCTCAGACATCACAATCTCCTCTGCATGATTTATCAGCCTCACCATAAGGCTTTAAACAAGAGACACGGATACTTAGCGCGAAATATCCCCAATTTCAACATTTCTCTGCGACCTCCGAAAAAACACACAAATAAAAAGTTATGTACAAACACCGCATAGCCCCCATTTATCCATGATTCAGATTTTGCAATACCCACTTTTTAGCCCCTATCATTATATATATGCAAATGAGCCAAGCCAGGGTGAAGCAGACGCATGCTCATTCTTGCCGGGGGAGCAGAAGACTGGCGTTTGGCGCATGCATAACCATGAAAGCAAGAGACGTGAGCAGTCACCCCGGATCCCGAGCCGGCACAGGGGGTAGGCGCGTATTTGCTTGCAAATAGCGCCGAAGGGGGCTTGCCCCCTACCCAAAACGCAATAAAGCCAAGCTCGTTTGTATGAATCACTGAAAAAAACACGTTCTACCCGTTCACAGACCATTATTTTTTTGGCATCGCCAAACCCTCATAAAACGAGCATATCATAACGCATTCCCCACATTTCACGCCCTATTGTCCTGTCCCAACGGGACTTATTCATATTAATTTTGCTTTCGATCATAAAATCACGTATCTTAGAATTAGTTTTTTTGTTTCGGTAACATGTCCGAACCAAGAGGAGCATTTTGAATGCCCAAAGTGATGATTTTAGACAATCAGCTTTCGGATGTTTTCGAGCTGGAAGATATTCTAAAAGCGGCGGGGTACGAAGTATGCTCTCTGACAGGGCCGTATGGGATTCTTTCGAAATTTGATTTTGAGAAACCCGATATTCTCCTGTTCAACCCGGACATGCCGAACGTCGATACAGATACCGTCCTGTCAACGCTCATGACGGCTTCAACCATGTCCAAAATGATTGTTGTACTGCTATGCAGCGGTGACGAAGAGGCAATCGAACAGTACTGCAAGCAAATGAACCTTCATGGTTATTACATGAAGGAGTCAGGCTATGACCAGATCGTCGATTATCTGAAGCTGTTTTATCAATAAAAGAATTCAGTTATTGGTGCGATCTCCGCTCCGTTTTTAGTTTACCAGCAAAACGAGGCAACCCTAAGTCATGAATGCGCAACGGCTTGGCCCCTATCTTCTGCTCAAACGTCTTGGCATAGGCGGTATGGCTGAGACATGGCTGGCTGCGCGTCAGATTTCGACAGATGTGATCAAATTTGTAGCGCTGAAATGCATTCTGAGTGCATACAATGCCATTCCCGACTATATCCGTTTATTCTATCGGGAAGCGGCCATCAGCCTTGCCCTTGATCACTCCAATATCATAAACATCTGGGACTGTGACGTCATAGAGGGACGCCATGTCATGGTCATGGAGTTTATGGAAGGTGTCACGCTCGATGCATTGCTCAAGCGTGCGCCATGTCATCAGCTTACGCCCGAAATTGCATCGTATATTGCGCTGGAAATTTTGAACGCCCTGTCCTACCTTCATTCGCTGCAGCAAAGGGATGGCACGCCTCTTCACATCATTCATCGCGACATCAATCCCCAGAATATTTTTATTTATTACGATGGAAGGTGCAAGCTATTCGATTTTGGCGTAGCCCGGACAGGATCCTTTGAAGATGATTTGCAGCAGGGCATGCTCGTTGGCAAGCCTGCTTACATGAGCCCCGAACAATGTTACGGAAATGCGTTGGATCCCCGAAGTGACTTATTCTCACTCGCCACGGTGTTATATGAAATGTCGACGGGGCATTCTGCTTTTGGCAGTGACAATGACATCAAAACGCTCAATGCCGTCATGACTCAGAATCCCGTTTCACCGTCAGCGCACAACACCATTTTTCCTTCATTTCTCTCGCGCATCATCATGAGAGGGCTTGAAAAAGATCCCAGCCATCGCTACGCGGATGCCAATGCATTTATTCAGGATCTGGCGATGTTCCGAAAAGTGACCGGAAATTCCGGCGGACAGACGATTCTTCAGGGATGGATGTCTGCACTGTTTGCAGATGAAATCTCGCAGTCCAAGGCTTACCTCACCCAGGTTGCATCCGATTTGTCGCAAAGTGCCCCCACTCTGGATGAACTCATCGCATCATCCCAAATGCTCGACTCATTCTCGGGCACAGGGGGCAGCCTTCAAATAACAATGTCAAAGCTGCCATCCTGAAAATGAAATACTCGAGGTAACCGTTGAGCCCGTATGCTATTTCTAAAGCCTCGAGGTTGAATCATTATAAGGCATGGGGCAGAAGTGGCTCAGACACAGAGCTTTAGCGATTGTCGGGATTCATGTTTTTCCCTGAGAATACTTACTGTTGCCTACAGCCTGCTGCCCGGTTGACTCAGCCTCATTCCTTAAGATGAGATCATAGGGGCTGAACAGAAACCGGGATTGCTTGAATAATTGCCTCATGCGAGTTTAATCGTTACATTATGTTGCCAATGTTTTTATGGCGCGGTAAAATAAATAGCCTTTAACTTTTCGTTGTGTTGGATAGTCCCGTGATACAGCCTAAAATTTTTGGAAAATTCATTTTACTTGAGCGAGTCAGCGTCGGTGGCATGGCAGAGGTCTACCGAGCCAAACTTCTGGATGCTCCGGACTTTGAACGTTTTTTTGCCATCAAGCGCATCCTGCCGCATCTAGCAGCAGACGAAGACTTTGTCTCCATGTTTATTAACGAGGCAAAGCTGGCAGTAGAACTTGAGCACCCCAATGTATGCCAAATCTATGAGTTGGGACGTCTTGGCGATTCCCACTACATCGCGATGGAATACATTGCAGGCCGTGATGTCAAAGCCATCCAGGAATACTACCGCAAAAAGAAAAAAATCATGAGTGTCAGTCAGGCATGTTTTATCATTGCCCAGGCGGCACAGGGGCTGGATTATGCCCATCGTGCGGTGGATAAAGACGGGCAGCCGATGGGAATCGTCCACCGGGATGTGAGCCCGCAAAACCTGCTCGTCACTTATGATGGCGTCGTCAAGCTCATCGATTTTGGCGTCTCAAAAGCAGCTCGCAAGACATCCCATTCGATGGATGGCGTGCTTAAGGGCAAGTACAGCTACATGAGCCCCGAACAGGCGATGAATCAGGAAATCGATCATCGATCCGATATTTTTGCACTTGGTGTCATCTTTTGGGAGCTTCTGACAGGGCGCAGACTTTTTCAGGCAGAAGCAGAAATCGCCATTCTTGAGATGATCTCCGAATGCGACATTACCCCGCCCACCAAATACAACAAGCTCATACCGGATGCAGTCGAAAAGATCTGCATGAAGGCACTCTCGAAAGACATTTCAAAACGCTACAAATTTGCGAGTGAAATGGTCGTCGACTTGATTGAATTTATCAGCAGCTGCAAGACACCTTTTACGCAATGGCACCTTCAGACCTGGATGTGCAAAGCATTTGCAAAGGAATTTGAAGAAGAGTGGGAGAAGATTCCCATCTTCAAGCAGATCAACACAGTCGAAGATGTCGACAGATACAACCGCGAGCATGCCAGCAGTTATACCAGCGACACAGGTTCAAAGCCCAAAGCAATTGATTCTGCCGCATTATCCGAGGCATCACTCGATGAGCTTGAGAATGGCACTGCCCCACTGACAGAGGATGAGCTTGCCAAAGCCTCTTCGGCGAAGCTGTCGACAGTTCCCGCAGAAGTCATACGGGTCGAGGCCCCCGAAGGCGGCAAAGCCATCCCCATTGTCAAGCCACGAACAGTCAAGGCCAAGGTTCCCGAAGGTTCCGGTCCTCGCCTCGACATATCCGCAGACTCACTCCATTCCGAAGAAGATGTTGAGCTCATTCCCGAAGGGGTCGCCCCCACGGTGTCCGACCCGAACTATGTGCGCATGAAGCGCATCGTAAGACGCGCACGAACCCGCACCGGGCTTGCGATTTTTATTATCGTGCTTTGCATTTGCCTGATGGCAAGCCCACTCATCTTCGTTTTTGACTTAATACAGCTGCCCAAACCGGAACTGAAACTCCCGACATCGGCAGAAGTCACATTTAATATTGCCCCTACCTCAGAAAAATCAGCGGAAACAGAAGTATTTCTTTATCGTTTTCCGCGGAATGCGACAGACAAGCCGGCCGAAACAGCCAAAGGCGCCAATGTTACATTTTCATCCCTAGAGGCCGGTTCGTATTCGGTCGATGTCGTGATGCCCGGGTATGAGCGCGAAACCTTCAACATTGATCTCGAAAACGGCAGGTCCCAGGCACGCCTCGAGCTTTTGCGTCCCAAACCCGTCCTAACCAAATATACGGTGAATATTTCACCGGAGGACGCCCTTCTCTTTCTCGACGGAAAACGCATTCAGGGAGCAGGAAGCACCAGAATTATTGAAGGCACCGTGGGGAATAGCTACACCCTCCGAGCCTACAAACCAGGATTTCAGCCGAAGCTGCTTGCAGGAACAATCGAAGCCGACATGAAACTCACAATGGCACTCGAACCGGGAAGTCCGGTAACGCTCCACGTAGCATCCTCTCCAGAACATTGCACCGTCATCGTCAGCAGCAACGGCAGCCAGATTGCCAAAGGCGAGACGCCATATAAGCTAGAAATCAACCCGCAATTGAGCGACATTCATATCGAGGTATCTCATCCCGATTACGAGAAGTGGACTCAAACAGTGTCCATCAAAGATCTCGAAGACCCCAATATCAAACTATTTGCAGACCTGAATTAACCCTTTGGCGATGTTTCATCAGCGTGGACATGAATTCGGCTGAATAGTAAGGATAAAACATTTCGGACATCTGAATCCACTTGACGCAAGAGATTAAGATGAAGTAAACTACGTAACCGCGTCGGCATCTAAATTTGCCATGTATTTAAAAACAGTTCGTGCATTTGTAAACAAACAACATGCAAACGACAATTGAGGAAGCTTAGGAGGGGATGTTGAATTCTTTGAACAATAATCCCGGGTATGGAAATTTGGACGGTATATCCGAAGAAGAAGTTGTCATCAAGGAAGAGTACGAGCCAGAGCCGGATGACTATAACTATGTACCGCAGATTCACGAAGTAGACGAAGCGGAGATTCGCAATCTGTCCGCAATCCGCGAAGAGACCCAGGTAGACACCCGTGTCTACAAAGTCAGTGCGGCATTCCTTGTATTGGCACTCATCGGTGGTGGAATTGGTCTTGCTGCGGCATCGCACTCTGCCTCCAAGGCAGACATTCAGCGCAAAGCTTCAATTGCCAAAACAATCAAAAATACGACAGAGACCAAGCTGTCCGGTTTTGACAAGTTCTATTCAGAATTTTCAAAAGTGGCGCAGGCCAACTACGATGAATCGAGCTTCCAAAGTGTCATTGCACAATACAGCAAGTACAATTTTATGCTGGACATGTCGAGCGAGGTCACGTCTGAAGCCGTTTTGCTGGCAGGTGAAGCCCAGAATCCGCTCGAAGGTCTGCGTAAATATTCTGCCGACACAATGCTTCTGACGCAGCTTTTGAGTTCCCACGTCAACGAGACACGTGCGGACTCGGATGAAATCCTCGAGCTCCAGAGCAAGAGTGACCATTCGAAAGTTGTATATGCCATGCAGGTTTTGCCGGATGCCATCCATTATCTTGCAACGGATGCCCCGCGTTCCCAGTATGCCAACGGCGTCATCGGCATCTACACCTATCGCAGTGTCATCGAAGACGATGTCGAAGCATCGAGTGCATACAGCCAGTTAAAGGTCGATCAGAGATGGTCAGAGTGGCAGCGTTCGCGCCGCGATTATCAGCCGGCAAACAAGAAAGAGGCCATTCCAGAAGGTCTCGATCTCCCCAATCACCTGCTGTACCGCGTACTCGACCGACGTGGCAACGAATCCTTGCTTTTTGCAGACGAAGTCATCCTCGTCGACCGTTCTTTGCTCTTCGGCAAGTCGGCAAATGCCCTCGAACGCTACCAGCAGCGCAATGAGATGATCAAAGCCGTGCTCGATCGTGCAAAATCAGAAAGTGCAAGCATCGTTTCCCAACTCGAATCGTTTATTCCAAAAGATAAGTAAGACCATACGGCACTTCCGTTGCCGTCACTCCCTGATATAATCAATTTATTTAGCATTAGACGGATTCGTCCGCCCTTGTTTGCTTAGGAGGGAATGTTGAATTCTTCCAATAACTCAAAGTTCAAGAATATCGATGAACTCAAAGCCCGTATGGCTGCCAAAAATAGCGGCGGCGGTGGCGGATTCGGCGGTGGCGCAGGCGGCTTCGGCGGCGGTGGCGGTTTCGGCGGCGGATTCAGTGGGAAAGTTCCCAAACAATCCAAAGAAATCGTCATTCATGATGAAGATAAAGGCCCAGGGAAAATGTTCGACTTCGATATGGATCAGGTCGATAAATCCCTCATGCCACCCAAAGATAATACGAAACCTATCATGGTTTGTTTCGTAGGCGTCATCTGCCTCGTTTTCGGATGCTTCATCGGATGGTGCTGGCAGGGCGTTCTCGCCGATCGCGCGAGCGTTAACGAACGTATCAAAGTCGCAAATGAAGTTGAGGGTCACGTTCAGCCCAAAATCGATGCCTTCCAAACTTTTGCACAGGTCTGGAAACAACGCAGCGAATCCCTCGGTGCCGGCGTCCTCGAATACAATCACGACTTCTACAATAACGTCATTAAAACTTATAAAAGCAAAAACTTTATCCTCGACGTCAGCTCCGACCTGCCCAAAGGTACCATCTCCATGGCCAGCAACTCCGCTCAAAATCCCCTGAGCGACCTCCGCGGCTTCGGTGCCGGTACCACACTCCTCGGCGCACTCCTCGATTCCCACATTCAGCAGACCGACGCTGATATGGATGAAATCCAGACCCTCCTCGGACAAAGCAGCGCCACCGACAGACATATCGTCTATGCTCTCAAAGTCGATGCCGCTCAATTGCTCACCCTCACCGAAATGGGCTCCGACCGTTTCCTCAAAGCCTTTACCTGCACACAAGTTTATCAGGTAAAACGCGCTATCACCGACGATACCGAAGCTAGCAAGATTTTCCAGCAAATGATCGATTCCGGTAAGGTTCCTGCCGATCAGGTCAAAGCCAGAACTTATTCCGAAGAAGAAGACGTTCAGAAGAAAAAGGCAAAGGAAAAAGCTGCAAAAGCCGCAAAAGCCGGTAAAAAAGTTGACGAAGTTGCCGAAATCACGACCGATCCCAACCTCGTACTGCCCAAACGTCTCATCTATGAGATCGTCGATAAATCCGGTGCTTCCCAATATGTCTTCGCCGATGAAGTCATTCTCATCGGACGCGACAAGCTCTTTGCTGAAAGCGCAAACGCCCTTGAGCGCTATCGTAAACGTATGATTCAGATACTGGCCATCCTCGGCGAAATCGAAAAAACGACCGATGGACTCCAGAACAGACTCCATATCATCGCTACCGAAGAGCCTCTATAAGCTACCTTAAAGCCTCTGGAAACAGAGGCTTTTTTATTGCCTGTTTCACATCTTTCTCCCCCGCTTCATTACCGATGATACACACCTCATCGCTTTTCTATTAAAGAGTGGGGCCGGGTTATTTCGCTGCGCTCAATACACCACGGCCTTCGACGCTATGATATACGCGTCGAATTTTTTATTTGTACCTCGCTCACAAACGGCCAATGCCATGCGTATTCTGTTTTCTGCTCTCATTTTCCTTACACTTGCCGCCCTATCCCCCGCTATCGCATCTGCACATCCGGATTCTCACGAAATTATTCAGAAAATTGCGCTCGAAGAACTCGCCATCACCAATTCCAAACTCCCCATTGCTTTAAAATTGCCCAAAACCTGGAAATCTCAGCCCACCAATGAAAACACACTGATTTTCTGGGTGCCCTACCACAATGGTGTGATGGGACATATCGAAAAGAGAGACAATCCCATGTCCTGGAACGATTCAATCTCGTTTCTCTCCGATTTTTTTAAAACCAAATTCAAAGAGGATTCGAAAGAAACTTTCCAGTTGGAATCGGGGATTCAAGGGGAAAAAGGTACGATTTCCGGCCCCATCGGTGGCGAGGAATACAGGTTATTTGTGTGCGTCGCCCAATTAGCGGACAACACGGTAATCTTGTATTACGCTTCTGCGCCGATTCTCTGGTTCCAGGCCTACGAACCTTTATTGAATGACATCCTCAAATCTTTCCAATTGCCCTCTGCCAATTAATCTTCTCTGATCAGCTGCGCGTATGCCGCAGGCATAGCGCAGCTGCGCCGGGCGTATTTGGGGCAAAGCCCCAAATAGCCGGCATGCCGTCGGCGTATGAAATAGCCGCGGCCCCTACCATCCAAACGGCTCTCGCAAGCAGTACGCATTGGGATAATACCGAATTCTCGGCATTTTTTTTCTGGGTACGATCAGTGCGGCAATATCGCAACGATATACAGCTTTGAGCCTTGCATGGTTACCAATCCACTGTCGGATCGTCGCAGACAATTTGCGTTGTTTTGCAGCTGTGACATTGAGTTCTGGGGATAGTCCTTCTGCATTTGAACGCGATTTGACCTCGACAAAAACGACAGTCGGATAGCCTTTCAAATCAGCATGCATCTTACAGGCAATAATATCGACCTCGCCACGCGGCGTTTCATAATTGCGCGCAAGGATGCTCCAACCGCGATTTTTTAAATAATGTATGACCAAATTCTCTGCACTGCGACCAACTCGTCTTGCAGCCGTCAAAAAACGATAATGCGGTGTCCAGAATTGCCTCTGATGTAAGTGTTTGTGAGTTTGTTTGTTCATTCTTTTCCTCCTTTGTCCACAAGTTATCCACAGGATTATCACCCCCCTTGTGCAAAATCAGGCGAGTCAAGCAGAAAAACTTCTTTCTCTAAAAATATATTTTTCCTTTTAAATACAGTAGTTTACGAAAATTGATTCAATTTTATCCTTGACAGGGTTTTCATCCGTTCATCCACAGTTTAAATTGCCATCCTGTGGATAAGTTGTGCACATTTGGGGAACTTGTGTACTTTTGCTAGGGTAAAAACCGAATATGCAAGCAGGAAATGCCTTGCGACTTCAAAATGGGCGAAGTTTGTTCAAAGAGTCCCCCGACATCCTCTTCGTGCACCATTTGAGGGAAAACCGCTGCCGTATAAATTTGTCGTACAAAACTGCGCAACACGAGCGAATTGGCTTTCTTTTTCTTAAGAAGCTCCCACATCCCCGCATAATGTTTTCTCATAGTCGCAACATTGCAGGAAAAAGCAGATTCCATTTTTTGAGAGGTTACAATCACTCTTGGATTATCCGGAACATCCGCAGGTGAGATGGGCACCCATCTGCCCTGAGTTTTGCCCCATAAATGCGGCATTCCCAATGTTCGACAGATGATCATTTCGTCCAATCGGAGCACCATTTTGCGCGTTTTCCACGTGTTCTGCAGTTCTTCGCGCGCCTGAATTTTAGATTCAAAATGCGCCTGATAGGTTTCAATTTCATCACTCTGATCGCGCGCTCTAAAAGTGACAATTCGTATTTGATCATGCTTCTGCCCCTTTCGAATCAGGCGCCCGTTTCTCTGTTGGATCAGCACCGGATTCCATGGCAAATCAAAATGTATGATTGCGCATGCCCTCTGAAAATTTTGTCCGCAGGAAAAGGCATCCGTACAAATCAATATTCGGGCCATTTTCTGCCCGGTTCTATCCCACCATTCAGGCATCTTCAGGTCGGGGTTGAACATCGCCATGAGCAAATTGGCATCGATTTCGTAATGATTTAACCGTGCAGTTCCCGATGTGAGCAGCCCCACACGTCCCAATTCCGAAAGCGACTTCTCTAAAATGCGCGCAGTATCACAGTATTGTGTAAAAATGACGATCTGCTCATCCTCATCCATCGTTCGAATCCATGCCTTGAGGCGATGCAGTTTTTCATCCGGTTCATGCTTGCAAATCCATTCCAATTCGTGAACAACAGAACCAATTTGATCCAGAATCTCGTTTAGATGAAACTGCCCCGTCTGCACTTCCCGCGTTCCTTTGCCCAAAGGCAAACATAACTGCCTGCCCTCTATGCCCATCATTTTATAAAAAGCTTTGCGCGTCATCAGACGATCCTCCGGATTGAGCGCACAAATCCTATAAAACCTCGCAATTTTTTTAAGACTGCACAAACAGGCTTCGCGATGACTGAACAGACGATGTAACAACAAATTCCGTATGAGATGCAGCTCCACGGCCCCAGTCGATGTCTGAACCAGCCACGGAACGGTCTGGATCTGTTCGATAACCCTTTGAATTCCTGATTGACATGGGCTGATTGCATACACAATCTCACAATTCTGACATCCGAACAGTCCCTCCGGCATGAGCCTCATCACCAGCGTCTGCGGACGAATGGCATTGGCAAAACTCCTCAGCCATGCATTATCCTTGATGCAATCGGGAAATCCGCACAATGACATGAGCGCCCTTAGATCTGCCCAGGACAGACTAACCGGTGTTGCCGTAATCAGGCACACCCGATGGCGAGCAGTCCAGACGCGCAAATGGCGGTGACGAAGCGTTGCGGGATTTTTTAATAGATGCGCTTCATCCAAAATCCATAGGCTGTCCGGCACTTTTGGACAGTCAATCCTCTCAAGACTCACCATCTGATAGGAATAGAATGAAGCTTCAACCCCAAATATCGTCAATACCCTGCGCCAGTGATCCTGCAAATGCGCTGGCGCAGCAACGACAATGTGTACGTCCGGATTGGTTTGCATATACCACGCTGCAAGTGCGGACACGACGAATGTTTTGCCTGTTCCGGTGGACTCATCCACAAGAACTGCACGATGATTGCTCAGGATTTCACAGCATGCCTGTAACGTTCTTTGCTGAGGTACTGTCAGCAAATCAAGTATTTCTGCCCCAACGGGAGGTGGTGTTTCGCGGTCTTCCAGGTACTGTCGTATGCAATCCATAGCTCACCTCATGCACAGCGAAGATGGGCACTTGCCATGTATTTTTCAATCAGCACATCAATCTGCTGTGTGACTGCGCTGCACTCTGACTTCATGGAGTGACATTGCTTAGAAAGTTCAATCATTTCCTTCACTTCATCGGATTGTGTGTCTTCCCCAAAACACCAGGGCAGCCCCTCAATGACCCAGGCAAAAAATCTTCGGTAATTGTTCTGGGCATGTTCCGCGCGACGACTACAATAATCACGGGCAAATGAAGAATTCAGATAGGCTGACAGGAGATACCCGACATCGCGCGATCTGACAGCAATGTAATAAACGGTATTCAATGGAATAATGCCGGATTCCTCCACGAAACACGCTTCAATCGTGTGTGCAATATCGCGCCAGACCACCTTCGGAAAGGCCAAATGATGCGACACACCAAACAAAGAATGACTGCATTTGCGCCCAAGTCCCTTTCGTGCAAGCAATCCCTCCCTGTTCTGTTCAAACCAGCGCTCTGCACAAGGAGGCAATTGCCCAAGTACCTCCATTCCTCGATCAAATGCATGGGTAAACACAATTTCCCTTTCTGTTCGATACCCATACGCCCGAATATCAGCACCTCTCAACGCGGGATGTATCAGCATTCGCTCGATCTCAATCGGCTCAGAACGAGTTCTCATCCGCGCCAGCACCAAATGACCTGCAGCCATGGTCTCGGCGGGTATGAAGATGTCATTCGCCCCGGTACAGACACCTCTTTTCACTGTAAAAAAGTCGCCGATCGTACCATTCAGGGAAGACGGGTTCTTCAAAATGAGCTCCGGACGCGGCGATGGCTTTGTCTTCTGAGATACAAATGTCGGCTGTATTTCGGTCCTGCACAAAATCAAAGTTGTCGGATATGCAGCAGCCGCAAATGTATTGCATTTCGAATGAGACAAATCCTGAATGGACATAATCACAGTATGCGAAGCAATATGGTTTCTGAAACTCTCATAGGACGGAGCATTGAATAATTTGTTCGGAACGATCATGGCAATCAGTCCATTCGATCGCGCACATCGAATCGCTTTTTCAATAAAAAGCGCACTCACATCGGAGGATTGCGCTTTCGTCCCCCGAATGGGAATCGCCGTCTGATAAAGCACACGAAGGGCATTTTGTGCAGAATCGGGCATGGTGTGCAGCGAAAACCACGGAGGATTCCCCAAAACCATATCAAAACCACCCTGCTCGAGAATGTCCCCAAAATGAATTTCAAAACTGAATCCCGGAACAAGCCCAAACTCCAGATAATTCCTGAACTTAACCTTTTGTGCTTCGAGTACCGCCAGATGCTTCTGGTCCCGGACCGAAATCTGTGCTTTTCCAAACAACGCCCCTTGCACACTTCGGTACTGCCGGCATGCATCATCACACTGCGCAATCATCTGCGACATCATCTGTGCGCTCATTCGCTGCAGATTCAGTTCGATCTGTTTGGCTAGTTTTTTCTTAGTTGGCCCCGACGAAAGCCGATAACGATGTTTCAGGTGACTGATCTCCTGAATACATGGCAAATCGCGTTTAGGTACCCCCAGTATTTTTGCCAGCTGGCCACATTCGACCAGTGCATCACCACACTGAATGTTGACATCGAGATTTGGTAGTGAAGGAATATCCTCAGTCTTGTCAAAATATTGCATCAGCTCAAGCCATAGCCGCAGTTCACAGATTTGCCTGGCCGCTGGCACAATATCCACGCCGTACAAATTCCTCGATAAAATCTGCCTGGCTAAACTCCCCGCAGATTCCGCATGAGAATAGCGATTTTGCAATCCCGTTCGAATACGATGCAAAAGGCTCAGTGAACACTGCAAAAAAGAGCCGCTGCCAGCTGCCGGATCGAGAATCGATAGCTTCGAGAGCCGTTCTTCAATCTTTTGGGCTGCTTCCGGCCCAATATCACCATACGCATCCCTCAACAGAATCCCATCAATTTGTGCCTCCGACAACGCCGTTTCATTCCGGAACCATTGACGAAAGACATCCAGCACCACCTTCCTCGCCATTGGAATCGGCGTATAGTAAGACCCTGTCGCATTTCGATTATCTTTGCGCATCAGGGTCTCAAACACATGACCGAGCATGAGCGGATCGAGCGACAAAGCATGATTCGACTGTGAATGATGGGTTGTCAGTGCATAACGGCCAAATAATTCCCCCAAAATTTCAATCCAAATCTCATTGGGCGCCGTCAAATGCGGAGAACGCAATTCATGCCCACCCGGCGTGAACAAACCGCCATTTAAAAATGGGATTTTTCCAAACTTGCGAACGCGCTGGGTACGCCTGTGTGGGGCACGATTGAGCGTCTCGAAAAAGAGCGGCTGCAAAAAATCACCATAGATGGATCCACCGCCATCCCGGCATTTGCGCGCCTCTGCAACCAAAAAATCCGATCGATTATCCAAAATCCCGCGAGCCTCAAGGAATGCCGTAAAAAACAACCTCAAAAGGGTATCCAATGCAAGCTGATGCCGGATTTCATGCGTATCATTTGTAATATTCTGCCAACTTTCAGCGAGTTTGTGACAATAATGCTTAAAAGAAGCAACAAATTTCTGTTCCAAACGCCGTTTCCCAAATTTGCGATCGAGCTCAAACACAAATTCCAGATAGGTTGACAAATCTCCTAGTTCAGCCAATTCCTCATTATTTTCCCACGCCACATCGTTGGCCACAATGGGGGATGCATCAAACACTGACTGTGCATAGATATCGATGACACATTTACCCGGGTAATCGATGATCACAACCGAATCTGGGTGCGTTTGCAGAAATCGGTGAATTCGACTTATGACTGGCGCCGCCTCAGCACCAAAGACATAGATCTCCATACACGTCCCAACGGCCTTAAATGCACTGACGACATTCGTAATTTCAGCCTCTGCCAACTCAACAATACTGGCATGCCATGCATTGCGGACAAAATCGACGAGCCCCTTGTGTTCCATGGTTCATTCTCCCTGATGTGTTTTGAGTCACACTCATTATATGGGCAATTTTTGACAAAAACGGCCAAAAAAAATGCATCAGGGTACTTTTTTTTATTTGCCGGGCTTTTCGGCTTTGCCTCAATACGCCCGGCCGCGTCCGCTATTGCCGTGGGCAATACGCGTCCGCCACCTTTTTGACTCACAGTTCACGATTTTTAGCCCGGAACAAAATAAAAAAAACGCCCCGATTTGGGGCGTCTTCTCATTCTATTGCGTCTAATGAATGGGCTTTTCGGCGACAAAAATATTTTTAGGACTGGTCGCACCAAAGTAAGCACCTGGGAGTGAATAATCACCGCTCAATTCGACGACGCTAAATCCGGCTCGCATCAGTAATGCACGCATTTCAGTAATCGAGTAGAGCCTGATTTGAATCTTCTGTTCCCAGGGTGGACGCTTAGGATCATCAAATACGAAGGATCTCTGAACATTGAGGAAACCAGTCAATTGTTCAATATCAATTTCCTCGAGCAGCATGCACTCTTTGCCTTTCCACCATAACCGCAAGGGAAGATCATCGACGATGAAATCGCGGTTCATGGTTTCAATGAGAAAGACACCACCCGGTTTAAGTGCATTAAAGATCCCCTGAAGGACTTTAAAGTTACTCAATTCGTCGAAATAGCCGAAGCTTGTATCGACATTGTAAATTGCATCAAAAATAGCCTTAAACGTCAGCTTTCTCATATCGCCGTGGACAAACTTAATGGCTTGTCCTCTTGCCTGAGCATCGGCAAGTGCTTTTTTGAGCATGACCATCGAAAGATCGAGGCCGACCATATCAAACCCCTTCGAAGCCAGTTCAATGGTATGGCGACCATACCCACAGCACAGGTCGAGGACGCGCGCCCCCGATTCGATACCGAGACGATCGATGATAAATCTGGCTTCCCGGGCCGACTGACGCGGCATACTCTTGGGAATAGTCCTGAAGTAGTCTTCATTAAATACTTTAGAATACCAATTATTATCGGGATGCTTAAAGGCAGCGAGATCTTTGCCTTCATCCAGTTTGCCGCCCGGTAGCAGATCGTTGATCGCATCCACGGTCATGACAAACTCGCCATCCTTAAGTACCCTGGCATTGGGCGCGGGTGCAGCTGCGACAGGAGGCATCGGCGGAAGCCCGGGCGGGCGTTTATTGGGCCCCGACTGAGGCGCGGCACTCACAGGAACGGACGTTCTTTCGGAAGAAGTTTCGGCCTCCAAAGCAGGCTTTTCAGAGGGAGCCGCAGGAACCTCAGGTAATCTTTCTGGTTTTTCTACTGGAATCGGTCTGAGTCCAGAATCCGTCTTTGCCTTTTCTTTCTCTGGCTTCGTTTTTTCCGATTTCGCCTTTTCCTTCAGCGTCTTATCGGTAAATTTCGTATCAAATGGTTTAATGGACGCTATCGGTTTGGCATTCGAAATCGGTGTCGTTTCAGGAGCTTTATCGTCAGATGCTGTCGATTGGACTACCTCTTTTGCAGGTGCAGCTTCTTTCGCAGCGACGGGTTCTCTAACCTGAATCTCTTTAGCCGTAGCAGCTTCTTCAGGTGTATCCGCCACAGGTTCTGTTTCTGCAAGTACAGTAGCTCTATCGAATCTCTGCGTGACTTCTTCTTCGATATCCGTATCGTCTTCCTCTTCATCCTCGATCGCAGCTTCGTCAGAGGTATCAGCCAAATCCCGATCGTCGGCTTCAGCTAGGGAGATCTCTTCCTTATCTGTCTCATTCCCCTTCGAAGCGTAATCCGATGCGCTGGCTGGTTCAAACCCCGGAGGCGGAGCGACAGCAGGAAGCGACGGATACGTTGCCAATGCTTCAAAATTACTCGACGAAGTCAATATGTTGACCAGAGAGCGATTGACTGGTGACGAAGCCGTAGGAGGTGGCACAAAATCGTCGTCATCATCCTCAAGATCTTTAAGCAATTCTGCGGCATCTGGATCGTAAGAAGCATTGCCGGTATTAGCCATATCTTTGTTTTCCTTATCCATGTCGTAAGCCTATTTGAGCATGACGTCGATACGAGAAGTTACGCGAGACACGCACATCCATTCTAATGTGCTTTGGTAATCTAATCCAAAATCGAAAAAGAGAAAATAAATATATGAAAAAAGAAGGTTTAGCAGTCTTGCGAGCTTACCTTATTCCCAATTTCCCAAGGGACTTCCGTACTTGACCGACTCATTGGTATAGAGTTCTGAATTCGGCACAAAACCATCACTCTCGACCAAAATCACCACCGTGCTGCCAAGTTCAAAACATCCAATCTGATCGCCGGCAGAAATTTGCCACGGCGTAGACAGTTTGCGCACAAACGGCGTTTTAAAGAGCGAACAGTTGGATTTGAACTCATCATAGAGAATGGAAATTTTACCCACGCAGGTTGCACCCACTTTGACGAGTGCACAACGCTTTCCCTTTGCTGTCAGCATAAACGAAGTCAGTCTTTCATTTGCAGGAAGGAGATCTTCTGCAAGCCAATAACCGAGCTTGTTAACGGGCAAAAGCCGCCCGGGTGCATAGCTCATATGTGTGATACACCCGGATGCAGGTGCATGAATGCGGTGATAGTTGGATGGAGACAGGTAAATGGTAAAGGCATAAGCATCCCTGAGCCACCCCGTCAATTCCTTGTCCTGAGTTGCCACGAGTTTATTCACATCATAAACCTGGCCCTTGGCCTCCAAAAGAGTGCCCTCACAAATACGGCCGCAATACGAAAGCGTTCCGTCAACCGGAGACACGAGATCATCCCCCGAGACAAGGCGCGCATGTTCCTTTAAAGGACGAGTAAAAAGCGCATTGAGCGTCCGGCAGTCCTTAAGAGAAAGTTGTGACTCTTCCATATTGAGCCTTGCGAAACTTGCAAAAGCTGAATTGACCGCATTTTGAATGGGGGCCGGGAAAGCATGCTCTGCAACGACCCCGAATGCCCTGCTTGCAATGGCAGATGGCAAAATATCCAATAATTTTTGGGCAAATCCCATTTTCGACTCCTGAAGGTATTATACATGAACAACATGCCAATACGTAAATTGCAGTTTAATGCGATTTGCATGCAAGTGCAAATTCGTGGACTCACCCTAGCCCAACGAAACAGTTCGGCTGAATGGTTACCCCGATCATCGTTACTAATCAGCCGGGGCTCTGCCCATGGTGTACGCAAAGTTCGCAGATAATGCATTATATAAAGCCCGCAGAAAAAGAATGCGACGGCCCTGAGCACCTCCCCCATCTCTCTACGGTATTTGTAGTGACTTTAGCCTCAGCCCTTACAAACCAGCTAACATTCGTACTAAAAAGTGAGCATCGATAGATGCGAACAAATCCGTTTGTTAAAACCTACAAGGCTGGCGGCTGAGTAGTAATCGATCATCAACGACTGTTCTCAGACACCTTTACAACCCTGTAAAAGCATGCTATAAAGGGTTGAGTTGGCGTGTGTAGAGCCTGACACACATAAAGTCATTACCAGCAATGAACAGCGAGAATAAAGGTCATTGAGGGAGTCAATATGCAGTTAAAGAATAAGTTTTTGGCAGTGGGTTGTATGGCAATTGCAACGATGGCGCTTGTGATTGGCAGTGCATGTAATGAGCATGAGATTGAGCCTTTTTCAAAATCTCTGAGCTCTGGTAAAAAACAAAGCACGAGCTCCGGTTCTGCCCGAAAGGTCGATATTCTATTCGTGGTTGACGATTCCAGTTCGATGCGTGAAGAGCAGAAGAGTCTCGACACAAACTTCGGACTTTTCCTTGAGAGGTTGGACGAAGCAGGTGCCGACTATCGTCTGGCCACAGTTTCGACCAGCTGGAACGGCACCGCAACCATGCCTTTCGTCACCAAAGCCCTCGACACTGGTAAAGACGTTTTGATGACTCCTTCAGCCGATCCCAATGCAGAAGTCATCACCGAAGAGATGGTCAATCAAATCAAAAGTGATTGTGCGACCTATTTCAGCGGCGGCGGTAAGAATAAATCCCAAAAACCCAAGAACTGGATTGATTCGTCCGACTTTGATTCAGTCGATGATATCAAGAATATGTTCCGCTGCGAAGCCATTCTGGGTATTAATGGTAAAGCAACAGAAAAAGGCCTCGCGACGATGAGAAGTGCACTCGCCGGTGCACGTAATGTCGACAATGTCACGGACGAACTTACAAACTTTAAACGTCCCGGCTCGATTTTGACGATCGTGTTCGTCACCGACGAAAACGACTGCAGTGCCCTCCCCGGCGCCAACCTCGAACTCGATCTCTGCGAAAGCGATCGCAACATCACGGATAGTTGCGCCATGACCCGTGAAGACCGCGTCCGCGCAGATACCTCTACCCCCAACGTAACCAGAAGCGAATTGGTCCTGTCCGAAGGCCAGGTGCTTAGCTATAATGGTCAACAAAAGACACTGCGTGAATGGTGTGTCCAGGGCGACGAAGAAGCTTCCCAAGCCCTGCACGACTGCCTCGAAAAAGGCGAAGAATGCAGCGCAGCCCCTTACATTCTTTGCCCGCCAATTGAAGGCGATCCAGACGGCAAAACGAATTGCAAAGATAGACTCGAACCTCGAAAATCATTCTATGATTTCCTCATCGATTACGTCTCGACCAGCAATGCTACTTATTACTATTCAGAGAATACCAATTCCTTCGCCTCACTGACAACCGGCCAGGAACACAAAGATCTCCTTACCTCAATGGCAAAATCCGATATCATTATTGCCTCCATCATCAATCGTGACCAGGGCGTCCGATATAATGCGAAATTGGCTGAAAACTGGTGCGGTATCGGTACACAGGGCTATCGTTACCAGCTCTTCGCTGAAATGTTTGACAATGAACCCATCTACGCACCTATCTGCTGCAAAAATGAAGAATTCTCTGCAGAAAAGAAAGGTGATGTCTGCGATGCAAAAGCCAAAATCGGCGAAAACGGCGAATTCGGTCCCGTGCTCTCTGCTATCGGTAAACGAATCGGTGAAGCTGTCAATACCTTGTGTGCTGATGCCATCCCCGTTACCTGCGAACCCAGCCAATGCAAAGATAACTCCAAATCCTGCCCATGCCTCTATGGATGCAGCGAAAAAGGCTATTTCGCAAATACCGCCAACGAATACCATCTCTGCAATGAATTCCAGTTCCTCGTCGGGACGGTTGACAAAGACGGTAACAATTACACAGCGTATCAGGAAGGTACCGAATATACCATCAACTACGAATCGGCTTACTGTAAAACACGTACCGGTGCTCCCATTCAGATTAACATGATTAAAACCGAACCCGGCAAAGACCTCGTTTTCGAATATCCGAAACAAACAACCGGTGGTAATTAATCTTTCACTCGCATGAAAAGCCGCACTTTTTAAGTGCGGCTTTTTTTTTTCAAAAAAAATCTTGCATCTGATCTCGAAAATACTTAATAACACCTCTCGGAGGTGTGGCTGAGTGGTCGATAGCGGCGGTCTTGAAAACCGTTGAACCTTTACGGGTTCCGGGGGTTCGAATCCCTCTGCCTCCGCTCAAAAAACCGGCATGTCAAATGTCGGTTTTTTTTTGCCCTGCTCATTTCCTGCAAAAAGATGAGGCGGATACAGTCGCATCGTGAATTCCTCTCATCTGACATACGATGCTTCATCAGGCGGGTAATTCTCATGGATAGTATTAATCACGCTTTTAGTGCCTCTAAAGAACTGCGCCGCATGGCCTTCGAACAATCGTTGCGGCTCACGGGAAAACAACGTTTTGATTGCGTTGTTGCAATGCTTGCTGCGCCCTATAAAGATATCCGTGAAGCCATTCTCGATAGCTGCAGTGAGCAGGATATTCGCAGCTGGAAACCAAATTTAATCGAATTCCTGAAATCCTTTGTGCCTCAGGAACACACGCTTCAGACGCAGGGAATTCTCGTCCTCATGCAGCGACTCGATGAAGATTTCCCAACAGAATTTATCGAGTTTTACCAAAAATGCCTCAAAATACAGGATCCGGATATCCAATATCAGGCTTTTTGCCTGGCTGAACTTCGGGAAGAATCAACCCCGGATTACCTCAATGATGTCCGTAGCTTTCTTCATTCCGACGACGTTGATTTCAGAATTGTTGCAATTCAGGCTCTGACGCGTCTCAAACCGGATTTTGCTTTTGCTGAAATCGAAAAACGGTCCCAATCTGCCAACAGCCTTGAGGCTTTTCATATCCTGTTGGCACTCATCCGCTTGGGCAATTGTGAACAAAGAACCACACATGTGGTTAAATTGTCGCAATATTTAGAAGATGAACGCTACTGTTTTGCCGCGGCACAGTGCATTTTTGATTACGGCATACAGGACAATATTCCTGCACTTTTGCAAGTTGCAAAGAGCTTTTTTGCAGAACCTACCAATCGCGTCATTGCTGCGGCTGCCGCAGCAAAGCTCGGTTCCGATGAGGGGAAATCACTTTTGCAAAAATTTTCTCAATCTCGGCACGGCAATCCCAATTACGCACGTGAGCTGCTTGAGAAACTCAATCAGCTCAGTTAGATGATTTGCGACTTCATCGGAAATCATGTATGTTATTATAGTAATTGTCTCTTCTTTGAGTATTCGTTTACTCGACAGCCAATGGAGGAAATTCATATGAGAAAGAGCTTAGTTACCATTCTTGCCATTGTTTTCGCCACGACATGCGGCTCTTCTGTT
Organism: Myxococcales bacterium UBA4248; assembly: GCA_002395385.1. Classification (GTDB taxonomy): domain Bacteria; phylum Myxococcota_A; class Bradymonadia; order UBA4248; family UBA4248; genus UBA4248. Next base: position 32,078 of record DGWW01000147.1, read on the forward strand.
CTGCTGACTTCAAACATCGCCAATGCGGCTCCGCCCAGCAAGGAAAAAGCAGCCAAGTCCGATGCAAAACCAAGCCTCAACAGTGTGCTTGGCTCTTTAAAATGGGGTATGTCCGCCGATAAAGCCAAATCCATCATTGCCGACAAGATTATGGGCGATTTCCGTTCAAAATCCGAAGGAAACTCCGACCTTTCCTACGTCGACAAACTCCGCAGACAGCATACGGATCGCGTCGAAAACATGCAGAAATCACTCATCAATCTGACCCGTGACAACTCTGCAAGCATGGGCGTTTCCATCATCGGCGAAGAATTTATGCCCGATGCCGGTGAATCAGTCCTCACTTCACGTGAAGATAATGCAACAAAATATTATTTCTTCAAGAACGATAAACTCTACAAAGTCGCCGTTGTCTATGATTCCGCCTATCTCGGCCCGGTCGCATTCGACACCTTCTGTGCCACTACCGAAAAGAAATACGGCAAAGCCAATAATGAAGTCTGGGACGACGACGGCAACTTCCTGGCCTCCGTATGGACCGAAGGCGATACCAAACTGACTGTCAAAAATAAATATGCGGCCTTTAATACCGTTCTGATGGTCTTTGCAAAAGACTCTGTCGAAAAAGAACTGGCAGCAAAACACAAGGAATATGCGGCTTCTCTCAACCAAGGCCCCGAAGTCAGCTCCGCAATCGATGCTCTGACGGCAGACAGCGGCGGTGGCGAGACGAGCAGTGTCGATGCCATGCTCGGTAAAACCACAAAAGTTGACCTTCTGGCCGGCCTTTCTCAGGAAGATATCGACATCATCAACGGTGTAACCACCGAGAAAGAAATCGAAAAGAAGAAAAAAGCAAAAGCCAAGAAAGCTGCCAAAGATCACAAGAAAGACGCCAAAGCCAAAGCTGGTCTGGAAATCTTCTAATTCCCATCTGGCTTACACCAACAGCGAACAAGATACCGGCCATTCAGGCCGGTTTTTTTGTATGCACATCCCCCAAAAAATGCGCGTCGTATGGCATCGGCAAACGCCGTCTGCCGATGCCATAGACGCGCAGCCGCAATGCGTATGCCACATGCAAATTGATACAATTTGCACGTGGCATAGCTGCGGCCCGTAAAATCACCCACCAAGTGCACAATTCAATCGATAGGCAAGCCGCGTATAACGCATCGCAGGCCGATCATTCTCAATCGCCATTTTGAGTGTGTAAGAATCCGTAATAAAGACGGCCGTTTTCCGTGCACGGGTCAGCGCCGTATAAATGAGGTTACGCTGCAGCATAAAGCTCTGACTGCGCAAAAAACAACAAATGACCGCAGGATATTCGCTTCCCTGCGATTTATGAACCGTGCAGGCATAGGCGAGTGCCAGATTCTCGAGATTCTTTTTCGTATATTCGACCAAGCGTCCGTCGAAATCGACGATAGCCTTGCCGGATGATTCGGCGACGATTTTTCCGATATCGCCGTTAAAAACGTCATGTTCATAATCGTTTTTAAGCTGCATGACGCGATCACCAATGCGAAAACCGGCATACGAAAATGCGATGGGATTGCCGGACGGATTGAGCTTATCCTGTAAAATCTGATTGAGATGCTCGACACCGCCTGCGTTCTGTCGCATTGGGCACAGTACCTGAATCTCATTCATCGGATCGAGCCCATACCGTTGAGGAAGCTTTTCACAAACGAGCTGCTCAATGAGATGTTCGGCATGCTCTGGCGTTGCGGCATTAAAAAGGTAAAACTCGCATCCCGGAGAAGCCATTTCTTCACGACTCGGAACAATGGGGTAAGCTCCCTCGTTAATGCGATGCGCATTCTTGACGATCAGACTCTGCTCGGCCTGCCGGAAAACCGTCTTTAACCGAATAACCGGCAAACAGTTCGATGAAATCAAGTCTTTAAGTACAGTTCCCGTCCCGACACTCGGTAGCTGATCGACATCCCCGACGAGAATGATCCGCGCATCGTTGGGCAGAGCAACGAGCAGAGACCGCATCAGTGTCAAATCGATCATCGAGGATTCATCGACAATATAAATCCCGGCCGGAAGCGGATTATCTTCATTTCGCGTAAATGCCCCGCGCGAATCTGTGACGTATGCATATTCGAGCAGACGGTGAATTGTCTTGGCCTCGATGCCCGTCGTCTCATTCAGCCGTTTGGAGGCACGCCCCGTCGGAGCTGCCAAAAAAACGGGAATATCCTGTTCCTGGGCGGCAGCAACAAAAACTTTGACAAGCGTCGTCTTGCCGGTGCCTGGTCCGCCCGTAATGACCATGAATTTTTCGTAAAGCCCCGTCAAAACTGCCTCTCGCTGCTGAGGGGCCAACTCAATCCCGAGCCGCGTTTCAATGCGTCGCACGGCCGCCATATCATCTTCATTCGGCTTGCCGTGGGAAGAGGCTTTCACCATGCGTGCAATTTCATTGGCCACCGAATGCTCCAGATTCCACATAAACGCACGATAGACGAGCGTCTCACCGGTTTCATCCCGGTCCGTCCGAATCGAACGCCGTTCGATGAGCGCATCGATATGCTCCTCGATCCGGGCCGGATCGACCTGCAGAAGACGAGCTGCCGTCTCGATCAGCACCTGACGCGGCAAATAACAATGGCCATCCGTATTCTCCGCCTCATACAACGCATAATCGATCCCCGCTTCGATGCGCATCGGATTATCCGGCGCAATTCCCATCTGAGCAGCAATCTGATCGGCACGTTTAAACCCAATCCCAGTCACCTCTTTCGATAAAAGATAAGGCTGCTGATTCAAAATCGGAATAATCTTTTTGCCATAAAGGCCAATCAGTTTCGAAGACAGTTCAAAGGACAGACCATGCCCCTGCAGATAAACAAACAGCTGACGATTGCCTTGTTTTTCCGACCATTCTTCCAGGATCAAATCGAGTTTCTTACGCGAAATCCCCTTCACTTCCAGCAGTTTTTCGGGATCATGATCCAACACATTGACCGTATTCTCGCCAAATTTCTGGATGATCCGTTCTGCCATGCGCAGCCCGATCCCCGTGAGCTGGGATGACAAAAAACGCGCCAGCCCCACACTCGAAGTCGGCATCGCAATCTCGCACGACTCGACCTTGAGCTGAACACCATATTTCGAATCCACCCAAGTCCCTTTGACGCGGATTTCATCGTCTACCTTGAACGCAGCGAGCGTCCCTACGAGCGTAAACGGATGATTTCTGCGCGTCACGGCATCGAGAATTGCATAGGAATTCTCGGGATTGACGTAACGCACACGCGTGATCCGAGCCGTCGTCTGGACGGTTTCACCCACTTTTTTTTCAAAAGACGGAAGCTGAATCTGAGATGACATCTGTAAACAACAGGTTGGAGTGATGTTTAAACGTAATTAGGAATTCTAAAGGTATTATCTAATGTATCGAGTTGCTTTAGCTCTGAGAATCATTGAACGATTTGTTCTTCAAATCTGCTCACATTATATATTGGCAAAAAATCAAAAAAACGGCCGATTTTTTTTATTCAATATCATTTTTTTTTGGCTGAATTCATCGTTAGCCAAAACATAGCCTTTTTTGTGATGTATGATCAATCGCGCCCGCTATCGCCTGACGGCGATACGCCCGGCGCGCAGCGGCTATTGCATACGCCGCTGCCTGCTTATGGTTTTACCTTACGGACGGCAAAGGTTGCATCCATCGTGTACGCGGCCATCCTTGAGCTCATCCTGCGTAGCCTTGCGAATGGAAAGTACTTCGACATCAAAGTGAAGTGTCTGACCGGCAAGAGGATGATTCGAATCGACGTAGACATTTTCTTCATCGATAGAAACGATCCAAAGGGGAAAAGGCTTTCCATCCTCCGATTTGGCAGTCATGCCCGCCCCCACGCGAAACATCGTCCCCTCAGGAAATATCGACTTGGGTACTCTCTGAGGCTCTCCCTCACGCTCGCCATAGGCATCCTCAGGAGCGACGTCTACATGGAACTGCTTGCCAATCGTCATGCCATCGAGCGCCTTCTCAAGCCCACGAAGTATCGTATTATGACCATGCAAATACCGCATGGGATTATCCCGTGTAGCAAGATCGAGAACTTCACCCGCATCATTACTCATGACAAAAATGACCGAGGGCACTGTATCCTTTGCAACGACATCTGTTTTCAATGATTCCGGCGTTTCTTCTATCATGGTATCAACTCTCATTTGATTTTGCTTAAAACTCCACAACGGAGCGTGGAACTTCTAATCCCTGAACCACAAAATTCAAGCGTTTTATGCCTATTAAAATATAAATCCCATCCACAAATCTTGAAGAATCGTGTTTCAGGGTGTAAACTAAAAGGGGAAATATTATGAATTATTCCCCCTTTTGGAGGTTATCATGAAAAAAATGAATCCATACCTAAGATTATTTCTTACCTCGATAATGGCATGCTCGTTGGCAGCATGCAGTGATGACGCCGGTGAAAAGAATCATGAAGATCCACCAGCCGAGAACCCGGACGATCCCGGCGGGAATCCCGACGAACATGGTGGCAAACAAGACGAACCAGGCAAAAACGATCCCATCGTGGAGCCCGAAAAGCCCGAACAGGGATGGGAAGGACTACTGCTCCCGGCAGGCCCAACCGAAATTGAAATTCCCAATTCCGGGTTTTCAAAAATTAGTGCACAGCTCATTTCAACCAAAGAAGGTAATTACGGACTTGGTTTTGTCGGCGAAAAAATAGAATGGGGCGTCGAAACCGGAGCCGAATCGGTTTCTCTTTCAGCCAAAAAATCGAGCACTTCAGACAATGGTGTCGCCAACATCACGGTCAATGCAACCGATGTTTCGGGGGATGCGGTTGTGGTGGCCAAAAGCAATATTGCGCCCCAGTTAGTCAGATACAAAATTCATGTGCTCGACAAGCCGACCAGCAATCTCAATGTCAAAACCGAATACTCAGGAAATGCCCCTGTCCAGAATTATTCCATAAAAATCTACGATGGTTCGGAAGTTCAGTGCGCCCGCATCGATCTCGAATCCGGTGAGATTATCAATTCGAAAACAGAAACGCCTGCAGAACCGCTGCTTCCTGCTGTCGATTCTTCAACCGCGCTCTTCGAGAATCTCTCGCTGGAACAGGATTATACCCTCATCGCTTATGGTTTCTCGCCAGATGGTGCTCGCGTAGCCGCCGGATGCCTCGATTCGGGGATCAATCTCATTGCCAGTCAAACCGTCGATGCTACAATTCATCTCAATGCGATTGACCTCGATCCCGTGACCACCTACCACGTCCGCAGCTATTTCGACCTCGGCGATGTCGCTTCTGCCCTGGGCAGTGTCGGCAAATTCATCGTAACGGTCACTGATTTCGCAAACAATCCTGGCCAATCCCTCTATTCCGCCATCATGGACCTCATTACAGCATCTGTCGGTGGGGCCATCAGTAAGATTGCCGATGTTGTTCTTTCTGCCACATTTAAGAACGATTTAATCAATAAAATAAATGAATTGGCCAGAGAAAACGATACGGTCAACAAAGTCGGCCTCTTTGCCTGCCAGTTCAGAAATATCGTCCGCACCATGGAATTCATGGGCGAGCTTGGCGTCGAAAAAGTTGGAGCCGTCGAGCTCAAAGGCACCGATCAATACGATGGTGTAGCCGCCTATTGGCGACTCGATTGCGCAGACAGTAGCGACCCCAATTGCGGACGAATCCCATTGTCCTCGAAACAGCTCGGGCTCGACGATACACTCTATTTCCTCGAAGGTACATGGAACGGCTCTATCGCGAATGGCTACGATAAACTCGCCATCGAAGCCCATGAGATGAACCTCTATTACGGCAAAATTATCGTTTACCTCATTAACAATTACCTGCTGCCCAAACTCGCCGATGGTGCAACCAGCTTCGATCAGGCACTTATCAATTGGGTGAACTGCAATTCTGTTGGCAACTGGCTTTCGAATACACTTTCGAGATGCTATGGTGTATCAGTTGCAGGTTCCTGTGTTGGTTTTGAATGGAATGTTGGCAAATCCCAAGCTGCTGGCTGGTGTGAAACTGCCATTGGTGGACTCGGATCTATCCTCAATTTCGTAGCAGCCTACGAGGAACTCCAAAAAACCGGCTCCGATATCAACATCAGCGGTACCGCAATGTTTAAAGATACCAATGCCGATAATGTCGTCGATATTATTCATGATGGCGAATGGTCTGGCTATATGACCGTCACAACATCCTCCACAGACAGTGATGGCAAAACGACCAAAAACTCCACTTCGACCGGTATCAAAGGTATTTGGAGCGCGTACAACATGAAAAATGTCGATACCGGCAACGGCATGTATTGCACTTATCCCAAAACAGAAACCGATTCGAGTGACCAGCAATGCCATTATCCCGAAATTGACTTCCAAAAACTCGCCGGTGATGGCCTGTGCAGTGAGTATAAAAAATAATTAGCAATAAGCTGTGTGCAATGAGCAATTCAATGACATACACCAATCTATTCCTAAAGAACAGAGTAACAAACACTACCTTAGGCGTTTATTTGGGTATTGCCATTTCAATTTCAAATTGCTAATTGCACATTGCTAATTCTGAATTACGAGCGCTAATTGAAATAACCACCTGACACTCGGACAGCTAATTCATTCCATGTCCTACATCGTCCTTGCCAGAAAATGGCGTCCCCAGACTTTTGCCGATCTCGTCGGGCAGCAACACATTGCTGTGACTTTGCGCAATGCCATTGCCCAAAACCGCGTAGCGCATGCCTTTTTGTTTACGGGTTCACGAGGTGTCGGCAAGACCTCGACGGCACGCATCTTTGCAAAAGCCCTCAATTGCGAGCATTTCCCCGCAGACGAGCCCTGCAACGAATGCCAGAGCTGCCGCGAAATCACCGAAGGGCATTCGATGGATGTCATCGAAATCGACGGTGCTTCCAACCGCGGTATCAATGAAATTCGCGAGGTACTCGATGCCGTTCGCTATGCCCCGAGCAGGGATCGCTACAAAATCTACATCATCGACGAAGTGCACATGCTCACGACAGAGGCTTTCAATGCGCTGCTCAAGACACTCGAAGAGCCGCCGCCTCACGTCGTTTTTATCTTCGCCACGACCGACCCCAATAAAATTCCCATTACCATCGTCAGCCGATGCCAGCGGTACGATTTTAAACGCATCAGTACCGATGATCTTGTTGCCCACCTGTCCGGTATCGCGAAGGCAGAAAATATCGCATTCGAAGAATCTGCATTGCATCTGATTGCACGCACTGCACGCGGCGGCGTGCGTGATGCACTCAGCGCAATGGACCAAATCATTGCATTTGCCGAACAGCCCATCAACGGGGAACGGGCTGCCGAAGTACTCGGTGTAGCGAGTCGCGAGACACTCATGAAAATGGGAGAATGCATTGTCAAACGCGATATCGAAGGCGCACTGGCATGCATCGCAAAAGTCGACCATTACGGTCAGAATCTCTCACAATTTGCATTCGATTTACTCGAGTTTTTACGCGATGTTGCCGTGCTTTCGGCATCCCCCAATGCCCCTGTCGAGCTCAATGCCGCCGAAAAAGCCACGGTCAACCCCTGGCTGACACTGATCAGTCCTGACAGATTGCAGCGCATTTTCCAGATTTGGTACCAGACATCAGAACAATTGCCCAAAAGCCTATCTCCAAGATTAGTCATGGAAATGGCAGCCATCAGGATGTGCCAGGTCGAAACCGTCGTACCGCTCGACGGCATTCTTCGCCGTATCGATGCCATCGCCAAAGCATTGAGCAATTCTGCCAATATTGCTCCGGATGCGATGGAACATATTCAGGGATACATGGCACAGCTCGGGTTGTCGCCCGATGCCGAAAAAAAAAAGCCTGATTTAATCCCTCGACCAGACGATCTCTCCCCAAATCCTTCATCCATGCAGCCGATACCTGCGCCACAAACGCAGGTTCCTGCAGCTTCGGCAGACATCCAGACTCCAAAGCCTGAAGCCTCCCCGGTTTCCCTCGAGAATCCCCCCACAATGCTGCCGGCAGCCACGATGCCGGTAGAGAGTTCTGTTTCAATTCCCGAGGCAGCCAAGCCACCCGTCGACAATCCTACTTCAAAATCCCCCATTCCACCGCTCCCTTCCCCGGAGGATGACAATTTTTTTAACGATGTGCCATGGCCGGATGAAATAGAAGATGCAGTCTCTCCCAATGATTTTATGGGAATGGACAGCGCATGGGACAACCCGGAAGAAGACAGTCTGGACCCTGATTCCGACGCTGAAGAATCAATAAATGACATTATTGATAAAAAAACACTTGAAGTTTCTGCCAATCGGCCTAAAACTGCGCCGCCCTCTGGTGTAGCCGAAACGGCACATCTGAGTGAACAGCAGCTTTGGAAACAATTGATCAGAAAGATCGAAGGTCCGCTCTCCAAGATATTGGCTCGGGCACGTCTCGACTGTTACTCAAAAAATTCAGTTGAGGTAACATTACCTTTAGCTTTTCATGGTCTGATAACATCAGATCACATTGCTCTGGTCGATCGGATTCTCGCAAAAGAAGTTCACTCTGCATGCCGTTTTGTCGTGCACTACGACGAGTTCGGCGACGATACCGAAACAGTCGCCGCCCAGGAAGCCAGGGAGCAGTTACAATCAGAGCAGCAGGCTTATGCACGCGTGCGGGAACATCCGCTGATGCATGCCATTGTAGAAACTTTTCACATCGATCCATCTTCGGTTCGATTTACCATTCACCCAGACAGGATAAATTCATGAGTAAAGTTGTTAAAAACACCGGTTTGAATCAGATTCTCTCCCAGGCTCAGAAACTTCAGGGCCGTCTTGGTCGTCTTGAAGAAGACATGAAAGCCAAAGTCGTGGAAGCCTCCGCTGGCGACGGCAAAGTCACCGCCGTAGTCAATGGCAATCGTGAACTCATTGCCCTCAATATCGCCCCCGAACTTCTCAATGGCGAAAATCCAGAGCTCCTCGAAAACCTGATCATCAGCGCAGTCAATACAGCTCTCAACAATGTCCGTGAAATGGTCAATTACGAAATGAACCGCGCCACAGGCGGCTTCTCCATCCCCGGTTTGATGTAATGAACGCAGAATGCGGAATTGAGTGCCATAAAGTTCAAGAATAATCCTGAAGGTAAAATGAATATCTGATTTAGGATAGTACTTGAGCACACATGGTTAATTACGCATAACTGTTCAGCCCCTATGTTTATTTTCCTCGAAAGCTCAAATCATTCGTTAAATGCATAATGCCTAATTCTGAATGCATAATGAAATGTCATACTCAGAGGATTTGAATGATTCCTTTGGGTTTACAAAATCATTCAGCATTATGAGTTCAGCATTATGAATTAAAGAGGTTTTAAGTGTTTTGGGAAACAGGTACATACTCTAAAGCTGAATAGTGACAATTACGCATTACAAATTACTAAAAAAACTTGACTTTTATCAGGTAACATGCCAGAAAGCGCCGCGTTTTGTGCCGCCCTGGCACACGGTTTTATGTCAGCACAGGGGCAACATAATATGCCTCAAGTTCTGTCTCAAAGAATTTTTGTCAGCCTAAAAGCTGCATACTTATTTCGGAGTAAATTATGAAACGTACATTTCAGCCGAGCAAAATCAAACGTGCTCATACGCACGGTTTCCGTACCAGAATGTCTACCGCTCAGGGCCGCGAAGTACTCAATCGTCGTCGTGCCAAAGGCCGTAAACGTCTGGTTCCATCTGTTCCTGCTAAACACTAGGATAAGCCCCCTATGAAAATTACCCCGAACCGGACATTCGGATGGGGTAAGGCGGTTCGCCTGCGAAAGCATGCACAATATTGCCGGGTTCAGTCCAAAGGGCGTCGAGTCGGCGGGAAGTTCCTGTTATTCATCTTCACGCCGTCTTCGCTTGTGAATGCCCGTTTTGGATTGACGGTTAGCAAACGCGTAGGCAATGCGGTTACCCGTAATAAGGTTAAACGCCGCCTTCGCGAGATTTTGCGCCATCATAAAAATATCCTCAGCGGCCTGGATGTCGTTGTAATCGCTAAGAATAATGCTGCTTCTGCCAGCTTTGTGTCTTTAAAGCAAGATGTGACCGAGCTCCTGGAGCGCGTACTTCGGAGTTGCTCATGTCCTCATTAGTTCATCAGGCTTTTAAAGGCATTTCTAACGCACTTAAAGTCTTGTGCCTTTTCTTGATTCGATGCTACCAAAAAGGCATTTCTCCATGGCTTGGAGCTAATTGTAGATTCAGACCTACGTGCAGCGCCTATACTTTTGAAGCCATCGAAAAATATGGCCCCGCCAAAGGTATCTTTCTCGGAATGAAGCGCATTTTAAGATGCCGACCTGGCGTGCCAGGCGGATATGACCCTGTACCTTAAGATTTTCGCCCCATTTGGGGAAACTATCTGTTTTGCATAACCATTGCGCATTGCGATTGGCGCTTTGCGAATTTCATATCTACTGGAATTGCTCATGGCGGAGTATTTAAACTACAACGGCTCCAACGATAGCGGTGGAAAAAGTTCCAATTGGCTCATATTAATGGGGCTCATGATGCTCGCTTTCATCGTGATGCCTTATTTTATGCCCCAGCAAAAACCGGAATCCCTCCCCGAAAAAACACAAGATACTCAGGAAACCAAAGACGATTCCCTCGTCGTTTCTGTCAAATATCCCATCGAATCACGCGTCCTTGAAAGCGATCAATATCAAATCACATGGACAAATGCTGGTGGCGGTCGAGTTCAGGATGTACTTATTAAAGATCCCGATCGCTATTTTGAACACGGCGATTTCATTCGCTCCCAAAAATCTGAAAATGAAAATCTCGGTGGAATCCTGCCGTTCCGAATGACATTGCCTGCCATGGGCGTGACTGCCGAAACACAGTTCCAAACGGCGTCCCCTGCCGACTCACATAACGAAGTCAAATACACATACGTCGATCCTGAGGGAAAATTCCAATTCGATAAGTCATTCTCGACCACGGATGTTCCTTATATCGTACACACTAAAATCGCTCTGACCAATCGGACAGATCAGGCCATCAGCGACAAACTCTCCATCGCTTTCTTTATTAAACAAATCAAAGGCGAAGAACCAGGACTGTTTACACCAGGAGCTTATGTCGCCGCCAAATGCTATGCAGATGGCGATCTCGAATACGTCGACGCTACCGACAAAAACGAAACAGAATCCTACCAAAAATCACTTCAGTGGTTTGGTGTCGATGAATCCTATTATGCCATGATTATGATGACCAATTATGGCGGTTCATGCGAAATCAAAAATGAAGTTAAAAATGAAGAAAGCTTGCTCAGCAGTACTTATGCGCTGCCCCTCGTACTCAACCCCAATTCGACGACGACTTACGAATTCGATGTCTACATGGGGCCAAAAGAAGCCCGCTATTTGAGCGCTGCCGGCGAAGATCACAACCTGCCTGCCGTCATCGATTACGGCTGGATGGAAGTCCTGGCCAAACCCATGGCATGGATTCTCGATAAATTCCATGAACTCACCGGAAACTGGGGATTTGCCATCATCCTGCTCACCATTATCGTACGATTGCTCCTGTGGCCTATTGCACAAAAGAGCCAGCTTTCTATGATGCGCATGTCCAAAATTGCGCCGCTCATGCAGGAACTCCAGGAAAAATACAAAGACGATCCTCAGACACTGCAACAAAAACAGCTCGAACTCTACCAAAAACAGGGCATCAATCCCTTCGGCTGCCTGCCGCTCCTGCTGCAAATGCCGATATTCTTCGCGCTCTATCGCTGCATCTTCGTAACCGGCGGTCTCTACAAAGCCGATTTCGTTTTCTGGATACACGATCTGTCCGCGCGCGATCCCTTCTTCATTCTCCCCATCCTCTGTGTTGCTCTCCTCATAGTTCAGCAACTCCTCACACCAACGGCCACCAAAAATAAACAGCAAAAAATCATGATGATCACGATGCCCGCTTTCTTCGGCCTCATGATGCTCTTCTTACCCGCTGGCCTTAATCTCTACATGTTCGTCAGTTCGCTCTTCTCCATGGGGCAAAGCTTCTACGTGCGCCATATCATCGCGCAGGAAGAAGGTGCAAAAGCCGTTGCCGCAGACGCCAATGGTGTCATCGACATCGAGCCATCCACACTCTCGAGCAAAGAAAGACGCGCCGCTAAAAGACGTGAAGAAAAGTAATCTTTTCATTGCTGTACCGGTCCTTGCAGCCTGACGGCTGCTACGTCCTCGGGCCACGGCTATTTCGGCTTTACAAAGCCTCAATACGCCGCGGCTCTTTTTTTGTGGGGATTCACACCACAGTGTGATAAAAAGTGCGCTGTATCAGAAACGCTCAAGTTTCTGATAAGCGCACGCGAAGGGCGTATCGCAGATAGCCCGAAGCAATTAGCAATTATGGTTTTCGTAAGATTATTTCTAAAAACAGAATGAATCTGAAACTATGAATACAACTTTGTTTTATAGGTATTTCCATAGTTTTGCATTTCAATTGCGCATTGCGAATTCAAAAGCCAATTTTATGAGCTTTAGATTCAAACTTTAGTATGACACACCAATTGCGCATTATGACTTGCGCATAGCAAATTCATAAAGGAACTCCCAATATGATGGATTACATGTACGATGATTACGATGGCGACGTCGTTGACAGAGCGGCAGATTTTCTTGCAGATCTATTGTCCTATATGGGATTTGATGCAGAAATTCACACGGAAGTCATCGACAACACAGCAGTGTTCGATATAATCGGCGATGACGTCAAATCTATTTCGCCAGCCATCGATCCATCTGTCGTCAATGCCCTCTCCTGGATCATTAAACGCGCAAGATTTATTCTCGGTTCTGGCTATCGCTTCGATATCGATGTCAATAGCTACCGCCTGGAGCGCGTCCATAAACTCGAAGGCGTCGCACAGGAAATGCACGACAAACTCGAAGGCGGACTCAATAAAATCACGTGTTTCGGCATGGATAATGTCGACAGACGTGCGCTCCACCTGCTGCTCAATGCAGACCCCATGGTCAAAACCGAATCCAACGGTTATGGCAATTTCCGCCATCTCGAAATATCTAAGAATGAGCAATAACCGCCATGGCCAGGAAATCCAACGATTGGCACGACGAACCCGCTGCGATGCAATCCCCCTTCGGGATGCTTGCTCAGCTCAAAAAAACGAGCGATACAGACGCTCCATCTGCACCCACGGCAGTCCAAACCACATCAACTGCCGTCCTGCCTAAAGTAAAATCCACCCGAATCGAACGTGCACAAAGAAGCGGCAAAACCGTGACAGTTGTCAGTTTCCAGGGTAACCCTACTGACGAAGCAAAACAATCATGGCTTAAAATGGCCAAAACCAAGCTCGGTGTCGGCGGATCCGTCGAAGATGATCATGTGATTTTACAGGGCGATCAAAGAGAAAGGTTATGCTCGATTTCAGAAAAATGAAATTCGCGACAAGTGCCGCTTCATACAAGCAATTCCCGACAAATCGCCACCCAGAAGTGGCTATCGTCGGGCGATCCAATGTCGGGAAATCCTCACTTCTCAATATGCTGTGTGAACATAAGCAGCTTGCCAGAGTGAGCAAAACCCCGGGGCGCACACAGCTCGTCAATTTTTTTGATATCGAAGACAAAGCTTACATCGTCGATTTACCTGGATATGGCTATGCCGATGTCCCCGAAAGCATCCAATCCAAGTGGGATGACATGATGCACGAATATCTCGCCGGACGTGAACAGCTGCTCGGCTTGCTCCTGCTGCTCGATGTGCGCAGATCACCCTCTGAACATGATCACCTCATGTTCGATTGGTGCATGGAACGCGGTCTGCCTGTCCTCCTCATATTGACCAAAGTCGACAAAGTCGGCAAAAATGAAGCCTATAATCAGCTCCATAAAATTGCAAAGGCATTCGATACATCCCCAAAACAGCTCATTTCAACTTCGACACTCAAACGCATTGGGCTCGAAGCATTGCGCGAATCTCTCAATGACCTGTTTGATGATTTCTTTGCAATCCAAAAAGAAATTGATATTGCCACGCAAGATAATCCATAACCATACGTGCCAAGATAAGTGGGCGAATTACCAATAACTTGCTGTAGCTTCGCTCGCCTGCTCCCGGGTCAGATTGTACTTTTCAATGAGATAATCTATGGTTTCTGAGCGCGTTTTCCCAAAATCTTTGCAAGCACGAATTGCTGAGACTTTCTCACCGTTCTCAAAACCGACTTTCTCACCGTTTTCAAAGCCTTCGGCTTTTATCTGACTGACCCATTTATCCCAGATTTCGCACATCATCGTTTCTCCAAACGGCTAACAACTACCAATAAGACGCCATAGCGTCGCTCGCCTGCTCCCGGGTCAGATTGTACTTTTCAATGAGATAATCTATGGTTTCTGAACGCGTTTTCCCAAAATCTTTGCAAGCACGAATTGCTGAGACTTTCTCACCGTTCTCAAAACCGACTTTCTCACCGTTTTCAAAGCCTTCGGCTTTTATCTGACTGACCCATTTATCCCAAATTTCGCACATCATCGTTTCTCCCGATTTAAAATCACTGATATCTAAGTTTTTTAAAGCCTCATCTCCTGTCAGTGATGCAAATAGTGCAAGCATTTCATCGATGTATTTGACTGGCTGTGCAATGCCCGTAATTTTGCCAGTCTCACGTATTTCACACAATACTTCGACCAAAATCCTAAAATCCCCGGTCAGTAACGCTCTTTGCGAAGGCGCCAACCAAGCGAGATTTGTCACATCTATTTTATAATCCTGAAAAAAATCTGCAAGCTCTGCTGGCAGATTTACCAAATCCTTTAATGAAAATGGCCACTGCCACTTCTGACGATAACTGTAATTTAAAACATGCGAAAAAACAGGCGCTATCCTGATGTTCTGATTGATATGTTCAATGTGATTCAATTGATAGCGATATCTTGAAAAATCATATCCCATCATTCGAATCGGCATGCCAATATCAACAGACATCTGATTTTCTAAACCACATACAATCAACCCCAGCATAAATCCGTCGTATATTTTTACAACATCGCGCCGGAGTTCTTCTGGTTTGCTATTTTCAATATGCTCATACTCTGTGGCAGCTTCGTGCAAATGTCCCGGGTCAAGATGTATTTTGTTTTTGAGTGCAAATACGCTGAATACCTCGGCAAACTCATCATTATGATCGAGAAGCATCTTTTGTGCTTTATCGAACGCCCCCATTCATCCTCCTGTAATATCACAAGGATCTATTTAACGAATGTGGATATTCGTTTTCACAGATTACTTCCATTCTAGTGTTTAATTGCATAAATCATAGATATTATTGTCAAAAGAAGCCTGTAGGGCTTCAAGGTAAGTAGCCCACATTAATGTCCCCCTCGCCATTTATGGAGAGGAGGAATGTCTGCCGCAGGCTGACAAGGGGGTGAGGTCTGACTACCGCAGGAACAATGGAATCCCCCAAAATCGAACTCCGTAGGCGTTCCACAAATTATCTCTTACTTTTGCAATTAAACACCAGCTTAGAGCTTAGAGAATGGGTTGACTACTCCAAGCTCAAAGTTCAAAAGTCATCAGAATTCTGGTAATACAGAATCAATATCAATAATCTGATTAATACGGAAATGCCTCATCAAGCTGCTGATCATCTGCGTCATGATTAGCATTGGGGGATCTGCGGCTCGATAAGAATGTTATTTTTTCCGCAATAATAGATTGGAAATAGCGTTTTTGACCGTCTTTTTCATAAGCCCGATTATCAATGCGCCCCTCGATACAGCATAAGTCGCCCTTGTGGAGATGATTGTGACACAAAATGGCCTGTTTGCCAAAAGCACAGATACGATGCCATTGAACTTCTTCTTTCCCGTCCCGGAACGTAGAATTACTCAGATTAAAATTGACATATTCTGTCTTTTTCCCCTGATTTAATTCGGGATCACGAGCGAGTCGACCAATGATAATTGTTTTGTTATAAGTATTTGCCATAATCGTATCCTTGTAAAATGCTGGGTATAAATGAAATATAATTAGCGACAAATCCTCAGGTTTTTCTTGTTGCCGAAATACCAATCATTGATATCGGCATATCCAGAATGAGCCCTGCTAATGATACTCAGACGACTTATACGAATTATTGAATGTCAGGGAGAGTCTCTCATTTTTGTACACATATTCTATTCCTCCAGAAAAACATCTTTTTTTTTGCATAAAAACATCGGCCGAACGAGGACATGAAATACCAATGACAAGTGATTACAACTCATTTTTTGAGTTCTGAATGCTTCATAACCATCGTCCATAGGATATTGAATGCAGATATCCATCCGCCTGAACTGCAGACACATTTGTGTCCCGACGTCGATGCAGCCTTGCGAAATTCTTTTCACCCTATATATGGGCAATTTTTACAAAAAACGGCCAAAAAAAATGCATTTTTTTCATTTTTTTTTCGCCGAAAGAATTGAGACCGACGAAATCAAATCCACAATGGCATATCGCGCATTGCGAATTGCGAATTCAGACAATTTGGGTTATGCTGTAAGCGTTTGTTCTGCGAGGTAAACCGATGGATCAAAAACAGCAACAATCAAATCAAGACAACTACAATTCCAATTACGATATTCTCGATGGTTCGGCAGACCGGAACCAACCCAAAGAATCAGAAGTCGTTCGGGCAATTGAGCGCGACATTTCGCTGCAGGAATACGAAAACGACAAAGAGTATATTCTTCAGGCAATAAAAGATTACCTCAAGGAACGCAAATATGACGACGCCCAAGAGCTCGTCTACAAATACCGCGCAGCGGCCAAAACAGATGAAAATTTTGCAGTCCTCGCGCGCCTCACAGCTCAGGGACTCGAAGCGCACTCTAAGTTCGAAAAAATCGATACGGTGCTCGATGCCACGCCCGATGACGATTACCAGACACGCATATCACTGTGCAAACGCGCACTCAAAGTTGAGCCGGGCAATGAAAAATACAAGCAGGAACTGGAGCGATGCCAACGCGCACTCGGCATTCAGCCGACTCAGAATAAAGCCACCAGCACCCAGTCATCCGCGGATTCAAATCAGTTATTTACGCCTTCGGCAAAAGCATGGGCCATCGCAAGCGCCCTGTGGACAGGATTATCAACCTGCTTCTTCTTTAGTGAATACGGTTTTCTTTCTGGCTGCCTCGGAATCGCCCTAATTGTTGCCAACACCTGGCTCTATTCGAACCATCCATCCTCACCGATTCGACAACTTGGTACCGTCGGCAAAGTTCTCGTCAATATTGGCGTGTGGTGCCTGGCCTTTATCATCATTGCGCTTGTGAGCGTATAACCGGATGGATGCGCACAGCTATTGGCCTTGCGGCCAATACGCCCCGCGCGCTTTGGCTATTGCCTGCAGCAATACGCCAAAGCCCTATTTTTCTGATTTACCGTTCCGAATGCGATCGATAAAATCACAGGTAATTTCAAAAACTGCAGCAGCCTGACAATCTTGTCCTAGCTCATGTCCCGAACGTTTCAGCGTATGCATCTCGCAGTAACTGCTGCCTGCTTTTTTAAAGAGCATGCGCGAAGTCGAATAAGTCACAACCTGGTCGCGCTTTGAATGTATAATGCACAGGGGTACTTTGACATCCGAAACGAGCATGCGCGACTTGGCTGCATAGTCATAAAGCTCGACGAAAGCTCTGGTGGGAAAATACTTATAATTTTGGTTCTTTTTCCGGCATTCATCATCCCGAAAGCTTTCCTGCCCCTTCCAATATTTCGAAAAAAAGGCGATAACTTTCGAGAAGCCTGCCAGTTTGTTCACGAATCCAAGAGCGGCTGCCCAGGTGATGCAGGCACAAATCTTATCGTGATAGGGATGGGCAAGCGCGCAAAGATTAAGTGCAACCAGTCCGCCCATAGAGAATCCAATGACAACAACGCGATCGACACGTTCACAGAGCGTGCCAAGGGCTTTGAGTGCATCATCGTACCAATCCTGAGCTTTCACGCCTATTAATGCTTCTGGTGTCGCATTATGCCCGCGAAGGATAGGCATTTCATAGGGTATATTCATCTCTTCAAACTTGGGCAGAATATCCTGGATACTCGCTGGCGCCGAAGTAAACCCATGCAATAGGAGAACCCCAAGTTTTTCGATTTTGGAATCTGGAAAAGTACCTCGCTTCTCAAATACCGCAGTATCTTTTGAGCCATTTAGCTCATGTGTGGCTTGCATGAAACCTCCATTATGTATTAGTATATTGATAAATACAGACTGGTTAAGCCTGTAATGTTCATATACAGGTTACCGTTCAGTCTTCCAAGAAGGATCCGGACGCATGGCAAAGAAAAAATCAGTTTCAAAAGCAGAAGCTTCAAAAACCCCTAATGTTCAAACAGAATCAACTGAACAAGCCCCAATCGTTCAGGCAGAAACGACTGAACAAGCTCCGATCGGCCAGGCAGAATGCACTGAACAGACGACAGACATCCAGACAGAAATATCAGCACCCGTTGAATTAGAGAAAACAGAAATTCTCAGTCCTTTGGACACGCTAACAGAAAATACGCCACACGAAGAATCCGGGCACCTTCATTCGACGGGGGAATTTTCAGTCGAAGGAGAACTGGAAGATTCCCAGGTATTGGCGCGCCTGAGAGCAGTTGCTTTAACACCATCCGAAATCTATCGGGAAGCGCAGCTGTTTCAAGCACAGAAATTGGATATTTGCGCACTTTTACAAAGCAGCGAACCCATTCTCGTACAAAATGTGGTGGATATTCTGAGAATGCTCGGCATCTGGAACAGCATGGCTTTCAGGCATATTGCCGATGATGATTCCCGGACTGTCGAATGTGTAACGCGCTATATTTCTCATTGTTTTAAAAACGGCCTTGTCAGTGCCATGGATGTCGCCGATGCACTGTCCCCCATCAAAGATGACAATGCGGCAGCGGTATCTTCATTTGCAGAAAAATTCTCTTCCGTACTTCTGAATGCCATCTCACAGACCCAAAGACCAGACCAACTTGCGGATGTCATGCCGGCTTTCACCCGACTGTGTGTATATTTGGATGGCAAGACGATCAGCCGTTTGCTCTACGATCCATTGCCAAGTGTACGCATTGCCGTTCTTCGCAGCTTTGTACTTCGGGGCACGATTGATACCAATGACCTGAGTGTTGCGCTCATATTGCTCAAAGACAAAGACGAGCAGGTCAATATTGCAGTCATGCGCATGATTTCCCGTTTTGCGGTTTACCCGGAACTCGTCATTCCACAGATTCTTCCCTATGTTCCAGAAGCCTGCGAAGAATTCCTGAACGAAATTCTGGACGTATTCCGCAGCTACGGCAATGCTGCCGTCGAGCCACTCATCATGTCACTTGCCGACCCACGGGAAGAAATTTTCCAGGCAGCACGCATCATCATAGCGCAAATGCCGCAGCGTTTTACCGAAGGTTTGTTAAAAGCCTTTATCAGTGTGCGGACGAGAGAGCTCGTCAAAGAGCGAATTATCCAAATTTTGCGGGAGCATCGCGATCCAGGGCGTCGCGAAGAAATTCTTCAGACGCTGAGTGCCTATCTGGATGCCCCAAACGATGACTATCCCGAATGGAAGGCACCGGACACGCGCGTCAAATTCATTCCCAAAGCAGTCGATAATGATGATGTTTATCAGCGTATTTTGGGCGAGGATGAACTTCCTGCACTTTCGGAAGTCTGTACCGATGAGGTGCTTGGCCGTCTGCTCGGGGATGCGGAAGATTTTGCGAGAATCAATGCATTGAATGTCATTCGTTACCGGAAAGAGGCTTCACCGGCAATTCAGTTTGAAATGCTCGTCTGGCTCAAATCTTCATCGCCCGACCTTGCCAGAGCCGCACTCGATGCCTATCTTTCGGTCGAAAAAGACACCGATAAATCGATCGCCGTCATTCTGGGTGCATTCGAGCATGGAGAAAACGACGAAATCAAGAAAAGCTATTTCAATATATTGCTCCAACATCAGGATGCCATTGATGCACTGATACGTGCCTACTACCAAACCCCAAAGAAATGCGCCAATTTCATCATAAAATTCCTGGCCATTGGTCCGAGCGAGGCCACCTTTAAGGGTATTTTAGCAGGCATTGAACGCGACAAATCGGTTGCTTGTATCTCAGAGACCCTGAACGCACTCATGCGGACGAAACACCAGTTCAATGACAAGGCAATCCGTCCCGATTTAATTCGGCTCATTCGGGAACCCCTTTCCTATGGTCATTATGGTTTTATGACGCGTTTGCTCAGTCTCAAACTCCTGCAGCTCTATCTCACCCGGGATGAAGAGAGGGACCAGGAAACCATCAGCCAACTGCAGGCTTTTTACAAAGAATGCAAGAATTCAGACCTTAAGACATTAACCAAGACTATTCTTAAGGATATGGGCGAAGAAATCTTTGATTTCGACGATGAAGAGGATGATTTTGAAGATTTAAGAGAAGAAGACGAGGATGACGAATAAAGGAGTGATATGTCATGACAACATTGGATGAGCTCAAGGAACTGGCCATAGAAGCACAAAAAAAAGCCTACTGTCCCTACTCAAATTTTCCGGTAGGAGCGGCCCTTGAATGCAACGACGGTACTGTATTTACAGGATGTAATATTGAAAATGCATCCTATCCCATCGGTATCTGTGCCGAAAGGACCGCCATGTCCAAAGCGATCAGTGAAGGGCACTACGATTTTAAACGCATCGTCATTGTTGCCAATACAGCGGATTATTGCTCGCCATGCGGCATGTGCCGTCAGTTCATGTTCGAATTTTCGCCGGAGTTAGAACTGATCTGCCTCAATGCAAACCACGATGCCAAATCATTTTCACTCAATGAACTGCTCGTCCATGGTTTTAACGGGAGCAGCATGAGCAACCGATAAGTAAGTCCGGTGCGTATTGTGGCAACGCCACAATAGCACCGGCAAATGACGCGTATTTGGCATCGCCAAAAAGCGGCATTTCCAAACAAAGATCTTGACAGGCAACGATATTTTAAGTACAAGCCGCGCTCGACATCGATAGTAGTTATCGGGTCGTTACGGGGCGTTAACTCAGCGGTAGAGTGCCATCTTCACACGGTGGAAGTCACTGGTTCAAATCCAGTACGCCCCATTCAAGCAGCCCAAATGGCTGCTTTTTTTGTTTCAGCCAAAAGCAAAGGAGGAAAAATGGGACGTGCGCTCACGATTGACGATCTTTTTCACATTGAGCGGCTCTCTCAGATGGCGATTTCTCCAAACGGGCGCTATGCCTGGCTGACAACCAAAAAAATTGAACTCGCCGAAAACCTTACGACGACACATAATTATAAAATAGATTTGGAAAGCGGCGTTTCTTCAGAGATCGCTTTGCATGAAAAAGGCGCAAGTGATTTCGCTTTTTCAAACGACGGCAAATGGATATTTTTTGTCGCCGACGGACAGATTTATTGTGCCAATAGCGACGGCTCATGTGTCAAGGCCATTACGAAGGGACCGGGAGGTGCATCACGTCCGGTCGTTTCTCCCGATGGCAACCGTGTGCTGTTTTCGCGCTCGGTTTATATCGATCCCAACGTCCAGAGCATTTTTGAAAAAGACGAAAAACAACCCGATTTGGCCACCCTATATCGCGCCAGCCACCCCAAAGCTCAGGTACGCATTGCCGACAGACTCATGTACCGTCATTGGGACAGCTGGTGTGAAAACAAACGAAACCACCTGTTTATCGTCGATGTTTCAACAGGCCAAATGACCGATTTGACGCCCATAGATGCCGATGTTCCGCCGATTGCGCTTGAGTCTGCATGTGATTACGATTTTTCGCCCGATGGGAAGCATGTTGCTTTCGTCATGAATCCGGATCCGGTTGTCGCACGTTCGACCAACAACAGCATCTATCTCATGCCGATCGATGGAACAGTCCCCGGCGAAGCCGTCAGAATTTCCGATACCGACGGCTGCGATACTGCCCCACAATTCCTGAGTGATACAGAAATTGCCTATTGTACGCTCGTCACGCCCGGATACGAAGCCGATGCCACCCGACTCAAGGTTTTCGATCTCAAAACCCGTCATACCCGCATTTATCTCGAAGATTTCGAACGTTCCATCGATTCATTTGTCCAGACACAGCCGGGTAAACTGCTCTTTAAAGCACAGGATTTTGCACATAGTGGTCTGTTTGTCCTCGATTTAAAGTCTGGCCATGTACAACAGCTCACTTCGGGGCGCACCTATTCGAAATTTGTGTACGGCGGCGGTAAAATTTTAGTCGGCCTCGAAGCCCTCAATGCACCGCTCGAATGCGTCGAAATCACAAATCTGCAGGCTTTTGATCCGCTCATTACAATGGGCAGTGAGCGTGTTTCGAACGAAGAACTCCATTATCTGACACATTTTGGCGATGTTTTGGCTGACGTGGATCTCGACCGCGGCCGGTGTATGCATTACCATTATAAGGAAGATACACTCGAAGGTTATGTCGTTCTTCCGCCGGGATTCGACGCTAACAAAAAATATCCTTTCATTCTTTTGATCCATGGTGGTCCACAGGGCGCTTTTCTCGACCAGTTCCATTACCGCTGGAATGTCGCCATGTTTGCTTCGCAAGGCGCTATTGTCGGTTTTTGCAATCCCCATGGTTCGACCGGTTATGGACATGCCCTGACCAGAGCTATCAGCAAACACTGGGGCGATGATTGCCCCGATGCCATCATGGCATTTGTAGATCATGTCCTTGAGGAAATACCGCAGATCGATGAGAACAGGATGTCTGCCGCCGGCGCCTCTTTTGGCGGATTCATGATCAACTGGCTCATGGGACATACCGACCGATTTAAAGCATTCGTCAGCCATGATGGTATTTTTAATACCGAAATGTCCGGATATCTCACCGATGAGCTGTGGTTTAATGAATATGAATTCGGCGGCAAACCGTTTGATGAGGATGCTGCAGCACTTTGTCGTAAGTTTTCACCACATCATTTTGTTAAAAACTTTAAAACACCGACGCTCGTCATCCAGGGTGAACAGGATTTTAGATGTTATACATCCGAAGGCATTGCGCTCTTCACTGCACTCCAATACATGGGCGTCAAAAGTCGTTTAATCTATTTCCCAAACGAAGGGCACTGGGTACTCGATCCTGCCGACAGTTATGTCTGGTACACCGAAGTTTTAAACTGGCTCATGACCGAAATGGGGTAAATAGGCCCAAATTGGTAGCTATTCAGCCGCAAGCTGCTGACTTGTTTCCATGTTTTTTTTGCACAGTCAGGCATTAGGCCTCAGGCAGGAGTTTATCAAACACAGAGGTTAGGCGATTGTCGGAAGTCATGTCTTTTTTCAGAGCATACTTACTGTTGCCTTCTGCCTGGGCTGACTCATCCTTAGTCCTTTAGATGCGACATAGGTACATGAAACATGGCCTAAAGCATAAATGTGCAAATAAACAATACAGCATTTAACAAAACAATGCCGACAACGATGGCAAGCCATGAAGTGAGACGTGACTTGCCATCGTTATTTTTTGGCTCATATCGTCCGCTGTTTTGTAAATCCAAATGCATTCCGGTTTCAATTCTTTGGATATCAGCAATCATATCGGTCGCATTTTTATAACGAAAATCCGGATCTTTATTGAGTGCACGCCGCAGCATATCTCCCATCGGGGATTGCAGTATCCATTGCGGAATTGGAATCGGTTCAGGTGAGGTCGATAATTTAACAATGGATACGGGAGATTTCGGCAACAATGCCTTCCCCGTCAGCATTTCGACGAGAATGAGTGCAATCGAATAGAGATCAGTCGAATGCGTTGCTTCATCCCCATAAAGCAATTCCGGCGCCAGATATTGCGGCGTACCCAATATTTTTCCATTCTCTGTCAGACGAGGCATACCTCTGTATTGAACTTTGGCAATGCCAAAATCGAGAACTTTTACAAAATCCTGTTCACCAATAATATTTCGAATCAGAATATTCGAGGGCTTGAGATCCCGATGTATAATTCCTCGCTCATGCGCTTCGTGAATGCTTTTAAGTATTTGTTTGGCAATATTAAGAGAACGCAGAGGATCGAGTGAGTGCTCGATATCAATGAGCTCCCTGAGGGACTTGCCTTCAATATATTCCATGACATAATATAGGTGATTGTCATCCATACCGGCATCGATCAATTGTATGGTATTGGGATGCACCAGGTCTTTGATGATATTGGCTTCGAGAAAGAATCGTTTAACATTTGAACAATCATTCTGTGCATGAAGCCGCTTGAGCGCAACAACGCGATCGAGGCCGATTTGCCTTGCCCGATAAACGATACCAAAACCGCCGCGGGATATTTCGGACAAGATTTCATATCGGTTTCCAATGACTTTTCCAATATCGACTTCTCTCGAATCAAGCCTGGTCGATTCTTTGGATGGAGACAATAGCTTATCCTCCGTGAGTTCAACGGTCTCGTCGGCCTGTTTGCTGGCGAGCGGAAGCATGTGCCGGCAAGTCGGCGTAGCCAATTCGTTGGAAATCGTTCTGTCATCGGTATTGGTCTTTTCATCTGCAGTATTTGAGGATATCGCAAAGACCCTCGTTTTTTTATCATTCCCTTTGGGCGCATCCACAAATTGAACCGTTTTTTGATTGCGCCCCGGAACAGATTTAAAACAGGTTTCACACTCAGGGTCTATTTTGTCGATATAGCGTGTTACAGCCGTATCCCCAATTCCGTCGCGAATTTCAGAGGCCAAAGAATGCTGTCTGGTTGTTCCTTCTTTAAGATTCATGCAGCCACTTACGGTATCTGCAAGCCCAATGGAATAACCAGAAATGGTAGTGCGAGCTGTCAAAAGACTAATCGATGCTGAATAATTCATGGGTCACTCCTTGACGATACGGGTTATCGAAAATGTGGATATCTATAATATGGGCAATTTTTTCAAAAAAAGGCCAAAAAATTGAGAAAAAATAAAAAAAATATACAATAGCTCATTCTAACCGTGAGAAACCGATGGTTTCTTGCGACGATGAAGTGAGGACCGGAATGAAATACAAGGATGTATGCCGCCAATTAAAAAATTTTTCCTGGATGCTTGCATGTTTATGGATGGCTTCCGGACACACAGCCGATGCCCAGGAAAGTGAAATCAATGGCGAAACAGAGCCCAGTCAGATACAGGAAATCCCCGCAGACACTTCAGAATTGCCAACACCAGATCAAAATCTTCAAGCAGAAGAAGGCAGCTCCGAAATCGAACAAACAGACACTTCAGAATTGCCAACACCAGCTCAAAATCTTCAAGCAGAAGAAGGCAACTCCGAAATCGAACCATCCGATTCCCCAATCAAAACCATTGCAGCTCAAACACAACCATCAGACGCAAAAGCACAGAATCAGGCGATCCCGCAACCTCAACCGTCTGCCAAAGGTTCAATCTGCATCGAAGCCGATCTGTCCGATGCTACCCAAAATGCAGAATGGATGACGCTGATTGGCCTTGCCCCGACGGAAGAAGAGAATACCTTTGTATCGACCGACAGCACGCACAAGACCATCCATGCATTGTCTAACGATCCTAAACTCGATCAACTGCTGACGCTGTATGAACAGTATCTCGAACATTCATTCGTAGCAGAACCGTCGATCCTGAATGATGCAATGGATGCCCTGTTCAGTCATCCCGATCTGAATCAGAAGGAAAAAATTGCTGTTTTCCTTACGATGAGTCCTTATCTCATAGAACATGCCAGAAGCTCTGGAGATATGGTAACCTGTCGCAAACTCCAGCAAAATGCCCAATCTATGCAACGGTTGTGGCCAAAGCAATTAAACATCGTATGTGCGGATGATTCGCGCGAAATACGTTTTTCGCTCTCTCATCTCGTCCGTGGGCATATTTCACAGGCGAATATGATCAAAGCCTTGCCTTGTATGCCAAATCAGTCCTCCAAACCGCTGAGTTGTCAATCCTATGTCACAGATCTATCGAATTGGGGCGCCTCCCTCGATCATCTGCTAGAAGATGCCCTCTGGGCGCTCAACCAAAAAGACAACGAATTTACGATTCAGGCCATGGCCAACCTCGGACGTGAGCTTAAGCGACTCAATGCTTCTAACGCACAAACGGTGCAGGACGGCAACGCTGCAGACGATGAAAACATTCAAAAAATGCTGTGTCAAAGTCAGGTCATAGAAATCCTCGCACTCGAGCAGACGCGCTTTGCAGAACTGGCTGCGTTCGAAGCTGACCTTCAAAAAATGACGGGAACGTCCTTTTATGATCGACTGAAAAGCCAGAAATCCTGTCAGCTTTCGGGCAACTTTGCGAGTACTTTTGCGCGTCTAAAAACCGATCATGCCAGCACCATAAAATGGTTAACGGACAATTTCGATCCCAAGAAGCGAAAAAAACTCGACAAAGCCCTGACCGCCTGGACAAAAAAAGGCACCAAATATGTTCGTTCACAGCGACGTTTATGGGCTTCGTGGACAGCCTGGAGCCTAGGAGAATACAACCTGGCAGCCAAAGCAGCCGGCGACGTCATGGACGGCAAAAGCAGGCTCGTCCATCCTCAGCTGTACTCCTACGATTTGATGCTCAAAGCCATCAAAAGGGAATTTCCTGCCCTTGAGAATCTCCAAACTTACGCGCGACTGATGAACCTCAAGAGTCCGGCGCTCGTCTACCAAACACTGACTCAATGTGCACGCTGGCTCTCATCATCCGAAAAGAAGGATGTCGTCGAAGCCGTTCGTCCCTATTCGCCAAGCCAGGCCTCGTATGAAGCTGCCGAATTCTTTATGGCATACAGCGATGAACTTCGTACAAACATGAATGCGGCCCACCGTGTGGCCGTCGACAGCTGGCTCGAAACAGAGGTCGCCTCGACCGAATCCACCGAGGCCAAACAACAGCGCCGTTTAATCTGGTTAAACGATGCCGTCGAAGCCCAAACCTGGGACGAC
Organism: Myxococcales bacterium UBA4248; assembly: GCA_002395385.1. Taxonomy (GTDB): domain Bacteria; phylum Myxococcota_A; class Bradymonadia; order UBA4248; family UBA4248; genus UBA4248. The sequence goes on from DGWW01000147.1 coordinate 59,102, forward strand.
GCACTTCAAGTCTCAGAAACTTCAATTGCTTCAGCATCGACCCAAAAAGACGAAGTTTTCTGGTGCCTTTCGGCCAACAACGCACTGCAGGCACTGGGGCGCGACACAGCCTACCATTGCGAATCCTGCCCTGATTTAACGGCCTGTGCCACAGAAACCGGAAAATCCTGGTTCAAGGATGCCGTCCAATGTTACGATAAAATTGAATGCCAATAGGTCTTTGGATTTGCCCCAGGCCTACAGCATTTCACTTTGACATGATTCTGTCGAAAGCCTGTAGGGCTTTTATCGCAACTTTTTAAATGCTGTAACCCTGGTTAATGCATAATGCATAATCATGAATGCATAATGAAATGCAGCACTGAGAGGATTTGAATGATTCCTTTGGTTTTGCACACGCATTCAGAATTATGAATTCAGAATTATGAATTAAAGATATTTTAAGTATTTTGTGAAACGGCTCTTACTCCAGGGCAGAAACGTTGCTTTTATCCAGACTTTTAGCTTCTTTGGCGCGTGCTATTTGGTTCCAAACGTGAACACGTTTGAAACCAAATACGCCCTGCGCGCGCTGCTATTTTTTCAAAAAAAATACGCAGCGCTAATCCCATTCGGGCATGCGATGGCCCAAATACAGAATACCCATTTTGGGATACTTCTCCCGAATGCGCTCAAAGATTTGCCTGCAGAGTTCCGGTTCGAGCTCGCTGGCCATTTGATCGATGACGAGCAGCTTCGGATGCGTGACCAAAGATCTGGCGAGCATCACTCTGCGCTGTTCCCCGCCACTCAGGCGTGAGCCCTGATCGCCGATAGATTCGGTGCCAAAACGGCGGTCTACTTCTTCGAGTGCGCACACATAGAGGAGTTCATGGTACTGTTCGTCCGTGAGTGTATCCCCCAAAAGTGCAACATTATCCCGAACACTGCCATCGAACAGGACATTTTCCTGACAAACAAAGCCAATATTTTTGACATCACCCTCAGGAACATCAATTGCTCCCTGCGCGATGGGATAAAGTCCCAGGATACACCTGGCCAATGTGGTTTTTCCCGAACCGGATGGCAGCAAAATCGCTTTCCGCTCTCCCTCAGAGAGTGAAAGATTTTCATCTTCCCAGATGACATGATCGCCAAAAGAGAAAGAAAGATGATCGACCAGGAGCAGTCTTGGAGACTGTGCTTTCCCGAAATGGACTTCGGGAGCAGCCGGAAGGCGCTCAATATCGCAAGATCTGGCGCGGCCTTCGAGGTATTGCTGCCACGCGCTGAAGAGAGAGGTACTGCTCTTTAAAATTGCAAAAAGGCGCGCCAAATAAACCTGAAAAGCGACCACTGCACCGAGCGTCAAAGCATCCGACATGACAAGATAACCGCCGTACCCAAAGACCGCCACGAGCACAAAAGCTTGTAAAATATCGAAAAATGGGCCCTGTACAGCCAATCTTTTTTGAAGTGTATAACCGGCCTGGCAACATTGTTCACTCGTCGTTTCGAATTTTGAAGTGAACTGTGATTCGCGATGAAGCGCACGAATCGAGGTCAAAGCCGTAAAATAATCCGTAAATTCGCGGAACAGAGATTCATGCGTCTCGAATTCTCGCCGTGCAGCAGGCCGAATCTTGTGTTTGATCCAAAGCCACAAAGCAGCAGAAAAAGGGCATAAGATGAGGCTCAGAATGGCTGTCTGCCAGGAGAGATAAAGCAAAGCCACGACTGTGCCCAATCCCGTCACAAGCAGCGCAGCCCCCTGTGTATAGAGTACCTCCATAAAATAGCTTTCGCTCGAGGATGCAAAGAGGATCTGGCCCATGGCCTGGCCTCGCACCTGATCGGGCAGTGCACGCATATCGGCATACATGACACGCCTGAACAATGCATTCATGCGCGCCATCTGCAGATTGAGGCGAAGTTTTGCGATTTGGCAGACGCCCAGATAACGCAATATCCCCGACAGGATCTGAGCCAGCGTGACGATACCAAGCCAGATGGCCAGAATTTGTATATCCCGGTTTACAATGCCGACATCGACGATTTTGGCAATTCCCCACGGAACGACGAGGGAAAGCAGCGATGCCACAGCAATCCAAATCCCTGCCAGGATCCATCTGGCACGAGCGAGTTCCTGCAGATGGGGATGGGACGGCTCAAATTGTTCTTCAGATGGAATGGAATGTCCGCCATTGAAAGGCATGCATCACCCATGTATGTGCTGTGCATCAAAAAAAGGCCGCGACGTATGCAATAGGCGCGGCGCGCATCCTGCAGCGGCCATGCCGCAAAGGTGCGCACAAATAAAAAAACATCCGAAGCGATGTCGGATGTTTGAAAAAAACAACGTTCAATTGTGTTACGGACGTGTCGAACTCGTATTTGGAAATGAATCTTTGCGCGTACCGGTCGAGCCCTGAATCAGGGTACCGAGTTTGCCAAGATGTTCAACTTTCGGTGTTTCGTATATTTTTTTGGATTTTTTAGATGTATCGTTCATAAGTGTCTCCTTAAACCACAGACCGACAGATACTATGGCAGAATTCCGACCAGTCTTCAACAAGTTTTGAGGGAAAAAGTCGCGGATCTGTGCCGGATAACAGTTCCGGATGGTTCCAGACAGCATTTTGAGCTTCGAAATAAGTCTCGGGAGTCCCGATATCGGCAAAGAAAGCATCGGTCATGCATGCGTTGATTGGGCGATTTTGCTCAAGCATGCGACGATAGATTTCAGTGACGAGACAGATATTTTTGCCGAGTTCGAGTGTTTCGAGGAGGCGATGTTCGATGATGTGAATGCCTGTAAAACAGGCCGGCACTGGCAATTGGGAAACATCGTAATCCGCCCGGAACCAATCGCGAATCTGGACGATATGATGATTCGAATCGAGGCCAATCATACCGAGTTTTGAGTTCTGGGGTCGGGGCGCGACGACGAGTGTCACATCACATCCCGACGAATCATGCGACTTTAATGCCGCCCGAAGATCGGCATTACACAAGACATCGCCATGATAAATGATATAGCGATCGGCATCGGGAATGAGCGAAAGACACGATCGTGCCCCGCCCCCCGTACCTAGAATTTCACCGTTTTCCCTAAAGATATGCACTTCGGGGAGCCCAAGATTCTGAGCACATTTTTGCAGGCAATCGGCCATGATGTCGGGCAGGTGATGCACATTGGCAGCAAGCGTCGCAACGCCGGTCTGTTTAAGTGCGTACATGGCATACCACGCCATCGGCCGCCCCAAAAAAGGAACTGCCGGTTTTGGGATTTTGTCGGTCAAAGGTTTGAGTCTCGTTCCAAAACCCGCAGACAGGAGAATGCCATACGTCTTCATCGTGCTGTTTAGACCTTTACGAACATGAGGGTGATGTCATCATTCTGAGGTGCAGAGCCGCAGAAGTTTACGAAATCATTCCACAGGAAACTCATCGCTTCATTGACATCAGAATCGCCGCATTGCCCGATGATTCTGCGCAAACGTTTTTCGCCATATTCCACGCCATTTTCATTGGCATATTCCGTCAGACCGTCAGTAAAGAGGAAGAACATATCGCCTCTGGAAAGATTAATCTGAATCTTTTCATATCTGACAAATTCCTGATCGCCGAGACGTTCCCCGCGGACGACCTGACTGCGTACTTCCCTGTTGTGGATGAGCAGCGGGAAATTGTGACCGGCATTGACGATTTCAGCAAAGCGTCCGTCAGGGCTAATGCGTATCGCTTGAAATGTCATAAAGAGGGTACGTTTTGCGGCCTGGTAAATCGATGCATTTAAGCTCGACATCAATTGTGTCAGTTCGATGGCGCCCCCCGAGATATTGAGCAATGTATCGAGTGCACTCTTGGCGCAGGCAGTGATCATGGCAGAGGGAACGCCATGTCCCGTCACATCACCGATGGTGAGCAGGACCGAGCCGTCGGCGAGCTGATGATAACTCCAGAAGTCGCCCCCGCATTCGCTGGCCGGTTGGAAAAATCCTGTGAGCTGGACCGGGCCGCATTGCGCATAGCCCTGTGGCGGCATGAGCGTAGCCTGAATGTCACGGGCGATATCCACTTCCTTTTGGAGCATGGCTTTTTGCTCTGTTTCTGCCATCAATTCCTGGACGCGGTCAGCCATGACGTTGAACTGTTCACCGAGCTGCCCGATTTCGTCGCTCGATTTGATATCGGAACGAACCTGGAGGTCGCCCCCTGCAATCATATAGGTAACTTTTGATAGTTTCTTGATATTGCGCGTCACCAATACCGCCTGTATACCGGCGATGACAATTCCGACGATAACGGCGATTAATGCCAGCCAAATCGAACGTTGAATGGCTTCTTCCTGTCTGACTTCCCCCTGGGCCCTCACCGAGTCTATCTCCTGCTTGAGCCCCTCGAGCGAGTAACCGACGATCAAAAAGCCCTGCAATTCGCCATTGCCTTCAATTTTCTGCATGTACTGCCGAATCATGAGGTCAGTTTCTTCACCGGACTTGGTGACGACTTTTTGCAAACCATCTGCGGTAACGGGCATGCGGCGATCGGCAATATTCTTTTTAAACCAGTTTTCATCGACAGATTCTATGGTCTGCTTTTCCTTACTGCGATCAAAGAATGGCTTATCCCCCAGTTCGAGCTGCGTATACTCACTATTGACCGTAGCCACCCATACTCTGGCATTGGCATCGATGATGGTCGCAAAGACAGCATAATAGCTGCTTTGCCCATTCTTATTTTCGACGACGGGATTCAGGAGGCTGGTCAGATCACTGATAGCATTGTCAAACATGAGGCTGGATGCCGGCAAGCTCGTATAATATGTCGTCTGAGCCCCCAAATGATCGAGCGCCTCATATTGGATTTGCGTAATTCTTCCTGTTTCGCGTTCGACAGACTGCTGTGTATCCGAAATCGTAAACCACGCATATACGACGACGACAAGGATAACAATGAGAACCGCGCTGAACGTCCATTTAATACTAATACGCATAAACCACCCCTCCGTTAGACAGGCTATGGTGGGTAAATACTAACACGAGATGCAGTTGTTGCCTAATAAATTGGTTATTTTCCCGTAGAATGTCTATCTATAAAAACTTGAAGCCCAGATATTTCATGGTTATATTAATGAATTATGCATACACAGGAAAGCGTTCTCAAAGCTCTCCCGTCGTATCGTCACATGGGATTTGCAATCTTATTGCATAGAATCCAAAGATTTTCCAACATGGAGGTAGTCATATGAAGCACTTACACCAAATCATGTCATTGTTGTTGGTTTTTCTTATTTCTGTTTATGCATACGGATGCGCCAATTCATCAAAAACTACCAGACATGCCGTTCCTCCAGTTGAGACGGCTCCCGCCTCTGCGGCTGCAGAAGCGAATGCAGCCAATGAACTTCGGGAAGTCGAGAATATCATGGCCCAACAGCAAAAGGAACGAGAGGCCAGACAAGAGAAAGCCAGTGAGCAGGAAGACACTGGGGTGACTTACATCCTGGATAAGGAAATCATACATGCAGCAGTTGCAGAAAACACAGAAGATCTAAGCAACTGCTATGCAAATGAACTGGAAAATACCAAAGGACTTAAGGGAACAATCACGGTCTCATGGAATGTCATGGGGGATGGCAGGGTCTCGGACGCCAAAGTCACCGATACGACCATGAAGAATAAGAATGTCGAAAACTGCATCGTGGAATGTATCAGCAAATGGAGATTCCCGGCTACCGGAACAAAAGCATCTGTCGACTATCCATTTGAATTTGAATCATCCAAAAAATAGGTTCTGTATAACGAGAGTGTGGATAAGCTCTGAGCTTAGAGCTTAGAGCTTAGAGTGATGAACCCCTTCTCCAAGCGCCAAGCCAGAATGGGGTTATTCGACAGTAAAAAACTCCACACTCGTTAAACCGGGCCAAGCCTAAAGTTTAATCGCATATCCCACAGCAGACTCTGTCGTCTGCCCTTCACAATTGGGATCCGCAGAAATGAAGTGTGACCCTGTACTTGGGACATAGCAGCGGTAAACAGCGGATGTACCAGGTTTTTGTGATTTATAGAGATATCCCATGGGCCCCATATTAAACTGACCTTCACAGTTTACATCCGGGGATATCATGGTATGGCCACCGCCTGCGCCACCGACTCGGCATTCATAGACCATAACCGAATCCTCGCTGGGCTTATCGCGCAGAATTTTCCAGGATTGTCCAGCTTCTTTAGTAAAGCCCGAAGGGAACTGGCGTGTCGTCACCCAGTGCATATTACCTTTTCTACCGCGCATCATTTCGACATAAGGCAGATACTGGAAACCACATGCGGGCCAGCCAGCACCGACACCGGATCGGTTTGCCAATGCAAACGTCGTCCAGGCCGGCTTCTGGGATCCATCCGAATTCCAGAGCCCCAGATTCAATCCCTCTTCCTTGACATCAATCAGCCTGTGATAGATGAAATTCGAAATGCCCGGCGTACCCAAAACATTTTGAAAAGCCTGACAGAGCTGAGATTGCTGACGCGCCTGCATGGCGGAAGTTGATCCATTGAGTCCATTCTCCGTGAGCTGGAATTCCCAGGAATAGGGTTTGTCCGGATACGTCTGTCTCAGCCATGCCGCGAGTATACCCAATGTACCAAAGGTGATACGCTGACTCAGGTTGGCCCAATCGTCAGGCCCAAAAGCCGGATCGGCCAAATTAGGCGGATAGGAATGGTACGCTAACATCCACTGGCGATCGCCGAGTTTGGGAATAAGCTTGAGAAGAAAATCACGCGATGCATAACTTCCATTTGCAGAACTTTGCTGCCCGAAAAAGTGATCAAGCGAAATGAGGACTTTTGCCTGAGCCTGTTCTTTCCGAACATAATCGTAAGCCGCATTGAAACTCGCGGCATAATAATTAACCTGATTGTCCATGTGGCTCATGTCGCTGTATCCAGCATTGAACCACTGATAGTTGTTGACCTCATTATGAATTACAAAATCCGCAATTCGGCCATGCCCGCTTTCCCCATTAAAGTAATGAGCCAGAAAACCGGCAAAACGTCCATAATCCTTTTCTCTGCCACTGGCAGGCGCACAGAACCAATCGTTTATCCTCTTCTGGCTCGAGCAATTGGATATACGGGCCCAACCGGGAACACCGTAAATAATGGCGGTAACAAGAACCCCCTTGTCCGAATATGCCTTGATGGTATTGGCCGTATTGCCGTCGATGCTAAAGCAGTTGCCATCGTACAGAACCTGTCCCGCACCACACGATCCCGTTTGCGACGGCTGCCAGATTGCCCATACCATATTCATGGCAACACCGTGAACATCGTTGCCTACGATTTGATTCATATCCTGAAAATCGGGCTGCAGTCCCTTAATGCTCTTTCGTGTGGGATAGGTATCCTTGATCGATTGATTTGTACACACATTGTCTTTGCAAGTCTGACTACTGCTGCAAGATCCGCAATTCAATGTACCGCCGCAGCCATCCGAAATCGAGCCGCAATTCTTTCCTTTGGCACTGCATGTCGTAGGCGTGCAATTATTGACGCACTTACCGGATTGACATGTTTGATTGGCTGCACAAGTGCCGCAATCTAACGATTTGCCACAGCCATCATCGGCATTGCCGCAGCTCAGTTTGAGATCTGCGCACGTCTTTGGTGCACAGTTGTTGACACAAGCACCATCTTTGCACGTTTGGTTGGCCCCGCAGCTGCCACAATCGAGTGGATTGCCGCAACCATCGTCCGCACTGCCACACGATTTCTTAAGATCAGAACAGGTTTTTGGCGTACATTCGACAGGCTTGTCGACGCATCTCCCTTCTGAACAAATCTTATCATCGAGACAATAGCCGCAATCGAGAAGCTGACCGCAACCATCATCCACACTGCCACATAAACGACCGAGGTCTTCACAAGTTTTTGGCGTACAATTGGTGGGTTTGTCGACACATTTACCCTCTGAACAAATCTTATCCTCATTGCAACTGCCGCAATCGAGTGTCTTTCCACATCCGTCCTCTGCAGAACCGCAAGAGATACCAAGATCAATGCAAGACTTTGCGGTACAGTCAGCAGCGCTAATGCAATGGCCTTCGGAACAGACCAATCCTTCAGTGCACGTGCCGCACTCGAGAGTATTGGTGCAGCCATCCGGGGCACTGCCACATTCTACACCCTGGTCTTTACAGGTTTTAGGCACACAATCTGCGGGATCGATACAATGGCCATCGGAACACAATAGATTATCTGAACATGTGCCACACTCGAGGGTATGGCTGCAGCCATCCGAAACACTGCCACACTCAGCACCCAATTCATCACAGGTTTTTGGTGTGCAAGCGGGTCCAGTTTCATCATCTTTACACACCTTATTATCACAGATTTGATCTTTCTTGCACGCATGACCACAAGATCCACAATTATCCCGATCCGAATAAATGTCTATGCAAACGTCATTACAACATGCCTGATGCGAAGTGCATTCACATACAAAATTATCGTCAACTGACGCTGGGACATGATAAATCAATTCATCACTACACGCCTGGAATGCCAATGCGACCATGCTTATCGCCCATATTTGATTCCACTTCATTTTTTTGCCCTCCCAAAACTCAGATTAAATCGCGAAAAGAATTATAGATGTTATCCAATCATTTTGGAAACTGAATCCTACATTTTAGAAAATAAACGTAACTGTTCAGCCCAGATCTTGTGTTTTTGATTTTACAAACGGATTTGTTCAGGCCTGACGGCCTTCGCTTTTATTCGTGATCAGGGGTTAGACATTTAAGGAAGGTCTGATCAATTGCTCTCTCTGAACAGTTAAAAAAATCCCCGAATGTCTTCACACCCGGGGATGAGGATAGGTTACACAGCTCAATTATTCAGCAGTTTTTTCATCTGATTTTTTCGATTCTTCCGACTTATCCTCTGTTTTTTCGGCTTCTGTTTTTACGTCATCCGTATGCTCTTCGGATTTGTTGTCATCGGCTTTGCTGGCACCAGTTTGATTTTCATTCTGTTCGACTGCGGCTTCGAGTTCGGCTTTTTCTTCGCGCTCTTTGGCAGCCTGTTCCTCCATTTCGGGATGTTTTTTGTCATAAATGATGCTGCCAACAATACCGAAAGTGATGCTGACCAAAACCACTGCGAGGCTCGACCAGATGGGGAGTTCGACTGCCTCGTGGGTATAATTCGTGCCAAAGGCGAAGTTGACGCCATCGACGCCAAGAGGCAGCAAAAGTTTAACCGCAACAAACATCAGAATAACGAAAATTGCGTATTTGATGAGCTTGAAACGTTCGATGATGCTGGCAAGGACAAAATATAACGAACGAAGGCCAAGTATGGCAAAGATATTCGAGGTGAAGACGATAAAGGGATCTGTGGTGATACCGAAAATAGCGGGAATGGAGTCGACGGCAAAGATGACGTCGCTGACCTCGATCACAACCAGGCAGACAAGCAACGGCGTGATAAATTCTTTTCCATCGATTTTCTGGAAAAAGTGCATACCGTTGATTTCCGGCGTGTAGCGGAAATGTTTCATCATGAATTTGGAAATCCACTTTTCTTTGGGATCTTCCTCTTTTTCCTCACCAAACGTCGATTTGATGGCGACGACGACGAGCAGTGCACCAAAGAAATAGAGCACCGAATGGAACGTCGAAACGATGGCTGCGCCCAGACCAATCATAATACCACGGAAGATGAGCGCGCCCAGAATACCCCAGAACAGCACGCGATGCTGGAATTTAAGCGGTACTCTGAACGAAGCGAAAATCATCGCCATCACGGCGATATTGTCGAGCGAAAGGGCCTTTTCGATAAAATACCCGGTGTAATAGAGCAGAATGGCGTCTTTCCCCCCCTCGGTAGCGCCTTCGTGAAGTCCGAGACCAAACAGGTGATTCTCATACCCCAGATAAATCACGCCGCCGAAAAGCATCGCGAGGCCGATCCAAAACCCCGTCCACTTGAGCGCTTCGCCCGTGTGGATTTCGTGAACTTTTCGATTCAGGACGCCCAGGTCGAGCGCCAATAGTGCAAAAACGAGCACCAGAAAAACTATCCATGGTATGACAGACATGCAATTCTCCTTATAATGACATTACTGGGAAGAGACGTGGCGCGGCGCCATCTCAACCAGTGAACACAAATCCCAATACGGTGCAAAAAAGAATACCGATAACCAACATGAATGCCAAACAGCATTCTATTTCACCGAAAAAAGGGCGTATATCATAATTCCAGTCAGAAAATAAATAACGCAATGAGGGTGGGAACGTGATAAATGAGCGCCGGCAAAAAGAAGCGAGGGCGTATCGTCAGATAGCCCGAGCAAGCGTGCGTATTGAGGCCAAAGGCCGAAATAGCAGCGAAACAATTAGCAGTTAGCAGTTAGCAGTTAGCAATTGAATGGCAATTCATAAAAATCCGTCATGCCCCGAAGGGGCATTTCAGTCGTAGCCAATAACCGGGGGTAAGCGCGCGGCGTGCAGCCCCCGAATCGGGAATGCATCGTTCCATCGAACAATATCCCTATGTCTGACCAATCACAAATATGGCAATCCGCCGAAAAGGCACTCAAGGACGTCTTTCGTCTGCCAGGTTTTCGCGAAGGCCAGGAAGACATCGTCCGTGCCGTATTATCGGGGCGAGACACGCTGGCGGTCATGCCAACAGGAAGCGGCAAAAGTTTGTGTTATCAGCTGCCGGGTCTGGTGCTGCCCGGGGTGACACTCGTCATCAGTCCGCTCATTGCCCTGATGAAAGACCAGGTCGATTCGCTCAATAGCAAGGGCATTCGCGCGGCCAATCTGCATTCGGGGCTGGGGTATGGCGAACAGCAGGCGATATGCGACGATGTGCTTGCCGGGCGCGTCAAATTCCTGTTTGTGGCGCCCGAACGCATTCGAAATGCGGGATTTCAGGGGCTTTTAAAGCGCATTCAAATTGGGCTTTTGGCGGTCGATGAGGCGCACTGCATCAGCCAGTGGGGACACGATTTCAGGCCGGATTACCGTCGTCTGGGCGGTTTGCGGCAGGATTTGAACATGCCCGTGACGATAGCCCTGACGGCGACGGCATCGCCCAATGTTCAGCAGGACATCGTCGATCAGCTGGCACTGCGCGATCCGAGCCGGCACATCCTCGGGTTCGACCGGCTCAACCTGCGGTTTGCGGTCAAGACCATGCGTACCGAGCGCGAAAAATTCGAGTTCGCACTCGACTACGTCAAGAAGCAAATCCAGCAGCGGTGCGGGTTTAAGCGAAAATTTCCCGGCTGCGGCATCCTGTATGCCTCGACCATCCAGCAGGCCGAAAAAGCGGGCGCTTTTTTGCAGCAGCACGGCATCCACGTCGGCATCTACCATGCCAAACTGTCGCCCGAGATGCGCACGCGCGTTCAGGAACAGTTCATGGATGACGAGTTTCATTGCCTGATTGCGACGACGGCATTCGGCATGGGCGTCGACAAGCCCGATATCCGTTATGTGCTGCACCTTTCGCTGAGTTCATCCATCGAAGCCTACACCCAGGAATCGGGGCGCGCCGGTCGCGACCGCAAGCCCGCAGAATGCCTGCTTTTGTACGCCCCGCAGGATGTCAAAATTCAGGAATTCTTTATCGACAACGGATGTCCCGATTTGCCGGTCTATCGAACGATTTTCGACGTTTTTGCGTTTGCTGCCGGGCAAAACAATCCCGTTCCCGGGACGCGCATTTCGATCGAAACCCTCGAGGATGCGCTCGACAAAAAGGAACGCGGCAAACTCGATACGGCACTGCGCAAACTGCGAGCGCGCGACCTGCTCGACATCGCGCCCGACAATACGCTGATATGGCGCTGCGAAATGCCCGCCAATACGCTCAAACAATTGGCCGAAGAAAGCCGCATCCAAAAAAATGTCACCAAACAACAGCTCAAAAACCTGACCAAATACGTCTTCGAAGAAGACTGCCGTACGAAGTTTATCCTCAAGTATTTTGGCAGCCGCGAAGCCCGCGAATTCAAACGCTGCCACCACTGCGATTTGTGCCACGCCATCCCGAACGTACCCGAACAGGGCACGGCTGGTCCATTTCCACCCGAGCCGCTTCATTATATATTGCTCAAATATCTATCGACCTGCGCGCGCTGTGCAGTGGCACATCTGCCAGTAACATCCAGGCAAATCGCGGCAATTCTGACAGGTTCGACCGGCGAGCCGTCACTGACGAACATTTCGACGTTCGGCCTGCTCGGTTACATGGATGCGGCCGAAATCTGCGTCATGACTGGCATTTTGCGCAATGCCGGCCTCGTCGAAAAAACTACCCTCGGCTATATTTCGCTGACCAAATCGGGGCGCGATGCGCTGGCAGCCAAAAGCCTGATGGATTTTCCGCCCACAATACAGGCTTACATGCCGCTGCGATTTCCTAAAGCCGAAAAAAAAGGTTCTGCCTGGAGGCCTTAAAACGTGTATAAGGGCCGCCGCTATTGCTTTCGGGCGACCACATTGGTTCGCCCGAAAGCAATACGCACCGGCAACCGGCCTTGCGCGCCCACGGCGCACTGCGGCCTTTTGGGCGCCGGCTATTGCATACGCCGCCGCCATTTTATTTCACCACCAATATTACCAATACATCGGTAGAGACGTGTCACGACACGTCTCTACCAGGGATTACAAATACCCATGGATAACACACCAAACCATCGCAACGAAATCGCCCATTCCCATCGGATCGTGCTCAAAATCGGCAGTGCCGTTTTGACCAATGCCACAGATAAATCACTCGATCGCGGCGTCTTTTGCCGGCTCATCGAAATGGTCGCCAAACTGCGACAACAAGGGCGCGATGTCGTTATCGTCACGAGCGGTGCCATCGCCCTCGGCCGCAGCCTCATCCACTGCGATCGCCCCGATCGTGAAAAATCTCTGCCAACCCTTCAGGCACTCGCCGCGATCGGCCAGTCACTGCTCATGGATTATTACGAACAGGAACTGCGCTATTACGGCCTGCGTTGCGGGCAATTGCTGCTGACACGCGCCGATCTCGAAGACAGGACGCGATTCAATAATGCAAGACGATCGATCGAAGCGCTGCTCGAAATGGGCGTCATTCCTGTCATTAACGAGAATGATGCCGTCACCTGTGACGAAATCCGATTCGGCGACAACGATACACTTTCGGCACGCGTGGCCGTGCTCAGCAAAGCGGATTTGCTCATCATTATGAGCGATATCGATGCCGTTTATACGGGCAATCCCAAGATCGACCCGACTGCCAAGCGCATCGAATCGATCGATGCCTTCGATCCCAATCTCGATTTATATGCCGGTGACAGCCTCGGCGATGTCGGCACCGGCGGTATGAAAACCAAAATATCGGCCGCACGCATGGCCGCCAAAATGGGCATTGCCACACTCATTCTACAGGGCAAACGCCCCAAATTTGTATTGCAGGTCCTCGAAGGCAAAGATCACGGCACATTGCTCTATGCCTCAGAACACAAGCAGACACTGCACAAAACCTGGCTCGAATCGCTCCTCGTCAAAGGGACGATTCTTTGCGATGATGGCGCATGCCAGGCCATCACTTCACAAGGCAAAAGCCTGCTTCCCAAAGGCGTCATCGCCGTCAGCGGCAAGTTTTCAGAAGGCGAAGCCGTCGAACTCGCGGGGAGCGACGGCAAAGTCTTTGCCAAAGGCATTGCACTCTACGATGACAATGATATTCGCAAAATTGCCGGTCATCATTCGAGCGAAATCGACGACATCCTGGGCATCCACATCTCGGATGCCATTGTCCATCGCGACGATCTGGTGCTGTTATAATTGGCAATGTGCAATGTGCAATTGGGAGGCAAAACTAAGGGACGACTCTGAAGTTAAAAATACTGCATTTTTAGGAATAAAATCGAAAATACTCGAATTAGCTAACTGCTAACTGCTAACTGCTAACTGCTAACTGCTAACTGCTAACTGCTAACTGCTAACTGCTAACTGCTAACTGCTAACTGCTAACTGCTAACTGCTAACTGCTTTCAGCAGTCGGTTTGCGACATCGTT
>DGWW01000331.1 GCA_002395385.1 Myxococcales bacterium UBA4248
GCGCCAATAGACGCGCAGGGGGCTCGGCCCCCTCACATCCATACATCACAACGCATGACAAAAACTTATGAACAAAAAAAAATATTCTCTAATGATTTGTTTAATATGCATGACTTCATGCAACCCGGATCAATACTGTTATCGCAACGAAGAATGCGACGCACCAATGATATGCACCGCCGAGGGCTTCTGCGATTACAAATGCCGCACAAATGCCGAATGCGGCAAAAGTTTTGTATGCCGCGATTTTCAGTGCGTGCTGAACACACCAGTCGATCCATGTGCCGATAAAGTATGCGAATATCCGCAATTTTGTAAGGACGGCGTCTGTCAGAATCCCGAACCGTGTACGGGGGACGACTGCCCGCCCGACAACACATGCCAAACAGACGAGGACTGCAGCGAAGGCTTGATATGCCAGAATGCTCAATGCACCAGGCCACAGCCAAAGCCCAAAGTTTATACTTGTCCCGATGGCATGGCCTTCATTCAAAAAACGTACTGCATCGACCAATACGAGGCATCACGCCCGGATGCCACCGAAAACAGCATGGGAACGGACGATTCCATGGCCACCTCCAGAGCCGGCGTCATGCCATGGCAAATCGGCGACGACAATGCTGCTGCACAGGCCGCATGTGCCGCTGCCGGAAAGCGACTGTGTTCACCGGATGAGTGGGAACTGAGCTGCCACGGCATAAACGAAACCGTCTATGGCTACGGCGACAAGTACAATCCACAGATATGCAACGGGCTCGATACTTTCGAATACCCGGGATTTCATCTGACTCCGACGGGCTCATTCCCCGATTGCAACAATGGCTGGGAGGTCTACGACATGAGCGGCAACCTCTGGGAACATACGGCCAATGGATCGGGTATGACCGTCCGCGGCGGTGCCTTTAACTGCGTCGATTCCGAAGGCAACCACAAATGTTCCTATGTCCCGCTCAACTGGACACCACTTGCGCTGGGATTCAGATGCTGTGCAGAACCGATCGAAGTCCAGGAGGAATCTTCCCCCGACGAACAGGATGAAGTCCCCGAAGCACGCAACCTGACGATCGACCAAGAATGGAAGGATGAAGTTTTGATCGCCTGGAATATGCCCACGGAGGGAGACACTTTGAGCGATGCACCTCTAGGTTTGTATGCCCAAAATGAAGATATCGGCTTGCAGGCAGACAGACTCATTCAGACAGAACAGACTCAACCGGCAATCCAGTGTATTCCTGCCGAAGATGCCCTAAAGCAGGCCAATGACCTTTGGAATGACCCCGACAGTGCAAAACAGGCATTGAACCTGCTCAAAGATGCCCGCCAGTGCCACCCCGAAAATGCTGAAATTCGGCGCGCTGTGGGCATTGCTTATGCAAAAGTCGAAAACTATCCATGGGCCATCAAAACGCTCAATGCCCAGCTTGCGCAAGATCCCCAGGATTGTACCTCGCGTGCATGGATCGCCTGGATCTACATTCAAATGGGCATGATGGATGAGGCGCGTCCCTTTCTATCCGATAAAAAATGCAGCGATGACACCATGAAAAGCAGGCTTCAGCTCATCCACGCCTTTCATGCCATTGCTCAGGATGACAAAGAGACGGCACAACGCCAGCTCGAAGCCGCCTATGCATCCGACGCATTGACAGAGAGTGACAGCCAGGCGCTCAAATCCCTGCAATCCCTGACGGGTCAAACGTATGATCCCAATCTCTCGTGGAAAGCAGAACTCGCTGCTGGCTATACTTCCAATGCATTGAGCGGTTCACCGACCGATCCACGCATGCTCGATAAGGATCTCGACAGTGCGCTGCTCGATTACGACATTCGAATCACGCTCGATCCCTGGAAACATCCCTTTGCGCGATCTATTTTTGAAGCACAGGTCAACGGAGAATGGCTTTTTTCGGACGATGCACGCGATGCGAGCTATACCGATATCGTATTGCGCCCCGGTGTCGTGATCAATTGGGACAGCATCAAATTTGGAGCCTATTATCGCCCGGAATTCCTCATTACATCTGGCGGCGATGTCTATAACCAGGGGCCGCTGCTCTCGTACATGAGCCACCGCATCGAACTCGATTTGGAACTGTGGAGCTGGCTCTATATTTTTGGCGGTTACGGGCATAGAACCTTTCGGCAGCGCGTTAGAACACGTGATGAAGCCGATATCGGCGCCGGCGGATACCATCCGCTCGGCGCGGGGTTTGCGCTCACCTGGGGCGCGACATATCGGCATTGGTTTTCGACGGGTGACATGTACGATTTGAATGGAACCAATATCAGCCTGGCACTGGATTACCGCATTGCACGTGCACTTTTTAGGTTAAGCGGCTCGTATGCCTTCGACGATTATGCCGATTCCAAAGGCTATTTTGACCAAAGCAATGCACGCCGGGATCACATTGCCCGCGGTACACTTCAAGTATGGTCACCCGACTGGAAGGGCCTCCGAATTGGTTTGCAAGTCAAAGCTTCCAGACGATGGAGCACGGCAGACGACTACAATTTTACGGACTATCGCGGTGCACTTGCCATCCGCTGGACGGGCAACCTCGATTTCTACGAGCCCAGCACGATTCCGGACGATTACTATGCTCTGCCGTGGAACCTGGAACACGCCGAATCGACCGAGCGCATTCGGGATATCATTCAGCAAGATGAGGACTTGCAGAGGAATTCTTCGTGCCTGCAGAATTAATTAGCAGTTAGCAGTTAGCA
>DGWW01000185.1 GCA_002395385.1 Myxococcales bacterium UBA4248
ATCCGTTTGTAAAAAACAAGAATCACCCAATGATTGCCATCTCAACGAATCCTGCAATGACCTCAAAGATTGCATTCATAATTACGAATTACGAATTACGAATTACGAATTGAAAATGCCCGAATCCATCCACATCCAAAACGCTTCCGAAAATAACCTCGCCCATGTCAGTGTCGATTTTCCAAAGCAAAAGTTCATTGTCGTGACCGGCCCAAGCGGATCCGGTAAATCCACCCTGGCATTTGACACCCTCTATATGGAAGCACGCCGCCGCTATCTCGATACGCTCTCGATGTATGCACGACAGTTCGTAGGTGCCATCAAGCGCCCCACGGTCGAAAAGATCGACGGCATCACACCTTCGATTGCCGTCACACAAGGGACCTCGAGCAACAATCCGCGTTCCACCGTCGGCACAGTCACCGAAGTCTACGATTTTATGCGCCTTTTGTGGGGACGTGCTGGCGTTCAGGTGTGCCCAAACTGCAAAATCGAGGTAGCGGCAACCTCAAAAGAAGCCATCGTCCAAAGGCTCATGGCATGGCCAACGCGCACAAAAGTGATTCTCTATGCCCCGATCGTTCAGCAGCGAAAGGGTATGCACGAAGATCTGCTCAAAAAACTCAAAAAATCCGGGTTTGCCCATGTTCGCATCGACGGCACTTTGTGCGATCTTGCGACCGTCGGACAACTCAATAAAAATGTCAGACATACCATCGAACTCGTCGTCGATCGCATTATCATCAAACCCGAAGCACTCACACGTATCAGCGAAAGCGTCGCAACCGCATTGCAATTTGGTGGCGGACAATGCCTCGTCGAAAGACTCTTCGAAGATGGGCCTTCACAATTCAAGATTTTTAGCGAAAAAGCGACATGTCCCAAGTGCGGCATGTCATTCCCCGAGCTGTCACCAGACATGCTGGCCTTTAACAAACCCACTGGCGCATGCAACCATTGCAAGGGCATCGGCAGCGAAACCATCATGCGCAAAGAATGGCTCATCGGCGATCCATCTCTGCCGTTTATTGCTGCAAACGACAAACCCATGGCTTTCATGCCACTTTCGAATGTCGAAGATGCCGACGTCCGCGAAACCATCGAAAAAAAAGTCAAAACAATCCTCAAAAAATACAACACCGCACCATCCTCTCCCTGGAATTCAATCGATTCCAATCAAAGCGACCAAATCCTCAATGAGATTGTCAAAATGCTTTGCAAACTGCTTGAGGATACATCCTGGCCCGAACTCGAGGATCATCTCAAATCCTTCTGCGATGAAGTTCCTTGCTCAGAATGCGGCGGTTCACGACTGCATCTGCATGCCCGAAATGTCTATTTTGCCGGCGAAAGTCTCGTCACCATCCAGGAAAAGACGATCCACGAAGCTATCGAATATTTCGAACACGTCACCACTGGCGACCTCGATCCTGTAGCGGCACGCATCGTCGAAGATCTCATGCCATCCCTACTCGAACGTTTGCGATTTGTCGAACGCGTGGGCTTGGGCTATCTCCAACTCTCCCGCGGCGCAATCACGCTCTCGGGCGGCGAATCACAGCGCATCCGCCTCGCTGCGCTCCTGGGCAACGGTCTGACCTCGGTCACTTACATTCTCGATGAACCTTCGATCGGTTTACATGCCCGCGATCAGGCACGTCTCATCGGGGTTTTGCAGGATCTGCGCGACCGCGGCAATACCGTCGTCGTCGTCGAACACGACGACGCCACCATGCGATCATGCGACTACCTCATCGATATCGGCCCCAAAGCCGGCCGTCACGGCGGGAACGTCGTCTATGCAGGCCCACTCTCGAAAATCGCACAAATCCACAACTCCCTCACCATCGATTATCTGCTCGGACGCAAGGAAGTCGAACTTCCCAAATCCCGCAGGAAACCTGACAAAGGCTGGATCACCATAAAAAACGCACGCCAGAATAACCTCAAAAATATCGATGTTGCCATTCCACTAGGTTGCATCGTCTGCATCACCGGCGTCAGCGGTTCGGGCAAATCCACGCTCATCAACGATCTCCTCTTGCCCAATGTCCGAAACTTCCTCGCCAAACGTCCCATGCGCATGCAGTATTGCGACGATATCGAAGGCCTCGAACAAATCGACCGCATCCTCGACGTCGATCAAAAGCCCATCGGACGCACCCCGCGTTCCAATCCTGCCACCTATACCAAAGTCTTCGATCTCATACGACCGCTCTTTGCCGCCATCCCCGAAGCCAAAATGTACGGCTATACCGCATCCCGATTCTCATTCAACGTTGCCGCATCCAAACAGGGCGGCCGATGCGAAACATGCAACGGCGCTGGCGTGCGCACCATCGAAATGAAATTCCTCTCCAATACATACGTCCCATGCGAAGATTGCCGCGGAAAACGCTTTAACGAAGCCACCCTGCGTGTACGATACCTCGGCAAAAATATCGCCGACGTGCTCGACATGTCTTTCGATGACGCCCTCGAACTCTTCCAGGGTCAATCGAAAATCGAGAAAATCCTCAAGGCCGTCTGTGATGTCGGACTCGGTTACATCAAACTCGGTCAGCCATCACCCACACTCTCCGGCGGCGAAGCACAACGCATGAAACTCGCCAAAGAAATCGCAAAAACATCCAGAACCAAAACGCTCTTCGTCTTCGACGAACCCTCCACCGGGCTCCATGCCGACGATGTACGACAACTCATCCAAGTCTTTAACACACTCGCCAATCTCGGACATTCCATCATCATTATCGAACATAATCTCGATATCATCAAAACATCCGATTATCTCATCGATATCGGACCAGAGCCCGGCAAAGATGGTGGCGAGATCGTTGGTACGGGTACACCAGAAGAGATTGCCGCACTCCCCAATTCCCATACCGGAAGATACTTAAAACCTCTTCTTAACATATAATCATTATTCACTAATCACTAATCACTAATCACTAATCACTAATTCCGTGTTCCGCTGCTATTGGCCTTCGGCCAATACGCACGCGGAGATTTGCTTTCTGCCTGCGGCAGATACGCAAATCTATATATATATTACCCCTACTGGCACAAAAGTATGTCATTATTAGAAATCCTACCATTCCCCAATGAATACTTTCTGATGCCTTCTACCTACTGCCTACCGCCTCGGATGACTCACTCCAAGTACTTTAGATGACAATATGAGCTAAATCGTTACACCAATTACATAAATCCGCCTAAATACAATTGAATGCCGACGATATTATTCACAATCTTGCCATTATTCTCCGTATCGAGCCACGGAATCCAGTCAAATTCAAAACCAATAATGAGATCATTCAAATAAAAATCCAGACGTGTCTTGAGCTTGAGAGATAAAAAACCGCCACTGTCGACAGTCGTGCTGTAATCATCCTCACGGACATAATAACCGTCATACCAGTTATATGCCAAAGTGCGCTCTGTGTACTCATAATCAAGAGACCACCCCGTGTAGCCGACGCCAAAACCAATCGTCTGGGCAATGCCTTCCGCAAAAGGCCAATGCGTCATGAACAACCCGGAAAATGAATAAGTCCACAGATCGTGAAACTTCTCTTCGGTTGGGCTCACAGAAAGATCACAATCTAAGGATATACCGAAATGTACCCCCTTGTATCCCAGGTTGAAACCAAATGCGAATCCATTTTCCTCCAACGACCCACCGCTGACAAGCCCAAACCACCCAAGGGACATGCCATAGACCAAACCTGTTGCAATACCATAATCATTCTCCCAATAACCCACACGACTCCCGCTGTCATCCGACGATTCCGCAGATTCTGATACGGTCTGTTCCGGTGCAGGTTGTTCTGGCGGTACATAGGCTGGATTATCTTCGGGTGCTACTGCCTCGAGAGGAATCGGTTCAGAATAGACCGCCTCATCCCCATAGGCTGCTGCATCCCCATAGGCTGCTGCATCCATATCCGCTGACTGTTCCATCGGTTGCACATCTGCTGGATTTGCGTTCTCGGGTAACACTGCCCCCGAAGCATTCGCATCCGCTTCAATGCCCGTCATCGCATCCCCAGATACATCCGAAGCTGATGGAGAAACGGCTGCTGCATCCCCCACCATCTGACAATCGACATAACTGCCATTCTCCAAAATACAACTCATGGCACCTGCAGAAGTCTGGATAATTTCACGTTGGGGTTCTACCGGAACACAGTCCACAAGCGCATTGTCAACCAACAGGCAGGAATTCTTCCCGTTGGGCATATCGACAGTCACACGCGCCTGTTCCTGGGCAGATGCGGCAAAAGGAAACAAACACAACGCAGACAAAATGCACAGAATTGATTTCTTCATCCTTAGCCTCGCTATGAATCATAAGAGCAATACCCATGCTTACGACAGCACAGACACAATAATTTTATATTTGAAAATGGTGAAGTCAAATAAAAATAGGCTCTGTTGCACGAGAATGAAACGTCGTACTCTGGAACGATGACAGCGACGGCAATGGCGCTTATGATATGGATACAATAGTTTGTAATATTTGTGTGTAGGTTCGCCTAGCCCATTTTTGGGCTACGGCTCACATGGCGCGGTGCTATTGGCTATGCTAATACGCACCGCGTTTTATTTTTGGGGGATATTAAGATAGCTTATCCCGCTTCACCTGTACCGGGATCATCGCCGGTGCCGGGATCGTCGCCG
>DGWW01000048.1:0-12992 GCA_002395385.1 Myxococcales bacterium UBA4248
TAGCTCAGCTGGGAGAGCGCATGACTGGCAGTCATGAGGTCACCGGTTCGATCCCGATAAGCTCCACTTCGAAAGCACCCTTATCATAGGGTGCTTTTTTTTTGCCTTTTTTGAACTGAGTGAAACGCAGCCCACGGAAAAAAGTGCATTTCGAGCATGCAGAGGGGGGAGCGGCGTATTTGCAAAGCAAATAGCCGCGCGGGGGGACACTTCCCCCCGCCAAACGAAACATCTAATTTATAGATACATCCATTGAATTATGGTAAAAAGCTTGTGCGTTTTTTCTTTAGCATACCATAACGATTTGGATGATCCATGGCAGAACTAGCACTCAATCAAAGCGAACAGGTAGAACGCGTCCGAAAAGCCGTCATCGAAGCGGGCGGCAGCGTGACGGTCGGTGATATTGTCTCCAAAACGGGCCTGGGACAATACGAAGCCAAACAGGCGCTCGATGCACTCATCACCACACACGAAGGTACGATGCGCGTCAGCCAGAACGGCGATTTGCTCTATGCATTCTCGGCCGGTGTCGGGCTGCGCGACGGGCGTTCCTGGTGGGACAGAAACAAAAAAGCCATCTACAGGGGTTTTAAAAAGGTGTTCAAAATCGTCATCATGCTGGTTTTGGTCATCTATTTTATCATCTACCTGCTCCTGATTCTCGCAATGATCTTTAGCAACCGGAACAGCAATTCCCGGTCGGATATTAATCTCGGCGGTGTTTGGTACTTCTTTTGGGGATACAGCTCCGGAAGCCGAAGTACCTATGGACGAAGCCCTTATGGCAGAGTAACCTCGTCGATAGATGAACCCAAAAAAGCGCCGCTCTATACGCGCGTTTATAATTTTGTTTTTGGCCCCGAAGAGGAAGAACTTGACCCGCTCAAGGCAAGCCAGATGTGTGCCCAGCTGATTCGCGCTAAAAATGGCGTCATTACTGCAGAAGACTGGATGCTCATCTCCGGCCAGTCGTTCGAAAAAAGTGAAAGCGACCTCGCCAAATTTACAGCAGAATTCGAGGGTTCGGCAGAAATCACCGATAACGGTACGCTCGTCTACGTCTTCGAAGACATGATGAAATCGAACAAAAATGCCGCCGGACGCAGCACACAGGAAGCGCTTCCTGCACTCGCTTGGAGTAAACTCGAGGGACCGCGTCCGCTTTCGGGCAATATCAATGGCGGCAACGGCGGCGTCATTGCACTCAATACATTTAACCTGATTATGTCGGGATTCTTTGCCTTTGGCGGAGTTCAGGCAATGCTAGATCCCAAAGACCCGACCCTCATCATGGATCCACAGTTTCAGGAATCTCTGCGCACGATAACCTTCTGGCTCGGCATCTTCCCGTTTATCTTCAGTTTCCTCATCTTTGCCATTCCTTTGATGCGCCTGCCCGGCAACCGAAAGGAAAACCGCGAACGCCGCGAGCGAGCAGTCCATAACGCGACGCTCAGCGCACTCTTCGATGATCAGACCAACGCACAAAAACGCGTGACCTTTAATGATTTCCGAACGGCAGCCAACCGCATGCTCGCCAAATCGCACCTCGACCCCGTCCAGCCCGATGAACTCAAAAACGCCATCGTGACGATTTGCGATGAACTCGGTGGCGAACCCGATGCCAACAGCATGGATCAGGTCTACGTCTTCGACAATATGGAAGTGCGACTGGGTGATGCCCAAAAAGAGCGCAAAAATCGCAAGCTCAACCAACAGGATTTGGGCCGCGTGGTTTATTCATCGGATCTCAGCGAACAGGAACGCCTCGACGATGAAAATGCCAAGGATGAATTCGACGAGTTCGACCGTGCACTTCAGGAAAGCACAGGCGGATACAGCTCGAATTATTCACCCAATTATTCATCGAGCTCCCGATCTTCGAACGCCTCACGAAATGCATCACATTTATAATTTATTTTTTATTTACAAACGGAATTGCTCAGGCCTAACGGCCTGAGTTTTTTTTCTTATGCTTCGTGAGCATCGTTAGATGCGAACAAATCCGTTTGTAAAAAAAGAAACAGTTTATTCCGGATGATATAGGGATTTATGCGATCCTTCGACGAACACTTAAAAAAAATCTTTGGCAATGAGCTGGAGCTCTATTTAAACCATCCGCCTGTGGGCGATTTTATGCGCGTCAATCCCCTGAGGGCATCGACCGATCAAGTCATCGAGGTTCTGCAAAAGCTCGGTTTTGAACTCGAACGCGTGCCGGGATTGGACGATGCCCTGCGCATTGTCTCGATGCCCTACGAACCGACGCAGACGATCTATCATTTTGCGGGATGGTTCGTAAAACAGAGCCTGAGTTCCCAGCTGCCAGTGCATTATCTCGATGCAAAACCGGGACAGAACATCCTCGATATGTGTGCCGCACCGGGGTCGAAAACGAGCCAGATTGCGACGGCCATGCACAACCAGGGATGTCTGTATGCCAACGATCTTGCGGGCAAGCGCATGACGCCGCTTGCAGCAAGACTGGACGCCATGGGCGTTTCCCATGCCGTACTCTACAACATGGCTGCAGAACGGCTGCCCCATATCCTGCCGCCCTTCTTCGATCGCGTTCTGGCCGATGTTCCCTGCTCGGGTCTTGGGCATACCGACACCATGGAAGAGAATCGCTGGCGATACGAGACCGCAAAGAATCCCGCATCCCAGTACCAGCTGCAATACCGCATTCTCGTGACGGGATGCAAATTGCTCAGACCCGGCGGCCGCATCGTCTATTCGACATGCTCGCTCAATCCCGACGAGGATGAATCCGTCATTCACGAACTCCTCTCGAGATATCCGATGAAACTCGTCGAGATGGATGACATGCCCTGTGTTCGGTTCCGCAAAGGGCTTACCGAATTCGACGGCAGGGCATTTTCACCCGAAGTCACCAAAACGCGGCGCGTCACGCCATGGGAAAACAATACTCAGGGATTTTATGTAGCAGTCCTCGAGAAAACGGAAGAATTCGATGATCGCCATCGGCACGTCGATCCCCATGCCCCCATCATCGAAACGCAGGACATGAATGCCCCCGAAATTGCGGCCATCCTCGAGAATATCCAGCGCTATTATGGCATCGATCCATCGAATTTCTGTGATTTCAGATTTCTGCTCACGCCCCGGGCACTCTACTGCCTCGACGCCCACTGGACGCATATCATTCAGGGATACCAGCGAGCGGGGATTTGCCTGGCAAAGAGACGCGGTGGCATCTGGCGTTTGGGGCATTCGATGATCCAAAGGCTCAACAACGAAATCACGCGCAATATCATTACTCTCAATGATGCACAGATGCGTGAGATCTGCGAAACCGGTGAAGTCGATGTCGACGAAAGCCTCATCGAATCGCCCTATCCCGTTTTGCGAACCGAATCGATGGGGTGTCTGGCAACGACTTACGATTTGGGCGCAGGCCGCATTCGCTGGAAACGGCCATGTGCGTATCGATATTGATTTGTAATGCATAATGATGAATGCATAATGCATAATGAGAATACAACATCGAAGGGATTAGATCATTCGCAATTGATAATTAACAATTGATAATTGATAATGAGAATAGCCACAAAAGAAGTAGTTTATTTCACTATTTCTTATATTCTCATTATTCAACATCGAGTATGCAAAACCAAGCGTCTAAACCAATCACCACCGGTTTTGTACACTCATTATCAATTATTAATTATCAATTATCAATATAAACAACGAGTATGCAAAACCAAGTGCCTAACCCAATCACCACCGGTTTTGCACACCCATTATTAATTATTAATTATCAATTATTAATTAAACAACGAGCATACAAAACCAAGCGCCTAAACCAATCACCACCAGTTTTGCACACCCATTCAGCATTATGCATTCAGCATTATGCATTATTAACGAGTATGCAAAACTAATCGTCTAAACCAATCACCACCAGTTTTGCACACTCATTATCAATTGTTAATTATCAATTATCAATTATTAATTAATATCTTCCGGGCATGCATCCACCTTAGACGGCTCCAATGTATTGTCATCCTCGATGCATTCGACGAATTCGCCCATTGGTTTTTCATCCGTAGGTTCATCGAGTACAAAATAGATATTTGCCGGAAGTTCAATCTTAACAGGTGAAGTCTCCCCTTCAATCGTCCCTGTCATATCCCAGTCAAAACTCACGGTAGCCGTTTGTTTAATGCTGATAGCACCCGTTACAGCAGTTTCTCCAATAAAGGCGCGTTTTCCGGTATTGTTGGCATTGTCAACATAGAACTTAACGCTCAGCCCGCTATGAATACTGTATGACCCCTTGTTGATGATCGTCGCAGTGAGTTTGATCGTTTTGGGGCAGCCAGACATATCCGCAGCGATGGATTCGGCCACGAGGTTTGGAGCATTGAACAAGCCATCCGGCTGAACATTTTGCCGGAAATTGTTCAGCATTTTATTTTTCCAATTCTGTTTTTCATGAACAGGAACGGTACCGTCCTCATTGATATTGGTGACGTGGTAATCGAACTGATTCCAGATACGTCTCGTGCGGACCCACTGTCTTGCCTGATCTTCAAAAGCACGAATGCCTGTGGTGCCATTCTTGGGGTCTGGATAATCGTTGGAAGTAATGACGATTTCACTGTGTCCGTCGTTATCGACATCGACGACCAGCGGATACTCTACGAGTGTACCACTTGTATTTTTAATGGGATCTGCCATCAATTCCGGCGAGCAGTAATTAAATTTGGGATCGATAACGCCACTTCCCGGGCCTTTATAGATTCTCAGAACGAGTTCATCCGCGTACAAAACCTCAGAAATGCCATCACCTTCGAAGTCAAAGATACTCGACCCAGTTGCGGCACTGCTGGCGTCCTGCGTGCTAAAATCGGCCCACAAGATCGTACCATCGCCTTTATAAACGACATAAGACCATTTGGTTGCCTGTGCGATATCCGGTAGACCGTCGTCATCAAAATTGGCCACAATCAGCGGACCACCGCCCGTCATACAGGTATAGCGGCGATACCATTCGCGATATTCAGGTTCCGATGCACTGCCGGGATATTTCCAGGATGGATAATATTGTCTATCGCATTTAAACGGCGTGCCATCATCATATTTCATCCAGTCAGCTGTAAAATGAGCTTCTGCATAATCAAAATCCTGCGGCATATCTGTCTTCCATAGCAGTTCTCTATGGAATTTTCCGTCAGCATTTTTATAGACTTTATACGCCTGTACCGTGCCTATCGAAGGCCCCGGGTCATTGGACGAACCTGTACTCGGAACGCCACCATTCGTCGTGGTAATCTGCTCGACATCCAGACGGCCATCTGCGTGATCATCCGATTTATCCAAATCCGCTAATACCGTGCCACCACCTTCGATTGCGCCATCGCTAATGTTATTGCAATGACCATCAAAGATGTGCGGCCCCACGATTTCTGGCGTACCATCGCCGTCCAAATCTGCAATCGTATAGGCTGAACTGCCGCTGCCGAATCCGGCTTTACAGCGCAGTTTATAACCTTCTTCATCGGTATATTCGATGATACCGGCACTCGTTACAATCTGTGGGTATTTGCCGCCATCGAAGTTGGCAAATCTAGCTCCGTTACCGGCACCGGGAATGCGAGCCACTTCTTTAAACTCATATCCGGAAGCCTCTGTCTGAGGAACGAGATTCAAAATAACGGTCTCTCCCTTAACAGAGTCGTACATCACGATTTCAGGATATTCATCATCATTGACCTTGGCTGCACCGGGATCATTCGAAAGCGAAAAGACTTTTTCCGGATGTGTCGCCAACTCGGTACCGTCCTTGCCGCTGATCGCACGCAAAACATTTTTACCCGAGTTATAATGATAGCCTGAGGCTGTTCTGGAAAAAGTCGTAAAAACGAGATCCGGAATATCATTTTCATCGATTTTTCCGTCACCATTATCATCGGTAAGATTGATAACTGCCGGGATATTCATCACCTGATCAAATTCGGGAAGTACACCGGGCACACCGCCAGGCATACTACCTGTAGGCCAATGCCATTTGACCGTCGGCGTAAATTTTGAAAATTCCGGCTTATAAATACATAAATCGGGATCAAGATTGACGTTCACGCACATTTTGTTGATATCATCGCAGAACTCATCCAATTCACAATCATTCGACGTCTCACACGTTGTACCTTTGGCCATGCATTGGTTAAACATGCAGATGGGGGTGTCCCCCTCACAGCATAAATCTTCATTATTTGTGCCAATGCATCTCGTGCCGGGGCATGCCTCTTTGCATTGGTTGTCAACCGAATCGCATTCCTGCCCTACGGCACAGCAGACATCGCCGCAGATAATACCGCTCTTGCAGACGTCAACACATTGACCGGTCTCAGCATTACATTCCTGCGTATCATTGTTGCAGCACAGCCCAATTCCTTCGATCTCGGGATCCGGGCACAATGTTTCGGTGGTTTCGCAAGTGACGATTTCCTGGCAACCGAAGTAACCACAAATCTGATTTTCCTCACAACAGCTCCCAGAGCATGGCGCACGCCCATCTTCGCACCGATCCGCGCAGACCTGATTGAGCGTATCGCACACCTGTTCTGCGGAACAACATGCTTGATCGCAGGGATTGGTGCATGTCTGGCAGATGCCCTCTTCGCAATAATCCGGCGCTACACAGGTTTCTTTGCAGGCCGCATTGGGATCTTCATTCGGGTCTTTGCCGTCATCCGGGTCTTTGCCGTCGTCCGGATCTTTGCCGTCATCCGGGTCTTTGCCGTCGTCCGGATCTTTGCCGTCATCCGGATCTTTGCCGTTATCCGGGTCTACACAGGTACCATTCTCGCAAACCTGATTGCCTGTGCAATGGCATGTCCCGGAATCATTTCCGTTCGATTGACCACTACTATCATCGCTGCAACCATAAGCGCTGCAGGCCAAAGCACACATAAGCACCGCAATTACTCTTTTATTGTTCATGATCGATTACTCCTCGTCAATTGTAGTGTCTACAAAACACAGCGGATATTATAGATTTTTTTATTATAGAATTAAAGCAACTATTCAGTTCTAACCCCGCTCCATCCGGGCTGTCGAGTTCTAATAATGGTTGACATTGAGGATAAGTGCAGGAAACGAGATAATTGCATTATAATCGCCCTGAAGGGGCGAAATATTACAGCCCGGGGTGAGCCCGAAGGGCGTAACCCCGGAAAAAGGGATTTCATCAAAAATCCCCCTGAAGGGGTGAAACAAAAAAAAAGAAAAAATAGAACTCGACAGCCCTGCTCCACTCCCCTCGCCATTTACGGAGAGGGGAGTGATGGCAGACATCGATTGTTCCTATCTTCCTTAATTGATTTTCTCGGGACAAAGCTCAATGTCCGTAACGGCAGACTTGTTGTCCGATTTATCACATTCGATATATTCGCCTTTGGGATTCTCGGCAGTCGGTTCGTCGATCACAAAATAAATCTTGGCTGTTTTTTCAAGCTTCACAACAGCCCCATCGATGGTGACCTTCATATCCCAAGTAAACGACGCCTTGGCACTTGTTCCCGGCAACAACGCCTTGCTCAGTTTGGTTTCACCGATATAGCCGGTCTTGCCGGTGCCATTGACATCCTCGACATAGAATTTGACAGAAGCACCAGCCGGAATGCCAAGAGATCCCTTGTTTTCAACCGTAGCAGTCAAAATGAGATAGTCCGAGCACTGCGACTGATCCCCTTCGAGCGCGACGGCAACGAGATTGGGAGCATTGAACAACCCACCGGGCTGGATATTTTGACGGAAGTTATTGAGGTTCTTTGCTTTCCAGTTCTGTTTTTCATGTTTGGGGACGGTGCCGTCTTCGTTGATATTGGTGACATGGTAATCGTACTGGTTCCAAATGCGGCGCGTGCGAACCCATCGATCATTGGGATCACCAAAGGCACGAATGCCCGTGATGTGCTGGTCTGCCAGGAACGCATAGTCATTGGACGTCACGACAATTTCGCTTCGGCCGTCATTGTTGACATCGACGACCTGCGGATATTCGATAAGCGTTCCGCTCGAATTGGGAATGTCGGGAATGAGCTTGGTTGCCGCACAATATTCCGGGAACTTTTCGTCTTTTGGCCCCATACAACGTCCCTTGTACACATGCAGGTTGATTTCGTCGGCATAGAGCACTTCGGCAACGCCATCGCCTTCAAAGTCAAACAGACTCGATCCCGTTGCTCGGCTCGAGTAATCCTGTGTATGGAAATCTGCCCAGAGGATCTGGCCTTTTGAATTGTACACGGCATAAGACCACGTCGTTGCAAGACCAATGTCCGGATTTTGATCATTATCAAAATCGGCGACAACAAGCGGACCGCCGCCGGTGGCACAAATGTAACGACGGAAACCTTCGGCATTGGCATCCGTATCGCAAATTTTGTCGCATCTAAAAGGCGTACCATCAGCATAGTAACGACCACCAAGGAAAGTCTGGGCGTATTCGTAATCAATGGGCATTTCCGTTTCCCAGATTTGCTCGCGATGGAACTTACCCTCAGCATTTTTAAACACCTTGAAAGCATGCACCTTGCCTTTCGGAGGAACAGCACCTTCTGCTGCCGTTCCGTAACCGCCGTAGGTAATGGCGATTTGCTCGACATCCAACCGGCCATTTGCATGATCATCCGCGCGATCGAGATCGGCGAGTACTGTACCGGTTTGTGAAATACTATCATCACTAACCACTTCACATTTTTTGTTGAAAATCTTCTGACCAACGATCTCCATCTCGCCATCGCCGTCCAGATCGGCCACGGTACTGCCAACATGACCATCGCCAAAGTCACCTTTGCAGCGCCATTGATAAGTGCCAACACCATCTTTTTCGGTATACTCAATAATACCGGCACTCGTGATGATTTGCGGGAACTCCCCGCCATCCATATTGGCAAAGCGCGCAAATACCGAAGATCCCTCCAGTTTGGCCACTTCCTTGAATTCATAGCCCGTGCCGTCTGCTTTGGGCATCAGGTTCATGATAACGGTATAACCCTGACCGCCGATAGTCGTTCCCAGCACGATTTCGGGGTATTCATCGTTGTTCACCTTGGCAATGCCTGGATCGTGCGCAAGCGGGAAATAATCGGGATGCGTCGCCAATTCGGAACCATCCTTACCGCTAATGGCGCGCAGAACATTCAGGCCGTAATAGTGATAGCCTTCGAGCGTCTTGGAAAACGTCGTAAAGACCAAATCCGGCACATCATATTCATTGATTTTGCCATCGCCGTCGTCATCCGTCAGATTGATAATCGACGGAATATTCATCACCTGATCAAACTCAGGATGGACAGAAGGTACACCTCCCGGCAAATCCTTCGGCCACCACCATTTGACCACCGGCTCGAAGGGACCTGCCTCGGGCTTGACTTCGCAGACATTCGGATTGTTCTCGTTGGCCACACAAGTATTGGATGTCAGCTCACAGTACTCATCAAAATCGCAGTCATCCCCTTTGGTACACGATGTCCCTTTGGGAAGACATTTTTCATACAAACAAATCTGTGCAGCACTGTCACAGCACAGTTCATCATTGGCCCCGCAGCGCGTTCCGGCACAAGGAGGCAGACATTTGTTCTCGGCTGCATCGCATTCAAGCCCTTCGTCACAGCAGACACCGCCGCAGATAATACCGCTCTTGCAGACGTCAACACATTGACCGGTCTCAGCATTACATTCCTGCGTATTATTGTTGCAGCACAGCCCAATTCCTTCGATCTCGGGATCCGGGCACAATGTTTCGGTGGATTCGCAAGTGACGATTTCCTGGCAACCGAAGTAACCACAAATCTGATTCTCCGCACAACAGCTCCCAGAGCATGGCGCACGCCCATCTTCGCACCGATCCGCACAGACCAGATTGATTGTATCGCAGACCTGTTCTGCGGAACAACATGCTTGATCGCAGGGATTGGTGCATGTCTGGCAGATGCCTTCTTCGCAATAATCCGGCGCTACACAGGTTTCTTTGCAGGCCGCATTGGGATCTTCATTCGGGTCTTTGCCGTCGTCCGGATCTTTGCCGTCATCCGGGTCTTTGCCATCATCCGGGTCTTTGCCGTCATCCGGGTCTTTGCCGTCATCCGGGTCTACACAGGTACCATTCTCGCAAACCTGATTGCCTGTGCAATGGCATGTCCCGGAATCATTTCCGTTCGATTGACCACTACTATCATCGCTGCAACCATAAGCGCCGCAGATGAGGGCACAAAAAACCAATAGGGTTGTAATTTTCTCTTTTCTCATACGTTTACTCTCAGTCGGAATTGCACTGTACTATTGTGGAAACTATCCATATATATTAAGGCTATATACGGCAGTCGTCTAGATGACTGCTTTAATTAATATCCTCGTGGCATCCCTCAACTTTGACCACCGCAAGTGTATTGTCATTCTCGATACATTCGACGAATTCACCCATCAATTTTTCAGCAGTGGGTTCATCGACGACAAAGTAAATATCAGCAGGCATATTGATCTTTGAAGGAGTCGATTCTCCTTCAATGATACCAGTCATATCCCAATCCAATGTGGCCATTCCTGACCCACCCGGAAGCAGCATTGTGGGAACGGGCGCACTTCCTAAAAATGCTTTTTTGCCAGTACCATTGGCATTTTTAGCATAGAAATTAACCTCAACACCAGCCTTCACACCGAGCGATCCTTCATTAGTAATTTTGGCGTTCAGGATGAGGATCTTGGGATCTGCTGAGCATTTGGAATCATCCACAACAAGCCCCGATGCCACCAAATTCGGAGCATTAAAGAGACCGCCAGGCTGGACGTTCTGACGATAATTATTGAGCTTCGAATGTTCCCAATTGACATCTTCATGTGCAGGAACTGAGCCATCCTCGTTGATGTTGGTCACATGATAATGGTGCTCATTCCAGATGCGGCGTGTACGCACCCACTGACCACCTGGATCCTCAAATGCGCGGACGCCAGTAACATCCCCCCACGCATAATTGTTTGCAACGGCGATGATCTCTGTACTGCCGTCGTTATCGACATCGACGATGAGCGGATACTCCCAAAGCGTACCACTTGGATTGGGGATATCATACAAAATAGTGGGATCATGATGCCCATCACCATCCGCGTCTGTTTCGGATCCCGGCCCGGAATAAACACGCAAATTGAGTTCATCACAATAGACGACTTCAGCTACACCGTCGCCCTCAAAGTCAAAAACGCTCGATCCTGTCACAGCACTCGAATAATCGCGCGTCTGTGAATGCGCCCAAAGTACACGACCACCTGTCGGCGTACCGTCATTACTGTAAACAATATAATACCACTTGGCGGCTACGCCCACATCGGGAATCTTATCGCCGTTAAAATCGGCAATGACGAGCGGGCCACCACCCGAATGACAATACTTGTGCCCAGGATTGGCATCACAATCGACACCATAATCTTTCTTAATGCGTGCCTTATTGATGGGGATAGGCCCAGTCCAGACATGTTTCTGACTCCAGACACCGTCTTTTTTGTACACCTTGTAGAACTGGAATGCCCCTTGACCTTGACCACCAACCACGCGCGCAAGCTCGGGCTTGAGTTCGCCGGTCGCTGCGGCATCTTCAGAATCGGGCATCAAATCGGCGACCGCGACAAATCCACCGTAGGATGCAGCATCCAAAACATTGCAGTTATGATCCCAAATCTGTGTCTGGATAATCTCCATGTTGCCATCGCCGTCGAGATCCGCAATGGTGGCACGATCCATGGCTTTCTGGCACCCCTCTTTCCAGACGAACTGACCACCAACCACGTTAAGTACGCCAAGGTTGGTCACCACATCGACGATACCGTCATTCTCAAGATTGGCAATCGAGGCAAACAACCTCTGAACACCATTTTTCCCATGGGGAATGCTGTATTTGACTTTCCACGCATATCCCGTCGAAGACGCTTCATCTTTGATGATCGAGAGCGCATGAATCTCGGTCGCCGTCGCAGCAATCAATTCGACAACACCATCGCCGTCAATATCGGCTGCACCAAAGTCATCCGACCCATGATAAACGGCTGCCGTTGCTGCTATTTCATGTCCATCATCGCCACTAATCGCACGGATGATACCCGGATTGTTGTAAGCACTCCATTTAAAGGTTGTAAAAAGAACATCCGGAACGTCATTTTCATCCACTTTGCCATCATTGTTGTCATCCGTCATATTGATGACAACGGGAGTCATCATGACCTGATTGTATTCCGGCGAAAATGCCGTATTTCCCCCAGGCAGTGAACCAGGCCAGTGCCACTGCAAATGCGCATCAAATTTATCGAATTTGGGTATCACCTGACACGTCGTAGGAACTTCGTCCGTATTGACACATGTCATCGTCGATTCCTCACAGAACTCATCAAAGGTACACATCTTTGAGCTGCTGCATTCTTTCCCTTTGGCCAGACATTTCTGATATAGGCACAATTCATCCGAACCACAGCACAAATCGCCTTTCTCACCGCAGCGCGTTCCGGAGCAGGGAGGCTTGCATGTGTTGTCAGAAGTATCACACTCCAGTCCCTCTTCACAGCAGACATCGCCGCAAAAGACATTGCTCTTGCACACCACCACACACTGCCCCGTCGCAGCATCACATTCTTCTTTGTCATTATCACAGCAGTTAGCCAATCCTGCGAGCTCCGGATCGGGGCACAACGTCTGATTGTCTTCGCAAACCACTTCTTCCTGACAACCGTAGTAACCACAAATCTGATTCTCCTCACAACAGCTCCCAGAGCATGGCGCACGCCCATCTTCGCACCGATCCGCGCACACAAGGTTGAGCGTATCGCACACCTGTTCCTCGGAACAACACGTCTGATCGCAGGGATTGGTGCATGTCTGGCAGACGCCATCTTCGCAATAATCCGGCGCTACACAAGTTTCTTTGCAGGCCGCATTGGGATCTTCATTCGGGTCTTTGCCGTCATCCGGGTCT
>DGWW01000048.1:13130-33241 GCA_002395385.1 Myxococcales bacterium UBA4248
GCCGTCGTCCGGGTCTTTGCCGTCATCCGGGGCTACACAGGTGCCATTCTCGCAAACCTGATTGCCTGTGCAATTGCATGTCCCGGACTCACTTCCACTCGATTGACCATTACTGTCGTCACTGCAGCCATAGGCACCGTAGGCCAAAACACACAAAAACACCGCGATTAATCTTTTATTGTTCATGTTCGATTACTCCTCGTCAATTGTAGTGTCTGCAAAACACGGTAGATAATATAGTTTTTTTTACTATAGAATTAAAGCAACTATTCATCCATGGACAAATGATTCATTGAGATTGCGATCGAGTCTGACTCGTGACTCAATTAAGCATTGCGAATTAAAGAACAATTCCGAATTATTCTGGAATGTGATAAAGCCCCACATTGGCATGGCAGATCTGCCTATCAGCTATCCACGATTTATCCATTGTTTTCCATCGATGTGGAGAAAATAATGTCAATCATACTCGCGTTCGGATTAGGAACTCAGGAAATCCTCATCATTCTTGCGATAATCTTGGTGCTTTTCGGTGCGACCAAGCTGCCCCAGCTTGGCTCCGCTGTCGGTCAGGGAATCCGCAATTATAAGCGTGGCATGCGCGAAGTCAAAGCCGAAGAAGAGGAAGCCCAAAGACAGGAAGCCATAAAACAGGAAGCCCAAAAGCAGCTCGAAGATAAGAAAGATAATTCAGACAGTTCAGTTCAATCCTAATGGGCGCTGCCTATGGCTGACGCCATACGGCAGGCGCGCGTCGGCTATGCCGGCGGTCATGCTGCCGCATGCCTGCCGGCATACGCCGATGCTTTTATTTGACGCGGCAAAGCCGCGATGCGTGCCATGAAGCTATCCCTTCCATTTATCATTCTGTCTACACTACTCGCTCTATGTTTTTTGCCAGTGTCTTCAGCTTCGGCACTCGAAGGCGATTGGGAACTCGGGGCTGCACCAGCTGCTTTTTTTATGCCTTCGCGTGACATTTATGGAGGCGGGGCTGAACTCTTTGGACGGTATTCTGTTTTGGATGGCCTGAGCGTCGGCCTTGCCGCCGGTGCTTATGGGGCACGCAATACCGAACTCAAACATGCTCTCGGAATCTACAATTTAAGAGCAGGTCTGTTCTATTCACTTGATGTCCTTCAATGGGTGCCGGTCATCGGATTAAATGTCTCTTCGATTTTTTCCGACAATCACACGTACCAGTGGCACCGCAACGCCCATGGCCTGAGTGTCGATTTCGATTTTCAATTGTTATACCGAGGCATACGTCACCTGGGTATCGGCATTTTTTTTAGCTATCACATCGTTTTGGTCGATGAAGATTACATGACTGCAGGACTGACACTGAGTTGGTTTTCCGGAATGTTTTGAAATTGAATTTAAGCACTATCCCTGATAGATTTTAACAACCTCACAGAGGATAGCTATTTTGGCGTAACGCTTTTGGGAGCATTTATGTTTAAAAATCTAAAGGTTTTCATTGGGGTTTTATTACTTTCCGCAGTCATGGCTGGCTGTGATGAAGGTAAGTTTAATGACCTGAGCTGTGACGATTCCTACAAAGACGAGTGCATTGCTTACGATTATTTTGCAACCTGCCAGAACAACGTCATTGTGACAGCCAAATGTCCCGAAGCGAATTTTTGCTTCACCGATGCCAATGGCGATTCAAGATGCATTTTGGCCAAAGATGAAAATGCACCGATGGATGGCACTTCCCAGGGCAATGCATCTGCCTCCGATAATGGATGTACCGAAGGCAGTACACGATGTGATGGAAATTATGTGCAAATGTGTACATCCCAGCAATGGGTTAAAATGGCAGAGGAATGTGCAAATGGCTGCGCCGATGGTGCATGCCTCTAAGTGATCGTTCAACAGCAAAAAGCCGCGTATTGCCTTTGGGCAATAGCGGCTTTATTGTGCGTCGTATCGGCCACGGCCGATAGACGCACGCCATCCATATAAAAGAGTGACTGGTTCGCTTTTTTAAACCAAACTCAAAGAAGGGATCATCTATGAATCACAAGCGGTTAGCAGTATGTCTTTTTTCGATGCTTATCGTTGGAATGTATGGCTGCGATGAAGGCAAATACAACAATTTGCGCTGTAACATCGACGAAGATAAGCCCGAATGCATCGATGCACGTTACATCATGACTTGTGATCCCGCAACCCAGACCTTTGAAGTCACATCATGTGACCCAGGTTTTGTCTGCACGATGTCGTTGGGAGATGCGGTTTGTGTCAAAGATCCCAATGCACGGCCGGTTTGTTCCGATGGTGACAAACAATGCAGCGGCGATACGGTACAAACATGCAATAAAGGATTTTGGGAAACCGCCACGCAGCCTTGCGAAAATGGATGTGAAAAGGGTGTCTGTAAAGAAACATCCGATACGTCCTGCACCGAAAATGAGACCAGATGCTCTGAAGATGGTGTCACCATACAGACATGTACGGATGGCAAAGAGTGGAATGACACCGAGTTTTGCGAAAGTGGGTGCGAAAATGGCGCTTGCAAAACCGACGAATCCTGCACCGAAGAAGCGACGCAGT
Organism: Myxococcales bacterium UBA4248; assembly: GCA_002395385.1. GTDB lineage: Bacteria > Myxococcota_A > Bradymonadia > UBA4248 > UBA4248 > UBA4248. Next base: position 15,690 of record DGWW01000048.1, read on the forward strand.
GCTCCGAAGATGCTACGACCGTGCAGACATGTAAGAATGGTACATGGGTCGATGCCACAGAGCCTTGCGAAAATGGGTGCGAAAATGGTGCTTGTATAATCGTTGAGCCCTGTACCGAAGATGCGACGCAGTGCGCCGAAGATGGCACCACCGTGCAGACATGTAAAAATGGTACATGGGTCGATGCCACAGAGCCTTGCGAAAATGGATGCGAAAATGGTGCATGTATAATCGTTGAACCATGCACCGAAGAAACGACGCAGTGCGCCGAAGATGGCACCACCGTGCAGACATGTAAAAATGGTACATGGGTCGATGCCACAGAGCCTTGCGAAAATGGGTGCACAGATGGTGCTTGTATAATCGTTGAACCATGCACCGAAGAAACGACGCAGTGCGCCGAAGATGGCACCACTGTGCAGACATGTAAAAATGGTACATGGGTCGATGCCACAGAGCCTTGCGAAAATGGGTGTGCAGATGGCGCATGCATTGAAGGGCCGGTACAACCCTGCACCGAAGAAACCAAACAATGCAACTCAGATGGAACGACCGTTCAAACCTGTACGGACAGCGTATGGGTAGATGACCCTACCCCATGCGAATTTGGATGCGAAGATGGCGTATGCAAAGAGCCACCTGTCGATATATGCAACATAGGCGACATGCAATGCTCTGACGACGAGACAGCTCTTTTGGAATGCATTGGAAGCGAATGGATCGAAAAAGAGACCTGTACGTTTGGATGCATGGAGGGCGTATGTTTGCTCGGTTCGGATTGCCTCCCCGGTGAGATGCTATGCAAGGCAGATGGCAATACCCTGCAAATTTGTGATCTCGGGGTATGGGTGGATGCCATGCCCTGCGAATTTGGCTGCGAAGGCGGCGTATGCTTCCCCGAGGCATGCGGCAATCATCGAATCGATGAAGGCGAGGATTGCGATGGCGAGTTGCTTGGAGGCAAGGCATGCGGCGATGTTGTTCCCATGTCTACCGGTGAGCTGGGATGTGACTACGAATGCCATTATGACACCTATTTTTGTGCATTGCCGCAGGAAGATACACCGTGCGATCCGGCCACATTCATCGAAAGCTGTAATGATGCTTATCCCGTTTATTGCAAGCCGGACGCCGAAGATCCAACGAGTGGCACAGTCGTCCACGGGGCTGATTACTGCGATTCTTATGAGGGGCTTTCGTGCGTCGTATTTGGTGAGGGGACCAGCGCCCATGCCCAGTGCGTGCATACGACGGACGATGTCTGTACATTGCCCGAAGAAGTCGATCGCTGTGGCTATGTCAATGATGAAAACGGTGATGAAGTGCTGGCTTCGATGCATTTTGTCTGTACACAAGCGAACGATGGGAATGCGTATTACGAAGCAACCTCACAGACAATATGCGAGGGTACTGCGCCGAGCTGCCTGAGCGACACGCATCTGTGCGGCCAGCTCGTCGAAAATGAGGGTACAGAATGCCCCGATGATTTTGCCGCGCATTGTGATACCGGCGAAATCGTCGTGACCTGTCATTATGATGCCAAACAGGATTTGAATGTCATCGCTGCAGAATCCTGTGCATCCGGCCAGATTTGCGCGATGGATGACGGATCTCCGAATTGCTACGAACCCTGTACGGTCGCAGACGAAACCATTGTGCGATGCGAAGATTCATACTCAATGACATACGTCTGTACATCCTTGGGCGACAAACTCGTCTATATCCAGACGGATAGTGCATATTGCGCTCATGGCTGTGACACATCCGAAAAGACCTGTCTGGTATTGTCTGAACATGAGGGCGATCATTGTGACTATGCCAGCTACCAGCCGCAATGCGATGGCACGGATGTACAGCTGACCTGTTCTAATTACAGGGATGAAGTGGTCGCGATGTCGTGCAATCTCGAATACCTGTCCGGCTACGTGTGTGTCGAGGGGGAATGCCTTGAACCGTGCGAAACCGTCGGTGATATTAAGTACGCATGTACTTATGACGGTACGACACAATCGCGAAAATACGTTTGCACCCAGGATGGCGAAATCAAATACTGGCGCGAAGATGCATCTGCAATCGAGATCTGCGAAACGAATGAATGCCAGCCCGAGCTCGGCAAATGCATTGCAGCGTGCGATCAGGCGACCTTTGCCCCGCGATGCGATGGCAACATTCCCGTAAACTGCTACTACGGTCTTGAGGAAATGCGCCCCGAATGTGAAATCAACAATGGTGTGTGCCGAGTACTTGACATCGAAGGCGATGTCGCAGCCTACTGTCTCGACAGTGCAGAGGAATGCCCGGCTGTGGCCGATCCCGAGCCATTCTGCGGTTCCTATTTTGGTGCCAATTATCAGGGTGAACGCGCATGCCGTGCTTCGACGGATGGCAAGAACTATTATTATTTCGATGCCTATTTAGAGTGTGAAGGCGAGTGTGATACCGAAGGTAAGTATTGTGCTGAATAACAGGTGACGTTAGTATGTAGCCGATGTACGCAGAAACCTTGGATGCCATGACACCGGAATCGGAAAAGCTCGAAGGGACGGCACAGCAAGCCGTTTTGACGGATTTAGATAGCCAGTTGCCAGAGGCGCTGCAATCCAAATACCGTTATATTCGGGAACTGGGACGCGGCGCTCAGGGCCGCGTCTTTCTTGCCGAAAGGCAATCGGATGGAATTCGGGTTGCCATTAAGCAGCTCAATATTGAATCGGTCAAAAATTGGAAAGCCTACGATTTATTTAAACGCGAAGCCGCTGTGCTCGAAGGTTTACAGATCGATGGCATTGCCCGATTTTACGAGGCGGTGGAATATCTCGAAGGCGAAAACCCTTATGCCTGTATCGTTCAGGAATATATCCCGGGGCGCACATTGCAGGATTTGCTCAGGCAGGGACATCGCTTTGATGTACACAGCGTTTATAACATTGCCCTGCAGGTGCTGACTATTCTTCAAAATTTGCACGGCCATGTTCCGCCGATCATCCACAGGGATATCAAGCCTTCGAATTTACTGCTGGTACCACTCAACAACAATCAATACAAAGTCTGGCTCATCGATTTTGGGGCAGTGGCCAATCCGCAGATTCAGGGTGGTGGGTCGACTGTAGCCGGAACTTATGGGTACATGGCCCCCGAACAGCTCATGGGCAATCCTGGCCCCGCATGCGATATCTATGCACTGGCGGCAGTCCTGGTCTATATGATGAGTGGTGTATCGCCAGCGGATATGCCGGTAAAGGATTTTCATCTCATCTTCGAGCCCGAGATGCAATCGGCGCACCCCAGTGTCGTCAAGGTCTTGCGCCAAATGCTCGAGCCCAAAATCGAAGACCGCCTGACAGATATCGAGCAGTTAAAGACAACATTTACACAATTTATCCATGATGAATTCCTTCTCAAAGATATATCGACTCTGGCCGAATGGTCTTCATTACAATTAAATAACAAACTCAGAGATATCCAGGAATACGGCGAAGCGGGCAATATCGAATTGTGGCAGAGGCTTCCCGAACAAACACCAAGAGATATACCCGAATGCTGCGAATCTGAGTTATCCAATCTTCAACAACTCGAACTCAATGATATTATTGTTTCCAGTAATGACGATGTGATGTTTACATCGTTATTTGGGAAAATAATCGGAAACACGTTGGTATACACCATCGCGCCACTTGTTCTCCCCGTTATCATCCTTTACAGCATTGGGGACGGTCCAGGACTTGCAGTGGGGCTCATCCTTGAGCTTGTATTAATTTATTTGTTTATACAACTTCCTCTTGTTATGCTTAAAATATATATCGTCATGATTGGAATTTGTATTCTTGTGGTTGTTGCCGATAAATTATCTGATAAATCAAACTATAAGAAAGCTATCAAGAATTGGTTAAAAGGACTTCGCAAAAAGGTTGACACAAGAAGTTCGACCAATGGCACGTTGGGTGACGATGAAGATCTCCAGAAGAATCTCCAGAAATGGAAAAAGAGCGTATTTAAAGAAGGCCGAAAAACAATCGCACGCATTACCAAGATCGAATACGTTCCCATCGAAAGAAACATGTTCAAATTCAATAATGAATATTCTGAATTTGGACTGATGTTGTTAAAACCTAGCCAGCCCCAATTTGTCCCCAAGCCGGAAAAAGAGATTGAGCAAAAACCAAAGCCCGAGATTAAACCTATCCCCGAATCGGAAAAATCCCTTGCCGTAAACCAGCAAACCACGCAATCCCCAAATACCTGGTCTGGGTTTGCCAAAAAAGAATTGGAAAACGGCCCCGTTTTTAAAAAGGATTTCTCGCTGGGCAATGCAAATAGCTATTCGATAAAAGCATACTCTCATGAGCGAAAACCGAAACTCACGCAACCTCAGAATACAAAGCCGGAAATTAAACCTATCCCCGATTCGAAAACATCCCTTGCAATAAACCAGCAAACCACACAACCTCAAAATACATTGCCGGATTTTGCCAAAAAAGAATTAGAAAGTGAGCCTGGTTTAAAAACAGATATCACGAATGATGATGATCATGCCCAAATAAAAAATGTGACAGAAGGCCGCGGCCGCTTGCAAATGCCAGAAGATAGCGAAAAAGAGAAAGATCATCTGTTTATGGCGGTGTATTATGGTGCACCGACATTCAAAATATCTTATGCATTTAATCCCCCGGATGATTTGCGCGAAGAAGATATTGTTCACGATTGTTACATCCATTATGATCCCGGAGAACATTTAAAAGTCGGGGATGCCTTGCCGATCTTGTATTTAATCGAACGCAAGAGCCGTGGACTTCGTGTGTATCCCGACGATGATGGCATGTTCAGACAGGCGAGGGAAGACATCTCGAGCGAACTGATTATCAGCATGCCATTCCCATTCCCACTTGCAGATCCTATCGACGAAAGAGATATCCTTTGCACCAGTTACGGATACTAAAAAAAGCCGCGTATCGCAAAGCGATAGCGGCTTTGGCGAGCCGTAAAGACGTGCATTTGGCACGTCTTAAGGCGAGCAAACATCAATATCACCAGTCATCATCCGTCTTTTCATACTGGATGACGCCGAATGTCTCATCGGGTTTGAGCGCATTGCTAGCCTTTAGGCCATGGCGTGAAATGGTGTAAATATAGGCATCTTTGTCGTACACGCCTGCAGTCTTAAAGTAGAAGCGCGAACGGTCGACCGAAGTCCACCAGCGATATTCATCTGCCGGCACGAGATCGGCATGATCGACGCCACCGAGGAATTCAAAGTCCGTGTCAGGCGTAACGCGATAGACGAACATGCCAGAGAATTGTTTGTAATTCCAGTCATACCAGCTGTTGGTATAAGTCCATTTTTCGAGATTGACAGGAATGGCGAGCAGCCCCGAACCAGCGTGATACTGGAAGGCATGGTGATTGTAAAGTGCCTCGGACCAACCATAGGAACCGCCGGTCGAAGACCACTCTTCATCATTGATTTTGACTGTATATTTGCGGGTCGGCTTGGCGGGATCCGAGACATCATACAAATCGAGCTTCATCCCTGTAACCGTGCCAGTGTCGGTTGCATCCTCGCCAATCGTGAGCAAATGATCTTTGCCGACCGGATGAATGTAGGATGAATAGCCGTTGATCTTGAGCTCGCCCACTTGTTTGGGATCGGCGGGATTCGAAAGATCGAAGACAAAGAGCGGATCCGTATTGCGATAGGTCACGACATAGCCTTTATCGCCGAACATACGGGTGGCATAGAGACGTTCGTCCTTGCCAAAGCCTTCGACAGAGCCCGTTTCTGTCATCACTTTTGGAGTGGTGATATCCAAAACCGTGAGTTTATGCCCCATTGGAGAATTACCCCACGTCGGTGACGAAACGACGCGCAAATGGTCATTGTATTCGCTGTAGTTGAACGTATCTTCTGCCTGGCCTGTAATCTCACCCGAATTGACATATTGGACTTCTCCGGATTTGTCACCGAGGTTGAAGTGATGAATATGGGTGTAATTCTTGCTGCAGTCATCGCCTTCGCAGAACCAGTACCAATTGTAGCTAAACGAAGAAACGTAGAGATTTTTCTTCGAGGCATACACGAGCCAGCCACTGTCTGTAATGGCGGATGCTTTGTAATCCCCATAATTATCGCCCGAGAACTCCGAAACCAGGAGGAATCCGTCTTTTTGGGATGCCATAGCAGGAATGTATAAATCTTCACATCCAACGGCGGGTCTGGCATTCTCGCCATCGTAATAATTCGGCCAGTTAAAATCGGTAATGGTTGGATATTTTTTATCTAACCATGCGCGAATGACGGGCAGATATTTTTCAATATTCTCCTCACTCTTGGCATGCCATTCATCCTGTTTTTTATAATAATTCTCCCAATCTTCATCAGACCAGTCATCATAATCAAAATCATCTTCCTCGCAGGGATTGTAGAATCTGGGAACACCCGGAATATCTTCATTGGAGATCTTGTAGACATCGTACCACGAATAGGCAGGAACTGCCGACGAAACGAGGTGCAGACGATTGTCGATGAGGCGTGCATCTTCGAATTGACCTTCGATCTGGTGTGATTTCAGGAGTTTCGGATTTTCGGGAGCAGAGACATCGAACACGCGAACGCTCACGACACCGCGATAATGACTGTACCAGTTACTTTCGTCGTAACTCCATGTCTCGACCTGGCTGATGTCGATGAGTTTCTTGTCATCGGTCAGGAAAATGCCATAGGGATACATCCAGGTATGTTCATTGGGATTGTTGCTCTTGAGTTCATCGCGATCGATGGTAGCAACTTCTTTCATATCATCGACGGGCCAAATCTTCGAAATATGAATCTGGCGACCTCGAATCGTGTACATATAAGTACCATCGTTTTTCACGGTATCGAGTTCATCGACGCCCTCTTCCTGGACATTGGTCGTCGTATATTCACCGGCACTGTCCTCCTTAGAGTCGGATGATCCTGGCTCAGCCGAAGGCTCTGCTACATTTACATCATCGTACCACATCCCGCAGTAATTGTAATATCTAAAGCGCTCGTTGGCCACGCGCATGGCCAATGCATCCAAAAGATGTTCGCGGTAATCGTCGCAATTGGCAGCCTTATTGATCACCATGCTGCGCAATGAATAATTGTGTTTGTGCGAATCGGTATCCAACGCAGGATCGGCCTCGGGAGTAATCGTACAATCGGTATCCCCGCAGCCCGGAGCGATGTCCGTATCGACCGGATTGGTAGGATTGGTAGGATTCGTGGGATTCGACGGATTGCCAGGATTCGACGGATTGTCGGGATTCGACGGATTGCCGGGATTCGACGGATTGCCGGGATTCGCAGGGTTGCCGGGAATCACAGGTGTTCCCGGTTCGGGATCGACACAATTTTCGCACCAATGCGGATTCTCGCTACACCCCATCATCGCGCATGCCGTGATGACAGATAATGCAAACACGGACAATTTCTTCATCATCTTCCTCCTTCATTGCGTTTTTAACACGGACATCGTCGTCTTTGCGACTCTGTTATATGAGTGTAATCATTCTGAACAAAATGGAATTCCCCAGAATCGAACCCTGCAGGGGTCCCACAAATGATCTCTAACTTTTGCAATTAAACACAAATCCCATCCATTAATACCAGTAATCATACCAGTAATCGACCTCATCCTGAGTGTTGTATTGAACCTTGCCCAAAGTCTCATCGGGCTTGAGCGCATTGCTCGCTTTAAGGCCATGGCGCGACATGGTATAGATATAGGCATCCTTGTCGTAAACACCGGCATTCTTAAAGTAGAAGCGCGAACGGTCGACCGTCGTCCACCAGGCCTGCTCATTATCCGATACGAGATCGGCATGATTGACGCCACCCAGGAATTCAAAATCTTTATCCGGCATCACACGATAGATGAACATGCCCGAAAAATGGCTGTAATTCCAGTCATAATCCGAATACGCATAATGCCATTTTTCGATATTTACAGGAATGGCGAGCAACCCCGAACCTTCGTGATACTGAAATGCATGATGATTGTTGAGTGCTTCGGACCAACCATACGTGTTGTAGCTCTCTTCGTTGATTTTAACCGTATATTTGCGCGTCGGTTTTGCCGGGTCTGAGACATCATACAAATCGAGCTTCATCCCCGTGACCGTACCAGTATCGGTTGCATCCTCGCCAATCGTGAGCAAATGATCTTTACCGACCGGATGAATATAAGATGAATAGCCATTGATCTTGAGTTCACCAGCTAATTTGGGGGCTGTGGGATCCGATAGATCAAACACAAACAACGGATCGGTATTTCTAAAGGTAACGATATAACCTCTGTTCCCCACATACCTCGCCGAATAAATCATCTCATCCTTGCCAAATCCCCGGTAAGAGCCGGTTTCTTTCATCACAGAGGGCGTATGGATATCCAGGATCGATAATTTCTGTCCTTCTGCCGAATTGCCCCAGTCCACAAGTGATGAAAAAACGCGCAGATGATTGTCATATTCGCTGTAATAAAAGGTATTGTTGGCAGACCCTTCGATTTCACCGGAATTGACATATTTAACTTCGCCGGCCTTATCCCCAAAGTTAAAGTGATGTATATGCGTGTAGCTCCTGCAGCCATCTGCCGAGTTTTCGCAATTCCACCACCAGTTGTCACTCAACGACGAGATGTACAAATTCTTTTTCGAGGCATAGACCAGCCACCCCGAATCGGCCAGTGCCGAAGAGGTAAAGTTTTCATAATTCGCGCCTGAAAATTCGGTTACGAACAGGAATCCATGATTCTTTGAAGCCATGGCAGGAATATATACATCTTCACAATTCACCATGGGTTTGACGGTAGTACCATCTGTATACTGAGGCCACCCCAAATCGTCGATTGTCGAAAACTTCTCGTCGAGCCATGCACGAATCACAGGCAAATACTTTGCTTTGTTGAGAGCAGCCTGTTCATGCCACTGATCCTGCAGTTTATTCCATTTATCCCACTGTTCTTCGGTCCACGCCTCGTGGTAAAATACATCGTATTCATCACAGGGATTGTAGAAGGACGGCACTCCGGGAATCTCTTCACGGCTCAGTTCATAAGCGTCATACCAAGAGAATTGCGGATCGGCAGAGGAAACGACATGCAGACGATTGTCGATGAGGCGTGCATCTGCGAGCGCACCTTCGAGCTGATGGGACTTGAGAAGCTTTGGTGATGCCGGATTACTCACATCGAACACCCGAACACTGATGACGCCGCGATAACCGTAATGATACCCACTGACCTCACTAATATCGATGAGCTTTTTATCATCGGTCAAGAAGAGACCTCTCGGACGCATCGGACGATAATAACCATTTGGTACAGGATCCTCTATTGGGTCGGGCTCCACTAAGATAAATTCATCGTCAACGTTCGCATCATCTGAATTTCCCAATTTCCCGTTTTCGTCGGTGACCGCCTCAGGCCTGAGATCTGCCAAATCGATCACCGCGACTTCTTCCATCTGATCGACCGGCCAAATCTTCGTGATATGTATCCGATTCCCACGAATGGCGTACATATAATTGCCGTCATTCTTCACGGTATCGAGTTCATCGACGCCCATTTCCTGAACGTTCGTCGTCGTATACTCGCCAGCCTTCAAATCACTGGGGGGAACAGAGGGTTTTTCTGCTTCGCCGGCTGCCGGTTGCGCAGCATCAGGGACTGCAGCAACGTCCTCGCCCAATCCCCAGTTAAACCCACCATCATGGTGATACCGATAACCACAATAATGATAACGGTCAAAACGTTCGTCCGCAATACGAACCGCCAGATCATCGAGCAAATGCTTGCGATAGTCGTCACATGTATCGGCCTTGATCAACGCCAGTTTGCGCGTGCTCAAATCGACATCCACATGACCTGCCGAACCGGACGGCGTAACCACACAATTCAGCGTCGGACACCACGGCGCACGATCTGATTCGCTGCACCCGGCAGCCGCCAACACAGCGAGCATAGACAAAGATAATAAAGATGCATACTTCATAGAAAAACTCCATCCGATTTGTGTTAAACAACTCACAATAAGTGTCTAGCAGAATGCAGAATGAGTTCAAGTTTTATCCCAACTTTTGGATGAATTTTTATCCAAAATTGTCATTTTGGACAACATTTTATCCATTTGTGTTGCCATTTTATCCGTTTGCCCGGCTATTGGCCTTTGGGCCAATACGCCCGGGCCTGTCGGCTATGTGCGCTGCGCGCCATACGCCGACAGAATTGCCATGACCCCACCCCGCCGGTTAAGAAACCTCTGATAATGCATAATGCATAATTATGAATGCATAATGAAATGTCATACTCAAGGGACTTGGATGATTCCTTGGCTTTATATAATCATTCAGCATTCAGCATTATGAATTCCGAATTTCGAATTAAAAACAATTCCGAATTCCCCCAACACATGGTGCATTCATTCCAATCCGGACGCGTCTTCGGCACACAAACGGTTAGACCTACGAACGAAACACCTTTCAGGCGTGTCGATAATGGTGATTTTGTCATTTAATTCCGAATTCCGAATTAAAAACAATTCCGAATTCCCGCACAATCCATGGTGCCATTCATTCCGATCCGGGCGCGACTGCACGCACTCACGGCTAAACCTACGAATGAAACGCCTTCCAGGCGTGTCGATTTTATTGGAGAATTACAATTACGAATTCCGAATTCCGAATTCCGAATTGAAATTAGAGTTTCTCGATTTGCTCAAGCGTCAAGCCGGTGTACTGGGCAATTGAGGCAGGTTTTAACCCATCTGTTTTCATGGATTTGGCGATTTCGAGCGTGCGTTGTTTTTCGCCTTTTTTTTCAGCTTTGCGTTCGTGCTCTGCAATAACACGGCGCGTCACTTCATCCTGGTCAAATAAAGAGGTCATAATATCCATAATCTCCACCGTTCTCTCTGTCAGATAATCGACTAAAATCCCTCTTTCTAGTCAAATGCGTATGGTTTCGCGCACCGCCTCCTCAGTCTTACCATACTGTTTAATCTGTTCATCCCATATCTGCGAAAAGGCAACATACTGCTCTATGATGTTGCCCGTCGCTTGCTCCTTGTTACCATAAAGCACTTTGATTTTAACATCCAGAGCGCACTTCTTTTTTTTGAAAAAAATCTCACGGAAAGACAGAGATACCGAATGCTTCCGCTTTCTTTTGCCCGTATAAATGACATACAATTCCGGCAAGGGCACTGACAGTTTGGAACTGCCATAGAGATTCGCCTGAATGCGCGTGAAATAATTATTGTACGACTCCATCAGATACATCAATAAGCGAATGACAATGTTATTAGACCACGTACTCTGTGCTTCGACCAATATCATCAACTTGCCATTCACAATCATTCCTAAATCATTGTACGAATGAACAGCAATGACATTTCGAAGCGAGACGTCGGAGATGTTGATTGTTTTTCGTCTATCCTCGGGATGCAATGCACGATAGAGCTCCTGTTGGTACCTCGAAAACGAAAACAAATGCGTGAATACCGAGTCCTTGGTCTTCCTGTTTGCTTGTCGCTTTGCCATACAATGCCCTCCATCCTATAAAACGGCAGCTACACACCATGAATACTGTCACTTATATGATGCCAGGCACTTGGCATTTGTTACATTTGGGACGCGTTTTTTTGTATTTTTTCTATTGCCCGGAGGGGAGACAACCCCACCGTGGGCTGCGCACTTACGGCTAAACCTACGAATGAAATGCCTTCCAGGCGTGTCGATTATTACGATTTGTCATTCAATTGCACATTGAACATTGCTAACACCCCCAGAGGTCCAATTCTTTCCAGCATTTGCGATGTGTATTACAAAGTCAACGGGGAGAAATATTTCTCCCTTTGTTTTACATAGCAATTTCATCCTCCGAAAGGACCATTTGGGAGACCATTATGACAACAAAACTCCACAGAAATCTTCTTGTATTATTGAGTGTGTTTGTTTTATTCGCCTTTGTAACGCTCGGCACAAGCTGCAAAAAAGATGAGCCCAAAGCAGACCAGGAAACCGTAAAACAGGATGATGGCGCCAAAGACAAGGCCAATGATGCCAAGGCTGACGACAAGAAGGCCGATGCAGGTGCCAAGGCTGACGATACGGCCAAAGCTGACGATGCAGCCCCGACCGACGGTGCAGCCCCTGCCGAAGAAAAAAAACAAGGCGGCAAATATCCTCTGTTCAAATTCACGATGAAATACACGCCGGCCAATGCCCGCATCGGCGTCCTCAATGGCACGGCCGACTGCAAAGATGGTACCTGCACCATCGAGACGACTTCCGAAACCGATCCTATCCAGATTTCGGGCCATGTCGAAGGCTATGAAAGCAAAACCATCACGCTGACCGAAAAAGTAGAAACCTTCGAACTGAATCTGAACCCACTGCCGCCTGAGAAATAATTCACGAGGCGAATGCGCAATGTGCAAACCTTGCTCAAAACGTTTGCGTATCGCGCAGCGATAGCAAACGTCAAAGGGCGCATTGGCCGGCAGGCCAAAAGCCCGACGGCATGCCACAGTACGCGCAGCGTACAAGGCATGCGATCCCCCAAAAAAGCGCTAAAAAATCAACCGTTTGGAATCAAGCCACGCTGCATCATAATGGCAATCGCCATCAGCGCATTAAACGTTGCGGTGGGGCGCAGAACGTCACCATACTCGGTGCGGATGCCGCCATCTTTGGGATCCTGTGCGGCACCAATCAGGTGAAAAATGCGCATGAGCAGATCGTCGACTTCGGGCAGGTCAATGCCATTGAGGATTTCAACGACAGCCGAACAATCGTATGCATCGAGGTGACGCTGACGAATAAAGCCTCCGAGATTATCGAGTGCATCAAATGTGATGCTACGATCAGCCGATGTCGTGCTGCGACCGATGAGCAATAAAACGGCCCAATAAGGGTGTGCCGTTTCAGCATAGGGCATATCTTTCCAGGTTTGCCGAACATAGCGAACGGCATTCGTCCAAAGATCAGAAGCCCCTAATTCGAGCGCATAGCCCGCCAGGCACGAGGTCTCATAAATCCTGAACTGAGCAGGATGGTACCAGTTTGGGCATTGAGGAACGGCAAGTACTTCCGGTAATTCCTGCCAGGTACCGTCGGGAAGGACGGTCGAACGCAGGAAATCGAGCGTTTTTTGGATATGCGGGCCTTCGAACTGTTGGTGAGCCACCATAATTCTAAGTGCCTCGATCGTCGTATGAATCGAGCCGACCTCGCCTCTGTAATCGGGATCGAGCCCCCCTTTAAAGCCGCCATTTTGCCCGCGGTACTGTTCGAGTACCTGCCAAAAAGCATCATCATCGACATCGCCGCGCCAATGGGCCATGCGTATATCGTTGATGGGATCTGAATGCTTACTCAGGAATTCGTATGCCGCCTCGGGATCGAACTCGTGGGCATTGGCATCCATGGATTCATAATAATCGTAAGGCACGTGACTCATGATGACTAGATGTTAAACCACCATTCAGCAGCAAATCCAATAAAGTGAACGTATTTGTGAGAACGCAGGTAATCGTACTGCGGATAGATATTCTGAGCGGCATCATTGAGAATGCTCAGCGTATAATTGAACCGCAGTTCCGGGCGGCCGAGGATACCATCACCGAAGCGCACTGCAGGCAAGACCGAGAATTTAAAGAGTGAGGCGAGTTCCTGCTTCTGGTTTACGGGGCTCAGACCATTCGGGTGGCGAAGCTGCTGGCTGAGTTCGATACCGGGGCGGAAATATTTCCCGATGTGACCGGTAATGCGGATATCCCAGACGCCTTCGACACCGTCATCAAAATCTTCTTCGATGCCATCCGCATCTGCAAAGTAACGCAGATAACCACCGAAGAGGACATCGGCATAGTTCATGATATTGATACCGGCGCTAAGCCCTGCGGTAAAATTCTTGGCATCGGCAGCTTTCATATCGGAAGCGACGCCAAAGGGAATTGCCATCTCGCCATAGGCAGCAAGACCGGCTGCGTATTTGATGAAGAGATTGACATAGCTGTCATCGAGGAAATTGGAGACACCTAACTGAGCACCGACGAGCCAGCCGTTATCGGATGGCAATTTCTTGATCTGTTCGGGCTGCGTTTCGAGCCATTCACCTTCACCAATGGCATGCACCTCGCCATACACCTTGACTTTAAAAAGTGGCTTTTCTTCGCCGCCAAAAAGCTGTTCGGCCTTGAGGGATGCGATAAAGCGCTGTCTGTCGAGGTAAACGACATCCTGCTGCCCCACAAAGCGTTCGCTGACGACATCGACCACTTCATATTGATAGTTATTCTTGAGGCGATTGGTGCCGAAATGAACATCAATATTGGTGCGTGTTTTACCGTGCCAGCCGAGGCCGCCGCCGTAAGTATTGAGATTATCGAGGGGCCATGTATCGAGCAGATAGATATCATCGCCGCGGTACATGCGCGATCCGGCCCAAACGGTAAAACCATCGAACCAGAGATCCCGAGCTTCAATATAGAGATTTCGAACTGCAATGCCCGAAGCCCAGTCGCCCGTCTTATGGAACAGCTCATCACCATCAATCGCGAGTGTGGTCATGATATCGACGGTCGTACCATCTTCGCCTTTGTAAGGTGTATAGCCAAGATAGAGCTCAACATACGTGCCTTCGTCCACGCGAGGGGTCGGAGAAACAAGGCGCGTCTGACGTCCCGATTTCATGCCATCGGGATTCATCGATGGCTGAACACGCCCATAGGAACCGAACCGGAATCGATCCGTGAGATAGCTTTGAATTTTGCTCTCGAGATCGGCTTCTTTCTGGGCAGCTTCCGCATCGGCAAGCGCTTTGGCTTCCTGATCTTCTTTTATTTTGGCTGCCTGGAGTTCATCCTTCTGCTTTGACTCTTCTTTTAATGAAGCAATCTCCCTTTGGAGAGCATCAATCTGGGACTGCAACTTTGCTTCGGATTGCTGAATGGAAGCATTGTAATCGGTACCACCCTCGCTCACGTCCTGGGCGAATGCGGGTACACTACTCAGAATTGCAGCCGCTGCGGCTATCAAAGGCAAAGATTTATGCATGAATCACTCCTGAAAAAGCGTCGAAACAACTCAAGGCGCAGTTTATCAAATCAACTTAGTTTGGCAAATCATCGCGATTGCTTTTGGCGACATGGACATCATCGTCGGTACCGTCCTGACCATCCGGGCCTGATGACCACACATCGCAAGTCTGGGCATCGATCTTTTTATATTGATACGGCTTGCCCCAGGGATCTTTTGGCCAGAACAGCCCAAACTGCTTGCGCACAGCCTCTTTGGCTGCATCCAAATCTGCCGGGCATTCCTGATTGGCAGAACACGCACCAATACAATAATTATAAAGCTGGTTGACGAGTTTGCGTGCTTTATAATCGTCCGGCTCTATGCCGCCTTCAAATCGCTGAACCTGGGCAACATGCTCATATTCGCCCACCTGGCTCTTTTCTGGCTGGCGAAATCCGGCAGGATTATCTTCTTCATCGACAACAACCGGCTTTTGCCCTTCACTCCGGCGTTCGTTGCAACCAAAAGAAAAGGCGGCAACCACCGCAAAACATAACGACAAACTCAAAAGCCTCAAGGGCCAGTCATGCGTGCGCAAGGTGCCACCTCCCTGATTGTAAATGGTTAAATTCATCAACGGCTTACGAAAGCCATCTATAAAATAACCTTATTTGCTTTTTTTCTCAAGACTCTTGTAACGGTCTAAAAGCTGAGCGACGCGAAGCGTCATCAAATGGGCACGGCGAACGGTGTCCACTTTGTGGCTCTCATCTTTTTTCTCAAGGCCAATAATGGCATCGACGAGACCATCTTTCGAACCAAAGCGTTTAATCATGTCTTCATGAGCCGCATTCAATTTGAGAAGTTTACGGTTGCTGATGGTGCGAACTTTCTTTGCAAAAGCATCGTCATTCATGCCTTCCGGGCGTTCAATTTTGCCCATCACGACTTTGATGAGTTCATCACGGGAACCGAATTTCTCTTTAACCTCAGCGAGTGGGGACAGCTTCATTTTGTTTCTCCTTGTAAAAAGTTGCCTGATTTTACCGCAAATGCACAGCATTACCGGCGGTCGCCGCTTTTAGCACAATGTAAAACAAGAGGGAAGTTTTATTTAATTGATAATTGATAATTGATAATTGGGATGCAAAACTAAAGGTAAAAGCTAAAGCTAGAGGTGGATGACGTTCTAATTAACAATGTGCAATGTGCAATTGGGATGCAAAACTAAAGGTAAAAGCTAAAACTAGAGGTGGATGACGTTCTAATTAGCAATGTGCAATGTGCAATGTGCAATTGGGATGCAAAACCAAAAGGCGACTCTGAAGCTAAAGATCCTCAATTCTTTAGAGATAACTTTGAGAGCCCCCATTGCTAATTGCTAATTGCTCACTGCTCACTGCTCACTGCTAATTGCTAATTGCTAATTCCTTGCCTCAAAATCGATTTTCGCATAAACTATAGTGGTGTATATTATTGTGGCGCGAAGTGCGTCCAATTTGAGGTTAATAATGAGTCGTATTCGTTCGTTAATTCTTGTCATTTCTGCATTTTTATTCATCCTTTGCATATCCTCAACCGCCGCAATGGCCCAGGATAATGGCAGAATCGCTACGGGGGATATCAATGGCAGAATTTCCTTAGATGAAACTCAAAAAGCAGATTCAGAATCATCCGACACAGCTGATGTGGGCGAAAAGGCTTCTTCAGACGCCCCCTCTGCAAAAGCAGAAAACACACCACCCCCCCAAAAGCGCTATTCGCTGGACGACGATGATGAAGAAGCCGATGAAGACACCTCGCCAAAAGCCGTCACCGCAAAACCCGCGGCCGACGAGAATTCACGCGTAAAAGGCCATGGCCTGCAGTTGGCTGTCAATTTCCTGGGCATGCCGGACGGTGTCTTTGATATTTGGTTTTCCCATCACGGCAGTTCGTGGGATGGCGTCGTCAACATGGGCTTCAATCTCGACTATTTCCTGCGTTTTAAAGCACCATGCGAAATGCGGTTCTCGCTGGGATGGAACAACGCCCGCACAGGCAGTGCCTACTGGCTGGATAAACGTTACGATGATCGCCCGCATCTGGCCGATTATATTGTCAACAAATACCACGTTCTTTCACTCGAAGTTGCCGCCTACCATGTCGTTTCTATCATCGACGAAATTGCGTTCTACTATGGCGGCGGCGGTTGGGGCGGCATCGTGATGGGCGATGCCCGCGGCTATGCCATCCGCTCTGCATGCGCAGAAGGCATGGGTGTTTCGAATAAATGCCCGCACGAACCCGGAAGCGTCAAATTGACGCAAATGCCCGATTTCTTCGGGTTTGTTACCGTGACCCTCGGCTTTAAATTTACCCTTTGGGATGTCATGACGATCCGTGCCGAAGGCGGATTTAAAGGTTATCTCTATGGCCAACTCGGTCTGGGGGTCGAATTCTAATGATGGTGCGCGGCTTTTCGCTTACGCGAATACGCCTGCGCTGCTCGGGCTATCTGCGATACGCCCTT